>JBGCGA010000046.1:0-14482 GCA_045110285.1 Crocinitomicaceae bacterium | reverse complement strand
TTACTTTATCGATCCACCAAGATATTCTATCCAAGAATGTATTGAACGTGGCTTGACTTATAGTGTTCCGCTTAAAGCTCGTTTGAAACTTTACTGTACTGATCCTGAGCATGAGGATTTCGAAACAATTGTTCAAGATGTTTATTTAGGTACTATTCCATACATGACACCTAAGGGTTCATTTGTGGTAAACGGTGCTGAGCGTGTAATTGTTTCTCAATTGCACCGTTCACCTGGTGTATTTTTCGGTCAAAGCCGTCACGCCAACGGAACAAAATTATATTCCGCAAGAATTATTCCTTTTAAAGGATCATGGATTGAATTTGCTACAGACATTAACAGTGTTATGTATGCCTATATCGATCGTAAGAAAAAATTACCTGTAACTACATTGTTCAGAGCAATTGGTTACGAAAGTGATAAAGATATTTTAGAAATCTTTGACCTTGCTGATGAAGTAAAGGTATCAAAGTCAGGTTTGAAAAAAGTGATGGGTCGTAAATTAGCGGCAAGAGTGCTTAAAACTTGGATTGAAGATTTCGTTGATGAAGATACTGGTGAAGTTGTATCTATTGAAAGAAACGAAGTTGTTCTTGATCGTGAAACTCTTCTAGAAGATGAGCACATAGAAATGATACTAGATGCAAACGCAAAAACAATCATTTTACATAAAGAAGATGTAAATAGTGCAGATTACGCTATTATTTACAATACGCTACAAAAAGATACATCTAACTCGCAAAAAGAAGCAGTTGAGCATATCTATAGACAATTAAGAAATGCTGAGCCGCCAGATTTCGATACAGCAAGAAATGTATTTGATAAATTATTTTTCTCAGATACCCGTTACGATTTAGGTGAAGTTGGGCGTTATAGAATCAATAAAAAATTAGGACTAGATACTTCAATTGATCAAAAAGTACTGACCAAAGATGACATCATCCTAATCATTAAATATTTAATTGAGTTAATTAACTCAAAAACTGAAATTGATGATATTGACCACTTATCTAACAGAAGAGTAAGAACTGTAGGTGAGCAATTAAATAATCAATTCGGTGTTGGTTTAGCACGTATGGCTCGTACCATCCGTGAAAGAATGAATGTAAGAGATAACGAGGTGTTTACACCAATCGATTTGATTAATGCAAAGACATTATCATCTGTTATCAATTCATTCTTCGGCACAAACCAACTATCTCAGTTCATGGATCAAACGAATCCATTGTCGGAGGTAACTCACAAAAGAAGACTATCTGCCCTTGGACCAGGAGGTTTATCCAGAGAAAGAGCAGGATTCGAAGTGCGTGATGTTCACTATACTCACTACGGTAGGTTGTGTACAATTGAAACACCTGAAGGACCAAATATTGGTTTAATTTCTTCATTATGTGTTTATGCAAAAATTAACAACTTAGGTTTTATTGAAACACCATATTGGCAAGTAAATAAAGGTAAGGTTGATACTTCAACTGCACCGATTTATTTAAGTGCCGAAGAGGAAGAAGGTAAGTTAATTGCTGAAGCTGATAAAGATTTAGATAAAAACGGTGCATTTAAAGGCACAAGAATTAAAGCAAGAAAAGAAGGTGATTTCCCTGTGATTGAGCCTAAGCAAATTGACTTGATGGATGTTGGTTCTAACCAAATTGCTTCAATTGCTGCCTCTTCTATTCCATTCTTGGAGCATGATGATGCCAACCGTGCCTTGATGGGATCTAACATGCAGCGTCAAGCAGTGCCGTTATTGAAACCTAATTCGCCAATTGTAGGTACTGGTATTGAAAAGCTAGTAGCGCGTGATTCAAGAGTTTTAATTAATGCAGAAGGAAACGGAGTTGTAGAATATGTTGATGCAAATGAAATCAAAATTAGATATGATTTGTCTGCCGAAGATAGATTAGTAAGCTTTGAGGGAGATGTAAAAACATACAATTTAGTTAAGTTTCAAAAAACTAACCAGAGCACATCAATGAACTTACGTCCTATTGTTGAAAAAGGACAAAGAGTTGAAAAAGATCAAGTATTGTGTGAAGGATTCGCAACTCAAGCTGGTGAACTAGCGTTAGGTCAAAACTTGAAAGTGGCATTTATGCCTTGGAAAGGTTATAACTTTGAGGATGCAATCGTAATTTCTGAAAAAGTAGTAAGAGATGACATTTTCACATCTGTGCACATTGATGAATACTCAGTTGATGTTAGAGATACCAAAAGAGGTATTGAAGAATTAACTGCTGATATTCCTAACGTGTCTGAAGAGGCTACAAAAGACTTGGATGAAAACGGAATTATTAGGGTTGGTGCTGAAATTAGAGAAGGAGATATTTTAATTGGAAAAATTACACCAAAAGGTGAAACTGATCCGTCTCCAGAAGAAAAATTATTACGGGCCATCTTTGGAGATAAAGCGGGTGATGTAAAAGATGCATCATTAAAAGCTTCTCCATCATTGAGAGGTGTAGTAATTGATAAAAAATTATTTTCTAGAGCAATTAAAGATAGAAAGCAGAAAGCAAAAGATAAGCCAATTATGGCTGAGTTGGATGCAGAATACGATAAGGCTGCAGCTACTTTAAAGCTTGAATTAATTGGGAAATTATTAGATATATTAGGTTCTAATAAATCTAATGGAGTTTTCAATAACTTTAAAGAAGAAATTCTTAAAAAAGGAATTAAATTTTCTGAAAAGAACCTTTTAACAGTTGACTTTTCTATTGTCAGTCCATATGAGTGGACGAAGGATGACCACGTGAATAAATTAATTCAACGTGTATTGCATAACTTCAATATTAAAGCAAATGATTTATTAGGAATTTTCAAACGTAAAAAATTCCAAATTGCAGTTGGTGATGAATTACCAAATGGAATTGTAAAAATGGCCAAAGTTTATGTAGCTAAAAAGCGTAAGCTAAAGGTTGGTGATAAGATGGCAGGTCGTCACGGTAATAAGGGTATTGTAGCCAATATTGTTAGACAAGAGGATATGCCATTCTTAGATGACGGAACACCTGTTGATATTGTATTGAATCCACTTGGTGTGCCATCTCGTATGAACCTTGGTCAAATTTATGAAACTGTTTTAGGATGGGCTGGAGAAAAGTTAGGTGTAAAGTTTGCGACGCCAATTTTTGACGGAGCTTCTATTCCAGAAATTAATGAGTATACGGATAAGGCAGGAGTGCCTAGATTTGGTAAAACACACTTAATTGATGGTGGAACAGGTAAGAGATTTGATCAACCAGCAACAGTTGGGGTAATTTACATGCTTAAATTAGGTCACATGGTAGATGACAAAATGCATGCGCGTTCAATCGGACCATATTCATTAATTACGCAACAACCTTTAGGTGGTAAAGCACAGTTTGGTGGTCAGCGTTTTGGTGAGATGGAAGTTTGGGCACTTGAAGCATACGGTGCGTCTAACATCTTAAGAGAGATTCTTACAATTAAGTCGGATGACGTAATTGGTAGAGCGAAAGCTTACGAATCGATTGTAAAAGGTGAGCCATTCCAAGAGCCTGGTATTCCAGAATCATTTAACGTATTGTTAAACGAACTGGCAGGTTTAGGATTGAACATCACTTTAGACTAATTTAAGAATTTATTAATAAAAAAAAATTAACATGGCTTACAGAAAAGAAACACAGACCAGAAGTAATTTTGATAGAATTACAATTAGTTTAGCCTCTCCAGAGCAGATTTTAGAGAAATCGTTTGGTGAAGTTTTAAAGCCTGAAACTATAAATTACAGAACATATAAACCTGAAAGAGATGGTTTATTTTGTGAACGTATTTTTGGACCTGTAAAAGATTACGAATGTCATTGTGGTAAATATAAACGCATCCGATATAAAGGAATTGTTTGTGACCGCTGTGGTGTTGAAGTAACAGAAAAGAAAGTACGTAGAGAGAGAATGGGACACATTTCATTGGTGGTTCCTGTTGCTCACATTTGGTATTTCCGTTCTTTACCTAATAAAATTGGTTACCTTTTAGGTTTGCCAACTAAAAAATTGGATCAAATTATCTATTACGAAAGATATGTAGTAATTCAAAAAGGTATTGCAGAACGTCAAGATGATGAAACTTTAGAATACATGGACTTCTTAACCGAAGAAGAGTATTTAGACATCATTGATGAATTGCCAAAAGAGAATCAGTATTTAGAAGATTCTGACCCAAATAAGTTTATTGCGAAAATGGGTGCAGAGGCTTTACATGATTTATTACAAAGATTAGATTTAGATACTTTGTCTTTCGATTTAAGACATAGTGCAAACACTGAAACGTCTCAACAACGTAAAAAAGAAGCTTTAAAACGTCTACAAGTTGTAGAAGCTCTAAGAGATTCTCATACAAGAGTTGAAAACAGACCAGAATGGATGATTGTGAAGGTGGTACCAGTTATTCCACCAGAATTACGTCCGTTAGTGCCGTTAGATGGTGGTAGATTTGCAACGTCTGATTTGAATGATTTATACAGAAGGGTAATAATTAGAAACAACCGTTTAAAGCGATTGTTGGAAATTAAAGCTCCTGAAGTAATTTTAAGAAACGAAAAAAGAATGTTACAGGAGTCTGTAGATTCATTATTCGATAATTCAAGAAAGTCATCAGCTGTAAAAACTGAATCTAACAGACCATTAAAATCTTTATCTGATTCATTAAAAGGTAAACAAGGTCGGTTCCGTCAAAACTTACTTGGTAAACGTGTCGACTATTCTGCACGTTCTGTAATTGTTGTTGGACCAAACTTGAAACTGCACGAATGTGGTTTACCTAAGGATATGGCTGCTGAATTATACAAGCCATTTATCATCAGAAAATTGATTGAAAGAGGGATTGTAAAAACAGTCAAGTCCGCTAAAAAAATAGTTGACAAAAAAGAAGCAGTGGTGTGGGATATTTTAGAAAATGTTTTAAAAGGACATCCAGTGCTTTTAAACAGAGCCCCAACACTTCACAGATTAGGTATTCAATCTTTCCAACCAAAATTAATTGAAGGAAAAGCGATTAGACTTCACCCATTAGTTTGTACGGCATTTAACGCCGATTTTGATGGGGATCAAATGGCCGTTCACTTACCATTAGGTAACGCAGCTATTTTGGAAGCTCAATTATTAATGTTGTCTTCGCACAATATTCGTAACTCAGCTAACGGAGCACCTATTACCGTACCTTCTCAAGATATGGTTCTTGGTCTATACTATATGACCAAATTAAGAAAGAGTACAAAAGACTTTATTGTAAAAGGTGAAGGTGGTACTTTTTACTCTGCTGAAGAAGTAAATATTGCCATTAACGAAGGAAAATTAGATATTCACGCTCAAATAAAAGTACGTTACGATATCATGGATGATAACGGTGATGTTACTTCTCAAATTATTGAAACTACTGCAGGTAGAGTGATGTTTAATGAGCACGTTCCACAACAAGTTGGATTCGTTGATGATATTTTAACTAAAAAAGCCTTGAGAGATATTATTTCTAAAGTTTTAGAAAAATGCGGATCTGCAAGAACTGCTGAATTCTTAGATGATATTAAAACTTTAGGTTATAATATGGCATTTTCTGGTGGATTATCATTTGTATTGGATGATGTAATTATTCCAAAGGAAAAAGAAGAACTAGTTGATATTGCAGAAAAAGACGTTGATGAAGTAATGTCGAATTACAACATGGGTCTTATTACTAATAATGAGCGTTACAACCAAATTATTGATATTTGGACGCATACCAACACTAGATTAACGTCTAGATTGATGGATAAAATTAAAACCGATCAGCAAGGATTCAACTCTATATTTATGATGATGGATTCTGGAGCAAGGGGTTCTAAAGAACAAATTCGTCAGTTGTCAGGAATGAGAGGATTGATGGCAAAACCACAGAAATCTGGTGCGTCATCACAAGATATTATTGAAAATCCAATTTTATCTAACTTTAAAGAAGGTCTTACAATTTTTGATTACTTCATCTCTACTCACGGTGCTCGTAAAGGTTTGGCCGATACAGCACTTAAAACGGCAGATGCCGGTTATTTAACTCGTCGTTTAGTTGATGTTGCTCAAGATGTTGTCATTAATGAAGAAGACTGTGGTACCCTTAGAGGAATTACCGTTTCTGCATTGAAGAAAAATGATGAAATTACTGAATCATTATACGACCGTATTTTAGGTAGAACTGCTGTTGTGGATGTTAAACATCCTGATACAAGAGAGTTAATTATAGAAAGTGGAGAAGAAATTACTGAGAAATTTGCTCGTGCGATTGAGGCAGCAGAAATTGAAGAAGTTGAAGTTCGATCTGTTTTAACATGTGAGTTGAAAAGAGGAGTTTGTGTAAAATGTTATGGAAGAAATCTATCAACTAGTCAAATTGCTGTAAAAGGTGATGCTGTTGGTGTTGTTGCTGCACAATCAATTGGTGAACCAGGTACTCAGTTAACATTAAGAACTTTCCACGTAGGTGGTACGGCTTCTAATATTGCTGATGAATCTTCTATCAAAGCTAAATTTACCGGAAAACTGGAAATGGATGATATTAAAACCATTACTAAAAAAGGTGAAGACGGAACAGATGTAGAGATTGTTATTGGACGATCTGGTGAAGTGAAAGTAATTGATGAGGAAAACAATTCAGTACTTTCTACTCACATTATTCCTTACGGTTCACAGTTTGAATTAAAAGGAAAGAGAAAAGTTAAGAAAGGTGATGTAATTTGTACGTGGGATCCATACAATGCTGTAATCATTTCTGATGTTAAAGGTAAAGTTGAATTTGAACACATCAATGAAGGCGAAACTTTCCGTGAAGAAATTGATGAGCAAACAGGATTTACTGAAAAGGTAATTATTGAAACCAGAAATAAGAAAATTGCACCAACAATTAAGGTTGTTGATCCTAAAACTAAGGAAGCAATTAAATCATTCTCTTTACCAGTTGGAGCTCACATTATCACAAGTGATGGTGCTAAGGCTGAACCAGGTGAGATTTTGGTTAAAATTCCTAGAGTTTCAGGAAAGTCGGGTGATATTACTGGTGGTCTTCCAAGAGTAACAGAGTTATTTGAAGCAAGAAATCCATCTAACCCAGCTACAGTTACTGAAATTGATGGTATTGTTTCATACGGTAAAATTAAACGTGGTAACAGAGAAGTAATTGTTGAATCAAGAGACGGTGAAAAACGTAAATACTTAGCACCATTATCTAAGCATATTTTAGTGCAAGAAAATGACTATGTAAAGGCGGGACAATCATTATCTGATGGCGCAATTACGCCAAAGGATATTTTAAATATCAAGGGCCCTACAGCTGTTCAAGAATACCTAGTAAACGAAGTACAAGAAGTATATAGATTGCAAGGTGTGAAAATTAATGATAAGCACTTTGAGGTTATTGTTCGTCAAATGATGTTGAAAGTTGATATTGTTGATCCAGGTGACACTAAGTTCCTTCAAGGTCAATCAATTCACAAAGCCGATTTCTTTGAAGAAAATAATGCTTTATTCGGTAAAATGGTTGTAACTGGTGCAGGTGATTCTGAAAGCGTAAAGGCAGGCGAAATTATAACTGCAAGAAGATTGCGTGATGAAAACACTATGCTAAAGCGTAAAGATAAAGCTTTAATTGAAGCATACGAAGCAGTTCCAGCAACTGCTACACCAATGCTTCAAGGTATTACTAAGGCGTCATTGCAAACACGTAGTTTCATTTCAGCAGCTTCTTTCCAAGAAACAACTAAGGTATTGAACGAGGCTGCACTTACAGGAAAACAAGATAATTTACTAGGCTTAAAAGAAAACGTAATTGTTGGGCACAAAATTCCAGCAGGTACAGGTTTCAGAGAGTTCGAAAACATTAAAGTGGGTAGTGTAGACACTTTCACTGAAGAAGTTGCGGAATCTATTGAAGAAATAGAAGAGTAAATAAATCATACTTTAAACGCCTCGAGTCCATTTAGCTTGTGCTAAATTAGACCGAGGCGTTTTTTTTAATACAAGTTATTATGAGCGATCAAAAAGAAAATCAAATCAATATAGAGTTACCGGAAGAAATAGCTGACGGGTTATACTCTAATCTGTCAATTATAACACATTCACACAGTGAATTTATCGTTGATTTTATTCAATTAATGCCAGGAATTCCAAAAGGGAAAGTAAAATCAAGAATTGTTTTGACACCTGACAATGCCAAGAAGTTAGCAAGAGCAATGGCTGAAAATGTGAGTAAATTTGAATCAATTCATGGTACTATTAAAGAAAATAATCCTCAGAATGCAGGGATGCCAATGAATTTTGGTGGGCCAACAACTGAAGCTTAATTAAAAACGAAAACTTTTTAAAAAGCGGGTCCAAACAGACTCGCTTTTTTTTTATAATAATTATATTGTGGTTCATTAATTAAACAGATTTCAATGATTTTAAGAAAGATATTATTAGTTACTATATTATTTCAATTTTCACTATGTTTTGGCCAAAGCCCAAAAGTTGATTTAGATCAGTTTTTAGCAGAAACTCAAATTTCGTCAGGGGGAACTGAAGAGGTGAAAATTATTTGGTGGATCCCTGTTGAATTTTGGTCAGTTGCGCTGGCAGATGACAAAAGTTTAACAGAAACGCAAAAAGAAGATATGCTGAATTCATTGAGCGAAATATTTTTGGTAGGAGTAGTTCATGGATCAATGGATGCTGGCATTAATATGGAGTATGAGTCTTACAAAGCGATCAAAAAGAGTTTAGTAGTAACTGGACAAAATGGGGAGAAGTACAAGCCTTTAAATGATGGCGATATCAGTGTTGAAGTTGAAGTTCTTCTAGCAGCATTTAAGCCAGTTCTTAAAAGTTTGATTGGGAATATGGGAGAAAATTTCCATTTTTACGTTTTTAGTGATAATGTTGATGGTAAGAGAATAGCAGATCCGTTAGCTGGTGGTAAAGTTGACTTTAAGCTTTTTAGCGAGCATCACGAAGTTAAAACCCCTTTAGGTTCTTTGCTTCCTAAAAAAATATGTCCGGTTGATGATGAGCCTATGAATGGTGGCTGGAAATACTGCCCGCACCATGGTGAAGCATTAGTAGAGGAAGACTAATCAAAACTTTTTCACGAAGTGAAACCCCATGATTGCAAAGCCTTCATTATAGTAAAACTTATGTGACGCTGTATTGGCAACATAGCTATTTAGCTCTACAGCCGTACAGTTTTTTCTTTTAGCATAACTGTCAATCCAATCAAATAATAGTTTTCCTAAACCCTTATTTCGATAGTCTTCGTGAATGATGACATGGTCTGGTTCAATACTCCTCCCACTATAATGTCTGGTTTGAAACCATAATCCAGATATTCCAATTAATTTTTCACTGTCATAGATGCCAACACATTCGTAATTTTGAGTGCTCATTTCAAGCAATCTTTCCGATAGAACTTCTGCCGTTTCATTTTTGTTTAGAAGCATTAATAGGGGAAGTGCTGTAATGATTTCTAAAGGAGGTATTAATTGGAAAGTAATGTTTTGCATTTTCTATTATTGAATTTCCCTAAAGATAAAGTTTTCAATTAAAAACTTGTCATCTTACTTACACTGCAGAGTAATCAATTAAAACAACCGAAAAAAATACTTGCATACAGTTGTTGACTTATATTTAGTAGTTTTATTGAAGTCCAAATTCACTCGTTATGAAAAGAATATTTTTACTTTTTAGTACAATCTTTAGCCTAAGTAGTGCTTATAGTCAATGTGGCCTTTCAATACCATGGCAAATTAATGTTTGTGGGGATTCCTGTGTTGGGAGAATACACCTTAAAGTGACAAATGGAATAGTACCTCTTACATTTATTACTCCTACGGACACAGTTATGTTCACTAATCCAAATACTAACGATTTTTCAATATAATCCATTTGAGGTTGTATTAATTGTATCAAACCCAAATTCTAGCGTTCAAGCCTGTGATGGTGAGGTTACAGCGTTTGCCATCCAAGGTGGAGTAGCGCCATTTCAAACTTCTGTTTTTTCTTGCGTTGACACTATGAGTTTTGGAAGTGGACAAAATTTATGTCATGGATCATATTTTGCATGGGTAACTGATGCTCAAGGGTGCCAAAGTGAAACGCCTTGCGTCTCTACACAATTTCTAAGCACTGATGAATCCGAAATGAAAAATTTTAAAATCATTTTACAATCAAATGTACTTCAAATCAATCAACTATACGAAAATCTCAAAATTTACAACTTATCAGGTCAATTAGTGCTAGAATCTAACACTCCTGAACAAAATATATCAATTCAAGAATTGGCTGCTGGGCCTTATGTTGTATCCATTTTGAAAGATGATGAACTATATAATAAGAAGTTTGTTAAAACCGGTCCTTAACTTCGGCTCTGCTCATACGACAAAATAATTTTGAAGTTATATGTTTTGTTAATAAGTGATTGCATTTTACAATAGCAAAACACCAATATTCAAGTGATCCAAAAACAAGAACCGCCTTCACAAAGTGAAAGCGGTTCAAAGTTTCTATTAAGATATCAAAAACTGATTTTAGGTTTGAAGATTAGGGCAAGCGTACATTGTAAAATTCATGAGCTGACGTCTGTCAGTGATTGTATTTTACAATAGCTTAACGCTAATATTCAACAGCTAAAACCTGTTTTTTTAGACTAGGCCTTGGTCCATCATTGAATCCGCAACTTTTACGAATCCTGCAATGTTTGCACCTTTTACATAATCAACATATCCATTGGCATCTTTACCATATTCAACACATGCTTCGTGAATTGACACCATAATTCCATGTAGTTTTTCGTCTACTTCTTCAGCAGACCAAGATAAACGCAAAGAGTTTTGTGACATTTCTAAACCAGAAGTGGCAACACCACCAGCGTTAGACGCTTTTCCTGGAGAAAATAAAATATGTGCAGCATGGAATGCAGCAATGGCTTCTGGAGTACAAGGCATGTTGGCCCCTTCAGCCACACAAATGCATCCATTTGCAATTAGTGTTTTCCCTTCTTCACCGTTTAACTCGTTTTGAGTGGCGCACGGTAATGCAATGTGAGCAGTTTCACCCCAAGGTCTTTTCCCTTCGTGAAAAGTTGAACCTGGGAATTGTGCTGCGTATTCAGAAATTCTTCCTCTTTTATTATTTTTTAAATCCATTACCCAAGCTAATTTATCAGCATCAATTCCGGCAGGATCTACAATATATCCTTTAGAATCTGACATAGTGATTACTTTACCACCAAATTGAGTTGCTTTTTCACAAGCATATTGTGCTACATTTCCAGATCCAGATATAACTACTGTTTTTCCTTCAAATGAATCGTTTTGAGTTGCTAGCATTTCTTTAGCAAAGTATACTGTTCCATATCCTGTCGCTTCAGGACGAATTAAAGAACCACCCCAGTTTCGTCCTTTACCAGTTAATACACCAGTAAATTCGTTTCTTAATCTTTTATACTGACCAAACATATAGCCAATCTCACGCCCACCTACACCAATATCTCCAGCAGGTACATCTGTATCTGGCCCAATATGACGAGATAATTCAGTCATAAATGATTGACAAAATTTCATCACTTCATTATCTGACTTCCCTTTAGGGTTAAAGTCAGATCCACCTTTACCACCACCCATTGGTAATGTTGTCAAAGAGTTTTTAAACACTTGCTCAAAACCTAAAAATTTTAAAATAGATAAGTTGACAGATGGGTGAAATCTTAATCCACCCTTGTATGGCCCAATAGCTGAGTTGAACTCTACTCTAAAACCTCTATTTACTTGAATATCTCCATTGTCATCTAACCAAGGAACTCTGAAAATGATAGTTCTTTCTGGTTCAACCATACGCTCCAATAAATTAATACCTGCGTATTTTGGGTTTTCATCCATAAATGGGATAATAGCTTCTGCTACTTCCTCAACAGCCTGTAAAAATTCGGTCTCATGTCCGTTAGTTAATTTTACTTTAGCCATAAACTCATCTATCTGAGCTTGAAATTGATTTGCCATGATTTTGGTTATAAAATTTATGCTAGCAAATTTAATTCTTTTTTGATTATACTGAACGATTTCAAATTAATTGTTGAAGTATTATTGAAATCTTCACTTATGGTAATAGCTACTATTACTGATGATTGTATTTAAGTTGTTGCTTCAAGTGCTTCTAAATTAATTGAAAATAATTACTTTTATCACGTGCTGAAAGTTTTGGTTTTCTTTTTTATTGGTGTATTGTTTTTAAGTTGTCGAAAGGATGCCAATCATCAAATTGATGATTTTGAAAGCGCTTGCGGTGATTTTTCAAAACCTTATTGTTTGCATCCTATTCCAGCAAACGATAGCATTTCTATCAGTTTGTATGTTTCGGTGAATGATCATGTCTTGCTAACTTATTTTGACAGATGGGGTAATAACGTTGATCAGAAATTAGACTCAAATTTATTGGCAGGGCAGCATACGTTTAAATTTGATGTTTTCAATCTTCCTATCGGTGTAAATGTCTGTAAAATCGAGTTTTCGAATCAGACTTATTTAGCAAAAATCATTAAAGTTCAATAGATGAGCAAAAAGAAATTTCGCGCAACCATCTTCCAATATTAACAGTCTTTATTTCAGTAGCTATTTTTAAATTGCTTAATTTAGTGTTATGAAAGGTTTTTCCCTGTCATTGATGGTTGCGTTTGTTATGTTTTCAGCTTTAGGGCAGGAAATAGAGCAGGTTGTTGGAAACTATAAATTCGTGGAAAACAAAGGCCAGTGGCCAGTTAAGACTCTGTTTAAGGCAGATGTCGATTTTGGAAATATTTGGTTAGAACAAACAGGGGTTTTACATCAGTTTATAGATGCCGGTCATATTCACCATGCTGATTTTAGTCATAAACACATTGACAATCCTAAAATAGAGGAGAGTTATCTGTATGTACAATTTGTAAACTGCCTTGCAAATGCTACTACAACCAAGCGGAATAGAACCTCAGAATACTATAACTTTTTTTTAGGAAATGAATCTGAAAAATGGGCCAGTAGATGTTTTGGGTATTACGATATAAGTTATCAAGAACTTTACAAAGGAATTAATGCTCGGTTTTTTGAACAGAGTGGGCAATTAAAATATGAATTTAAAGTTATGCCAAATGCTAAGCCCAATCAAATTCAACTGCGATACAATGGCCAATCAAAATTGAAAATAAATAAAAAAGGAGATTTAGAAATTACAATTGAGGCGGGGAAAGTAGTTGAAGAAAAGCCATACGCCTATCAAATTAAAAATGGTAAAATTTTAGAAATTGAATGCGATTTTAAATTGGTTGATAATGTGCTTAGTTTTGAATTGGGGAATTACGATAAAGAGTTAGAATTGATAATTGACCCTGTATTGGTGTTTGCTACCTATAGTGGATCTCCCTCTGATAATTTTGGAATGACTGCTACTTATGCCTACGACGGCAAAGCATATAGTGCTGGAATGATTTATGGAAACGCATACCCAACACCTGCGTTAGCTTGGAATACACAATCAAATATTACTATTCCTAATGTGGCTAATTCAATTACTACTGATGTTTTTGTATCTAAATACTCTGAGGACGGTACTCAGATGCTATGGACTAATTTTATTGGCGGAGGAGACAATACCCAAGGAACCGAAACGGCACATAGTTTAATTTGTGATTTAGATGACAATGTATACTTGTATGGAGCTACGTCAAGCACTAATTTCCCTATTTTTCCGCAAACAACTGCTTTTCAAACTAATCATGCTGGAGGGTCGAATTTTGTAGTGCAATTTAATGGGGTCAATTTTGGAACAGTTGGATCTGACATTTATGTGGCTAAAATGAGCTCAGATGGTTTAAACTTATTAGGTTCCACTTATGTTGGAGGTAGTGCCAATGATGGGGTAAACTACAAGGTGTCTTCTGGAGATTATAATACAGTTGCAGCTTACGATTCCTTAACCTCCAATTTTGGAGATCAGTTTAGGGGAGAAATTATGTTAGATGAAGGAAATAATGTTTTGATTACCTCTAGTACAAGATCAACCGATTTTCCAACACAAAATGCATTTCAATCGAACAATGCAGGGCAACAAGATGGTGTTTTGTTTAAGCTAGCTGCCAATTTCGAATCCATGATATGGTCTAGCTATTTTGGAGGCTCTGAAAATGATGCAAGCTACTCATTAAAAATTGATTCTTCAGATAATGTTCTTATTGCTGGTGGAACGTCATCTACTAATTTACCGGGTACTTTAGGTGGCCTAAATCCTAATTATTTGGGCGGGAAAACTGATGGTTTTGTGGCGAAAATTGAAGGAGATGGTTCTGCAATAATCCAGTCTACGTACTTTGGAACTTCAACTTATGACCAAGCAATATTTGTTGATATCGACAGGAATGATAATGTGTTTTTAGTCGGCCAAACGGACGGAACTCTGCCTGTAATTAATGCAGCATATTCTAATGCCAATAGCGGACAATT
>JBGCGA010000045.1:0-9483 GCA_045110285.1 Crocinitomicaceae bacterium | reverse complement strand
AGAAATCATTAAATCGATTATGGATAAGAAAAAAGTACTTTTTATTTCTCAAGAAATTCAACCTTTTTTACCATCCTCTACCATTTCAAGTATAGCAAGAAAATTACCTCAGGGAATACAGGAGAGCGGGAAAGAAATCAGGGCTTTTATGCCAAGATTTGGATGCATAAATGAGAGAAGACACCAGTTACATGAAGTAATTAGACTGTCAGGAATGAACTTAATTATAGATGACATTGATCATCCGTTAATTATTAAAGTGGCATCAGTGCCTCAAGCAAAAATTCAAGTTTACTTCATTGATAACGACGACTTTTTTAAGAGAAAGGCAACAGTAACAAATAGTGATGGAGAAGACTTTGATGACAATGACGAGCGCGCCATGTTTTTTAGCCGAGGAGTTTTGGAAACAGTCAAAAAATTAGGATGGAAACCAGATATTATCCACTGTCATGGCTGGATGAGTGCTTTTGCAGTTTTATATGTTAAAAAGCTATATGCCAACGATCCGCACTTTTCTGATGTAAAAGTTGTGTACTCTGTTTACGATAAAGATTTTAACAAAAATTTAAATTCTAAATTAAAAGAAAAACTTAATTTTGACGGGTTCAGTCCGGAAGATTACGACCGCATAGGCAAAGGAAGCTTTTTGGAATTGAACAAAATGGCCATGTCTATTGCAGATGGTGTTATTCAAGGGTGTGAAAGCATTCATGCAGAGCTTAGTGATTTTATGGAAACATTATCGGTTCCAACACTAGAATATCATCCTGAAGAAAATAGCGTGAAGCCTGTTGATGAGTTTTACGACCTTTTAGTAGGTGAACTAGTTGAATAAAATGACAAAAAAATACAAAACAGAAAGACGGCGGGAAGTTATTAAACTTTCCGCTAGTTTTTTATTAGCCTTTTTTATTTTCACCAGTTGTAAAAAAGAAATTAGTACCATAGGTGGTGATATAAATCCAAATGGCTTAAACATTGTTAAGCAAGATACCTTTACAGTTATTACCAAATCTGTCATCACAGACAGTTTATCAACTGATGAAAAAACAAATAACTTATTGGGAGCGCTAAACGATCCGGAAACTGGAAAAGTAGACTGTGGCATTGTGACACAAATCCGCTTGTCTTCAGAGTCTCCTAACTTTGGTGATGTTAACTTAATTACAGTGGATTCTGTTGTATTATCGTTCGTGTATGCGGATAGATTGCACTACGGAGACCTCACCGACCTTTCTTTTGAAGTATTTGAAATTACTGACCTCTTAACAAAAGACGACACTTATTTTCGCGAAACAGAAGTAAGCACAACTGGTAATAGTTTAATTATTCCAGGAACGGAAACAAAAAGGCCAAAACCTCAATCTTTAGTTTATTTAGAAGACGATACTTTGGCTCCTATGCTGCGACTAAACTTAACAACTGCTTTTGGCGACTTTCTGATAAACAATGCCGCTCAAATGACTTCGAATGATAATTTTACAAGCTTTTTCAAAGGCCTGTATATTAAAACTAACAGTTCAAACAATTTTAATGAAAACGAAGGAACCGTCTTGTACTTTAACTTGCTTGATGCTCTTTCTAATATGGTGCTTTATTACGATTTAGCTGGTACAAAAAAGAAGTTTACTTTTAATATTAATTCTACGTGCGCAAGATTTAATAAAATTGATTTCAACTATTCAGGAACACCGCTTGAGCTAAGCATTGATTCTGAAGAGGCGGCTCAAGAAAAAATTTACTTCCAAGGAAGCCACATTAGACCTGAATTTCACTTTCCGAATATTTTAGACTTTGCTAGCAACAGAAATGTTGTGATTAATAGTGCCGAATTAATCGTGCCAGTTCAAAACTATAGCAATAGTCCATTTGAGACATCAAACGAAGTTTTTATTGGGAGAATAAAAGATAATTTTTTTACGACCTCAGCATTTGACTATTTGCAGGGTGGTACTGTAACAAATACTGACAATGAGTTTCGTTTTACATTAACTCGAGATCTTCAAAGAATAGTGTCTGGTGAAATTGAAAATACGGGATATAGACTATTTGCGCCCACATTTTTCGGTTCTTCAATAGAAAGAATTATATTTAGTGGACCAAACAGTATTGCCAAAGACAAAACAAAATTAGTGATTACCTATACAGAGTATTAATATGTGTGGAATTGTAGGATACATTGGGGACCAAAAGGCTTACCCTGTTTTAATTAAAGGACTTTCAAGATTAGAATATAGAGGTTACGATAGTGCAGGAATTGCATTGATGACGGAAGAAAACAATTTGAACATCTACAAAAGAAAAGGAAAAGTTCAAGATTTAGTTGATTTTATTGGAGAAGGTAACAAACAAGGAAACATTGGAATTGGTCATACACGTTGGGCTACTCATGGAGAGCCTAATGATGTAAATGCACACCCGCACTTTAGCTCAGATGGAAATATTGCTTTAGTCCATAACGGCATTATAGAAAACTATGCCATTTTAAAGAAAGAATTAATTAAGAGAGGTCACCGCTTTGAAAGTGAAACAGATACTGAAGTATTGGTTAAATTAATTGATGAGATTTACACTAAGTCTGACACGAGTATTGAAGAGGCTGTAAGGTTGGCACTTAATGAAGTAGTTGGGGCATATGCTATTGTTGTGATTTCAAAAGACAATCCGGACAAGATGATTGCAGCTAAAAAAAGTAGCCCTTTGGTAATTGGTCTGGGAGAAAACGAATATTATATTGCTTCGGATGCCACTCCCATAGTCGAATACACAAAAAATGTAGTTTATCTTGAAGATGAGCAAATTGCAATTATTAACAAAGACCATGGTTTTAGAATAATTAGCATAGCAAATAAGGAAGTTAATCCTTATGTCCAAGAATTGGAAATGCAACTAGAAGCGCTAGAAAAAGGCGGATATGAGCATTTTATGTTAAAAGAAATTTACGAGCAACCTCGGGCAATCCACGATAGTTTTAGAGGGCGATTAAATGCAACAGAAGGATGGGTTTCATTGGGTGGTGTTAAACCACATATTAAGGAAATAGCTAACGCTGACAGAATTGTCATAATTGCTTGCGGAACATCATGGCATGCAGCATTGGTAGCAGAATATTATTTTGAAGATTTAGCACGAATTCCTGTGGAGGTTGAATATGCTAGTGAATTTAGATACCGTAACCCAATTATTAAAAAAGGTGATGTGGTAATAGCCATTTCTCAATCAGGAGAAACTGCAGATACGTTGGCCGCTTTAAAAATGTCGAAGGAAAGAGGAGCGTTTTTATTCGGTATCGTCAATGTAGTGGGATCAACTATTTCAAGAATAACCGATACAGGATCGTACACACATGCTGGACCTGAAATTGGTGTAGCATCTACAAAAGCATTTACAACCCAAGTCACATTATTAGCTATGATGGCTATGATGCTTGGTAAAGAAAGAAATACAATTGCGCCTAAACGTTTCCAAAAGTTGCTTGATGAAATGGAAGCCTTGCCTGCCAAAGTTGAGACTTTATTAGAAAGCAACGAATATATTGAAACGATTGCCGCGCAATATAAAGATGCTAAAAATGCCTTGTATTTAGGGCGTGGAACGGCTTTCCCTATTGCCTTAGAAGGCGCCTTAAAATTAAAAGAAATTTCATATATCCATGCAGAAGGCTATCCGGCTGCAGAAATGAAGCACGGGCCAATTGCCTTAATAGATGAAAACATGCCGGTTTTTGTGATTGCTACTGAAGGAGAAAACTATGAGAAAGTAGTAAGTAATATTCAAGAAGTGAAAGCAAGAAAAGGAAAAATAATTGCAATTGTAACCAAAGGAGATACTGATGTAAAAGCTATAGCAGATCACACAATTGCCATTCCATCTACAGATGAAGTTTTAGTGCCTATTTTAGCTACAATTCCACTCCAACTAATATCGTACCATATAGCAGTAATGCTAGGTAAAAATGTCGACCAGCCTAGGAATTTAGCCAAGTCGGTAACAGTAGAGTAGTTATTCTTTTTGGACAGCACTTTCAATGAAAGTAATTTCATTGCCTACTATTTTCAACTTTAGCCAACCGTAAAATTTGTTTGGCCCATCTTGCTTTAAAAATGGCAAATATAAATTAACATTTTCTGGCATGGGATTACACAAATCAGTGTAATCAAACCGGTAACCAATCAATGAATCTCCATTAGAAGAAGAACTATACGAAGCTTGTGATGAAAAGCTTACTGTTCTCAAATTTATTTTGGGGTTGTTCGACGTTAATCTATATTGGAAATCAGATTCATTAAATTTTTCTTTATCCAATAAGTATTTTGGTGAATTTCCAAAGTACATTGGATTACTATTTGGTTGGTTTCCGCAAACCGTTTTATAAATAGTTGTTTTTTTAGGAAAAGTACCATCATAACTGTAAACAATATCATCAATTATCACGCTTTTTTTACCGCTATTTTGAACTTCTGAAAAAGCAAAAAGCTTGTTTATAACCTTTAACCAAAGTTCAATCTGGTGATCAGAATTCTCATCAACTAATGTGTCAATAAAGCTAATTCCAAACAAATCATTCACGCCATCATCATCTAAATCTAGCTCAACTGAATCGGCGTGATAGCCCATTCCACTATTAACCGCTTTTATAGAAACTTCGTAATCTTTTACCAGCATCTTTTTTGAACTGCCAGCAGTGTAAATGTAGTCGTCTTCATTTTTATTGCAAGAGGCAAAAATTATCGCAGCACAAATGATACTTGTAATTAATCTTATTCTTTTCATAATTTATCCTTTTAATACCAGTCATTTCTTGACTATCAAAAAACAAGCCATATAATGACTAAGTTACCTCAACTTCTATTTCATAACTGTCCGGATTGTTATCTGGTTTTTTACTATCTGAAATCGTATTCATCAGATAATAGAATAACCCAATCATAGTAGCAACAATGACCAATTTTCTAATCAGCCCCCAAGGGAATTGACGCCTAAAACGTTGGTGCTGCTTTAAATTAATTTTTGGGCCAGAATTTTCCATCTTTACAGTCGAGAATTTAAAGATAAGTCACAAAAAATAATCTGTGTATAACTTTAGCACAATAATTGCCTTATAAACCATAGCACACGTATTTTTGCGATATGATGAAACCCCTAAGCGCCATTTTTCTAATTTTTGTAATCGTCCCTTTTCCATTTTATGGGCAGGGAGAAGCGGCTTATAGTGACTCCACTCAAAACACTTCTTCAACAGATTCGTTTGTGTTTGACTACAATTATTATAAACTACGTTATACCGAAACAGATTTAATGTATAAAATAGTTGACAATTGGGGCAATGGATTCGACAGCCTTTATGGCACTAGAAATATGCGCCCTATTTTGCACGGCGTTGCATATCGTGGCGGAGCAAACAACTATTACCATCTCACTGATAAAAGAAATAACCATAATCCACTACCAAATGATGGAATGGAAAACTTGTGTAAAGAAGGGTTTTCAGCTGGTGTATACCTATACCGCGAGAACTTTGAAACGGCTCCGTTAGGGGATACCTGCGATTGTGTAAATGATCAAAAAAATGAACTTGACTACTATCAAAAAGATTATTTTGACGACCAACATGTGCGCGACATGGTTGAACTAGTGCACAAATCAGCAACCGATAATTCAGTTGGACCAATTTATTTACACTGTTGGAATGGCTGGCATGCATCCGGTTTCATTTCAGCTGTTCTTTTGAAACAATATTGTGGGTTTTCAAATTTTGAAGCCGTTAACTACTGGGATTTAGGTACGGATGGCGCCAATACCAGCCCAAGGTACCAGGCACAACGAGAACGAATTAAAGCATTCGAGCCGTATCCAGAATTTGCTATTTCAGATTCACTAAAATCTTGTTTATGTCCGCCAATGCCAGCTAATATTGATAGCTCAGCATTGCATATAGAAATTGAACATTTGGTAATCGTTCCAGAAGCAATTCCTGTGGGTTATCAAGTTGTTTTGTACAACGTCAAATTTGGACCAAATAAAACTAGTTTTCCCAATATTTCTGCAAATCCAGATATTCAAAATTTAAAATTAGCACTGGATACCGACCCCTATTTAAAAGTTGAAATAGGTGGATACACCGACAATTCAGGAAATGTGGCTGGTAATATTACTATCTCTAAAAAAAGAGCAGAATTTGTTTACAATCATTTAATTGCATGTGGTTATGATGCCGGTAGATTAACTTTTAAAGGTTATGGCCCTAAAAAGCCGATTTACAGTAATCGTTACAAATCTACTCGAGAAGGAAATAGAAGAATTGAAGTGAAAATTCTTGCTAAAACACAACATAGCTCTACTAAATTGGTAGATGAGACGCCAACTGTAGAAAAGGTCTCTGAGACACCCGAAACGGCTTATTTAAGCTATTTTATTAATCAGCAAAAAATACCGAAAACCGATCAAAAACCGGTACAATCTAATTTTATTATTGACAGCTTACAATTTGCTTCCGGTAGTGCCGAATTGCCGGATTCTGGAGTAGCGGTTAATTATATTAATAACCTTTTATTAGTGCTGAAGAAAAACCAATACCTAAAAATTCATATACATGGTTATACTGACGCCAGCGGCATTACCGAAAAGAACACTATACTATCTGAAGAGCGCGCCAAAGCTGTTTATGACTACATGATAGCAAAAGGGTTAAATCCAAATAGAGTCTATTATTCTGGCCACGGATCGGCTTCGCCAATAGCGCCAAATGCTTATAAATGGGGCCGAGATTTGAATAGAAGAATTGAAATTGAATTAGTGAGTGATTGATTTATTACTGAGTAGTTAGTACTGAGTATTTTTGAGATGCTAAAGAGTGGTCAGAAATTTAGTCGAAGTTTTTTTTCCAGGCACCAAGGTGTGTTTTTGATTTAATAGTAAATCACTTACTTACGGTATTTACCACAATCAACCATGCCTCCTCCCCACAATTTCCCTCTTGAGAAGGGTTAGGGGTGTGTCCTTCGCAAAAAACTAGGAATCTTCCCTAAAAGATTTAGATGCAAGTATATAAATGCCTTCCTGTTCCAGCTGCACTCATTCCAAAACAACTGTCTTAGTTTCGTTTCCTTCCTCAGTTTCAATTTTAAAAAAATAAGTGCCTTTGGCATAACTGCTCAAATCATAAGGGAAACTACTAGGTAAAACATCAGCAATAAATCGGCCAATTGCATCATAAATTTGAATGTTTTTTGTGATGTTTTCCTCATCTTTTAAAAGAATTGTGCCCGTTGTGGGGTTAGGGGAAAGGGTAACTAAACTTTCACTATTAAGAAGGTCATCAATTCCTAAGTATTCTACTACAACAATGCAACCTGAACCTGCCCTTACTTTACAACCCTTTGAATCGGTGACAGTTACATAGTAAGCCGTGTTCACTTCAGGCTTTGTCCAAAAACTAGCATTTGTAGAATCTAATAGTCCGTGATTTGGACGCCACAAATAAGTTAACGGCCCAATACCTCCATCAATATTAAGGCAGTTAAGGTGTACTGAATCTCCCAAAGTTATATGGTGAATAAAATAGCCTAAATGAATATAAAATACAGGCGTATAAACAATAATTGAATCTGTTGCAGATTGACCATTCGCATCAGTAACAGTTAAATAAAACTGCATGGTGTCTCTTCCTCCACTCAGTGCTGGCTGTGCAATAGTGCTGTCGTTTAAATAATCGGAAGTGTACAAGGTAAAATTCCCAAATGATAAGCTATACGGCTCAGTTGACCATTCAAAGTTATAGGGTGGCTGACCTCCAGAAATTATCAAATTAGATCCCAAAATATTTGATACTTGAGCCGTATCGGGGTATGGTGGACAAAAAACAGTGTCATTCCCCAAATCAATGGTCATCTGGCTAAATCCAAATTGACAAATAAAAAATGATAGAAAAAGCAACCCTGTTTTCATAAGATTCGGATTAAAGCTATATAACAGCCTATTGTACAACACGAAGATACTAAATTAATGGTTGGCGCAGTTAAGAGTTAATTATTGAGGTTTGAAATTCTTAATCCAGCAACCTTATTATTAAGATTAGAATTATCTTTGGAAAATGAACACCAGTGAATTCAAAAAACAGGTTGCTGAATCTTCACAAATAACAGACTTACTACAAAACAAAGCAACCGAAAATGCAAAAATATCTTTAAAGGGTATTTATGGTGCCTACACTTCTGTTTTTATGGAAAGTGCCATTGAAAGAATGGATGGACATCACCTAATTGTACTTGCTAATAAGGAAGAGGCTGCTTACTTTTTAAATGACTTGCAAAGCCTTACTAAACAGGCATCCAATATTCTATTTTTTCCTCATTCTTACAAAAAACCTTATCAGGAAGAAGCCATTGACAATGCCAATGTAGTGGCTAGGGCCGAAGTTTTGGAATTTATAAACAGAGATAAAACGGCAATTGTTGTCACTTATCCGGAAGCACTATTTGAAAAAGTAATTACCAAAAAGCAGTTTGCGCAAACTATTTTAGAAATTAAGAAAGGAGAAACTTACTCTATTTCTTTTATTAATGAGCTTTTAATTCAGTATGATTTTGAAAAAGTTGACTTTGTTTATGAACCGGGTCAATTTGCAGTCCGTGGTGGAATAATTGATATTTTTTCGTATTCAAATGACCAGCCTTATAGGGTAGAGTTTTTTGGAGATGAAGTAGATTCTATTCGAACATTTGACCCCACTAACCAGCTGTCTATTGGCAACCATGTTCGACTAACAGTGGTGCCAAATGTTCAGAATTTTTTAACTGAAACTAAGCGCGCAACCATCTTTGAATTCATGGGGCCGAATACACAATTGTGGATGCGCGACCAGCTTTTTACAAAAGGTGTTTTAGAAAAAGAATACGAAAAAGCTTTAGAAATATACAATGCATTGCCCGACTCACCAACCAAGGCATCACCCCCAGTTGATCTATTTTTCGAAAAATCTGTTTTCGATAAGCAATGCAAGGAATTATCATTAATTGAATTTGGAAGCCAAGACGTTATTCAAGAACACTGTATTGACTTTCATATAAAAGCACAACCTAGTTTCAATAAAAATTTCGATTTATTAATTGAAGATTTAAATCAGTTGAAAGCAAAAGGCTATAAAACGCTTATTGTATCCAATCAACCAAAGCAAATTGAACGGATTTATTCGATTTTTGACGATTTAAAAGCAGATGTTGAATTTACAACTCTGAATTTAACGCTGCATGAAGGCTTTATAAATCATGATCTAAAACTCGCCGTTTATACAGATCATCAAATTTTTGAGCGTTATCATAGATTTAAATTAAAAGATGGCTTTAGGAAAAATCAACAAGCTCTTACGCTAAAAGAAATTTACAACCTCAACCGTGGCGATTTTGTAGCGCATATCGACCACGGAATAGGTCAATTTTCGGGTTTAGAAATTATTGATGTGAATGGCAAACCTCAAGAAGC
>JBGCGA010000044.1:0-82848 GCA_045110285.1 Crocinitomicaceae bacterium | reverse complement strand
GAGAAGATTACCATTATCTTAAATCTGTACAAAATTTTAAAGCATGTTTATGGGCCGAAAATCAATTGGTAGATCAACAAGTGAAAGTAAAATCAATTGGTAATCCGGTCAATTCAGCTGATACAGAATTGGCTCCGTTTGTATTTGGCACTAAATTATTTTTTACAGCTTTAAAAGCTGATTCAGTTTTACAGTCTGAAGAGGTAGTCAGTAAGTCTTATCAAGTGAATATTTACCAAGCAGATAAATTCAAAACAACTTTTTCTGAGGTAGAAGCGCTAAAGGGTATAAATAACAAAAATTACAATTACGCCAATGGTTCTCTGAGTCCTGACGGTAAGCGCTTCTATTTTTCGAGGTGTAATGAATTGTATGGCTGTAAAATTTTTGTTGGCAAATTAGCAGACGGAAAAGTAACAGAGATAGATAGTTTGGGAGAGATTATTAATGATGTGGCAGGAACTACCACAATGCCTCACATAGCAATTGTAAATAACGAAGAGTATCTGTTTTTTGTGTCTGATAGATATGAAACCAAAGGTGGGTTAGATATTTGGGCTTCTAAAATAACTAATGGAAATCAATATGGAAGGGTTTTTAATTTAGGAGATAAAATAAATACACCAGATGATGACATTTCGCCATTTTTTGATCCTACCTCCAATAAATTATATTTCAGTTCAAGCTGGCATGAAGGTTTTGGTGGTCAAGATATTTTTTCAGCACAAATGATTGATCAGAATTGGCGATTTAACTCACCTAAAAATTTAGGATTGCCAATAAATTCCACTCAAAATGACACTTACTTTTTTAAAGATACTGTAGCTGGTGATCTTTATTTTTCCTCAAATAGAACAGGCGTAGAGTTCTCAAAAAATCCAAATTGCTGTAATGATATTTTTATGGTAAAGAATACCAACCAATCAAAGGAGGTAGCGGAGAAATTTCCAGACTTATTGACAATTAATAATAGGTTGCCAACTTTATATTTTCATAACGATCAACCCAACCCTAAAACCACTGATACAATAACGCAGCTGAACTATCTTAAAACATATGATGACTATATTAATTTGGAATCGAAGTACAAACGCGAGTATAGCAAAGGTTTAATTGGAGACGAAGGTGAAGAAGCTAAAGAAGATGTTCAAGATTTCTTTTTAGAGTACGTTGAAAAAGGGGTGAATGACTTAGTTGTTTTTTCAGAATTGCTTGAAAAAGAATTGGCAAAAGGTCAAGCTTTAGTTATTTCTATCAAAGGATTTGCAAGCCCGTTAGCTAAGTCAGACTATAATGTAAACTTGACCAAACGCCGAATTAGCAGTTTCAAAAATTATTTAGAAGCATACAATTCAGGGGCATTAACTCCATACCTCACTTCTGGTCGACTAAGAATAGAGGCCATTCCGTATGGCGAATACACAGCTAATAATTTAGTTAGTGATAATGTCAACGATAAAAAGAATTCAGTTTATAGCCGAAAAGCTGCTTTGGAACGTAAAATTGAAATCCAATCAGTCGATTTGCAGTCTAGCCAGGTCATTCCACTAACATTTAATGAGCAAAACCACGATTTTGGTATTGTAAAAAGTACTGAGATTTTAGATACTAAGTTCCTTATAACCAATAATAGTTCAGATACCATTCAAGTAAAAGACATTTTAAACGAGTGCGATTGCTCTATCACCACAATTTCAAACAAACAAATCGCTCCAAATGCATCAGCGACAATCTCTCTAAAATACAATCCAAAAGATGAAAGCGGATTAATTTTTCATAGAATTTTACTTCAATTCAAAAATGGGTATAATAAGTCCCTGAGTTTTACAGCTGAGGTAGAGTGAGCTTAACTCACTCGTTATGAGTTACAGATTTTTGGTTATGGGATCAACTAATAACTATTAACCCCAAACCAATAACTAATACAAAAAATTATGATAAGGATATCTAACCTGAAAAATCGCCTTCACTTCGTCGTATAAAATCTGCTTAAACTCGCCAATATTGTCTTTGTCTTGAGCGGAAATGAAGATACAACGGTTTTGGTTTAGCTTGGCCATCCAAGTGGTTTTTAATTCCTCCAAGGCATACTTTCTGCCATCTGGGTGATAACTGACTTCTTCGGGCGTTGGATTGTAAGCGTCTGTTTTATTGAATACCACAATTGTTGTTTTTTCAGTTTTGTCAATTTCAGCTAAGGTTTCATTCACCACATTATAATGGTCTTCAAAATTTGGATGAGCAATGTCTAGAACATGCACCAGAACATCAGCTTCCCGCACTTCATCTAAAGTTGATTTGAAAGATTCTACTAACTGATGGGGTAGTTTTCGGATGAATCCCACAGTATCTGATAATAAGAAAGGTAAATTCTCAATTACTACTTTTCTAACAGTTGTGTCAAGCGTAGCAAACAATTTATTTTCGGCAAATACTTCTGACTTGCTTAATAAATTCATGATGGTTGATTTCCCAACATTGGTATATCCTACCAAGGCTACTCTTACTAATTGACCTCTATTACCGCGTTGCACGGTCTTTTGTTTGTCAATTTCAATTAATTTTTTCTTTAATAAAGAAATTTTCTGAGTCACAATTCTTCTATCCGATTCAATTTGTGTTTCTCCTGGTCCTCTCATACCAATCCCACCTTTCATCCTATCCAAGTGAGTCCACATGTTGGTTAGGCGGGGTAATAAGTATTGGTATTGAGCCAGTTCAACTTGTGTTTTTGAGTGTGATGTTCTAGCACGACTAGCAAAAATGTCAAGGATCAAATTATTACGATCTAATATTTTAATGTCTAAAGTGGCTTCTATATTTCGCAATTGAGAAGGGGACAATTCATCATCAAAAATGGCTACGTCAATACAATGCTGCACTACATATTGTCGAATTTCTTCCATTTTACCCTTTCGGATATAGGTTTTCGGGTGCGGCTTATCAACCCTTTGCAAAAACTTATACATGGTTTTGGCTCCTGCAGTTAATGCCAAAAACTCCAGTTCATCAATGTATTCTTTGGTCATTTCCTCTGTTTGATCAGAAGTAATAACGCCTACCAAAATAGCAGTTTCGGCTTTATTGTTGCTAGTAAAGTGTCCTTTCTCCATTCAGTAGCTTAAAACCAACCATTACCCATTCCTCTGAATGGCCAAGGAATCATCACTAGAATTATGAGAAAACCAATGATGAAAAATCTTTTAATTGCTTTCCTTTTGTCAGCAGCCTCGGTCTTTCTTTTCGCAATAGAATAGCCAATCGTGATTAAGGCAATACCTAAAATCATTCCTACCAAATGTTCCATGTGTAAAAAACGTAAAGTAGCATTCTTCATGAAGCCTTCAGGAAACGTAATTTTTGGACTGATAAAGTAAAGTACGAATCCAATTAGTAACTGAACATGAACTGAAATTAAAGCAAACAAGGCCATCTTTTTTTCTGATGCTGCGTAGGGCTTATTTTTAGAGGTAAAGCTAACAACAATAGCAGCAATAATAAAGAATAATGCAATCCATCTTAAACCTGAATGCGCGTGAAGTAGTCCGTTATACATATTTTCTTATTTTTACGCAAAATTAACCAATATCGGCTAGTAAAGAAACATGTTGAAATATATTTTATTTATTTTCGGAAGTGCACTGGCTGTTTTTGCAGCTAAAAGTCAAGATTTAGAGCCTGTAAATGGCGTGGTGGAATCCAAGAACACACTATTTGCTATCACAGGAGTTAATATTCAGGTGTCGGCAAAAGAGTTGATTAATAATACCACACTCTTTTTCAGAAATGGCAAAATTGAAAAGATTGGGAAAGCACTTTTAATTCCAAAAGAAGCCGTTAAAATTGACAGGACGGGTTATACTATTTACCCATCATTTATCGATCCATATTCTAATTTGGGGATGCCAAAGGCAGTGTCTTTAAAAAAAGGATTTCGGCCGCAATTGTCGTCCTTAATTTCTGGCCCATATTATTGGAACGAAGCCATTAGACCAGAAAGAGAGGCTTATGCATTGTACAATTCTAAATTAGCAAAATCAAAAAAAGAACTTCTAAGCATAGGCTACGGAACAATATCTAGCCATCAAACAGATGGGCTAATGAGGGGGACTTCTATGGTAACGACTCTTGGAAATCAATCTATCAAAGAAGAGATTGTGAAGACGGTGGGGGCCAATCATTATTCCCTCAAAAAAGGGGTTTCTAAACAAACCTACCCATCTTCTCAAATGGGAGCCATTGCTTTATTGCGTCAGTATTTTTATGACTACCAGTGGTACATGAATTTGCCAGAAAAAGAGCAAACAAGCATTGCTTTTAAATCGACCAAAGAGACTGAGAAATTACCGCACATTTTTGAAGTAGAAGATAAGCTAGAAGTTTACCGGGTTTTGAAAATTGGAGAAGAATTTAATTTACCTTTCATAATTTTCGGTCATGGCGATACATACCAAAGAATTGTTGAATTGAAAAATGAGCTCAAGCAAATGATTGTGCCCTTAGAATTTCCAGATGCTTATGATTTAACCGATCCTTTTATAGCGCGCTACATCAAGTTGTCGGATTTAAAGCATTGGGAGATGGCGCCATATAATCCGTATATTTTGCATAAAAATGGGGTTGAGGTCAGTTTTTCAGCCTTTAAAACAAAAAAGAAAGCAAAGTTTTTAACACATTTAAGATCTGCCGTAAAACATGGTTTGCCAAAGTCTGCCGCACTGAATGCACTCACTATTAATCCCGCTAAATTATTAGGAGTCGACAAGCTGGTTGGTACAATAGAGGCAGGTAAGCTGGCTAATTTTATTTTGGTAAAAGGAGATGTTTTTGAAGATGGTATCATCCACGAAAACTGGATCAGAGGTCGAAAAGAGACAATTAAACAAGTAAATCCAAATAATATTGATGGTAATTACAGCTTAAATATTGATGGTGAATCATACGAAGCCACTTTTAAAGGAAGTGCGAAAAAAATGACTGGAATCGTAAAAAGCGCGAAAGTAAAAACCGATAGTATAACAGAGTTGTCAACCATTGACACCATTAAAGCGCCAATGGTAGTTTCTGTAAACGGAAATCAAATTAGTGCAGTTTTTACGTTAATTCAAAAATCTGATAGCACTTTAATACAACTGAATGGAGTGGTGCATCCAGAGCTTGGAATTATGGAAGGAAATGCATTGATAGCGGACGGAAAATGGGTGAAGTGGAGCGCTATAAAGAGTAAATCACCAAGTAAAAAGGAAATCAAGAAAGAATTTAAAGTTGATACTTCTGCATTACACCGAACCACGTTTCCTTCAATGGCCTTTGGATTTGATTCTTTGCCAAAAGAACAAGCCTATTTCATCAAAAATGCAACGATTTGGACGAACGAAAAACAAGGAATAATAAAGAATGCAAATTTGCTAATTAAAGGTGGGAAAATTCAAGCCATCAATAAAAAAATCAATAGCTTCTCAAATAATACCGTTGTTATTGATGCCAAAGGGAAACACGTAACGTGCGGTATTATAGATGAACACTCTCATATCGCTATTAGCAAAGGGGTAAATGAAGGAGGCCAGGCAATTTCAGCAGAAGTGTCGATAGCAGATGTTGTTCGTTCGAATGATATTAATGTATATCGACAATTAGCAGGAGGTGTAACTTGTTCTCAGTTATTGCATGGGTCAGCAAACCCAATTGGTGGTCAGTCCGCTTTAATAAAGCTAAAATGGGGTGAGTCTCCAAAAAATATGTTGGTAAAAGGGGCTGCGCCGTTTATTAAATTTGCTTTAGGTGAGAATGTAAAACAATCCAATTGGGGTGACTTCAATCGTATTCGGTTTCCTCAAACTAGAATGGGAGTAGAGCAAGTGTTTTATGATGCCTTTATCAGAGCTAAAGCCTATAAAAAAGACTGGGATGCATATAATTCTGGAAAAAAGAAATCAAAAAACGGAGAGATCAAAGCGCCGCGAAAAGATTTAGAACTAGAAACCATATTGCAGATTGTTGAATCTAAGCGGTTTGTTACTTGTCATTCCTACATACAAAGTGAAATTAACATGCTAATGAAAGTAGCAGACTCTGTTGGGTTCACATTAAACACTTTTACGCATATTTTAGAAGGCTATAAAGTAGCTGACAAAATGAAAGCTCACGGAGCAGGAGCGTCAACATTTTCAGATTGGTGGGCTTATAAGTTTGAGGTGAATGAAGCCATTCCGTATAATGCTTCAATATTACATAAAATGGGAATTGTAACTGCTATAAATTCTGATGACGCTGAGATGGGCAGACGATTAAACCATGAAGCAGCTAAAATTGTAAAATACGGTGATGTTTCGGAAGAGGAGGCCTGGAAAATGGTAACATTGAATCCTGCTAAACTACTACATGTTGATGATAGAATGGGGAGCATTAAAGTCGGTAAGGACGCAGACATTGTGATATGGTCTGATAATCCGCTTAGCGTGCAAGCTAAAGTTGAAAAAACATTCATAGAAGGTAAACTTTATTATGATCAAACACGAAATATACAGTTATATAAAAGGGATCAGCAGGAACGAAAAAGGTTATTGGGTTTAATGTTAGCTGATAAGTTAGCTGGAAAACCCACTCAAAAACCAGTTATTAAAACGGAACGTCATTACCATTGCGATACTATGGGTGAATAATTAACAGCTATGAAAAACATATTTTGTATTCTTTTTATTTGGTCGACTTTTGCAGGAATGGCGCAAGTACCATCACCTATTAAGCAAAAATATCAACGCACTTTAGTACTAGATGCCAAAGCGCATTTAGGAACTGGTAAAGTCATTGATAAATCTGCTATTGGAATTGAAGCCGGTAAAATTATCCTTGTGGCAAATGCTTTGACCTATAAACTAGACAAAACAGAATGGGACACTATTATCAATGCGGAAGGTCAGCATTTATATCCCGGATTTATTGCTGCCAATTCAACCATAGGTTTAACAGAGATTGATGCAGTAAGAGCAACCAATGATTTTAGAGAGGTAGGGTATATTAATCCGCACATTCGTTCCATTATTGCTTTTAATTTAGATTCTAAAATAATTTACACCATTCGTACTAATGGTGTGCTTGCATGCCAAGCAACACCAAGGGGTGGTTTGATTTCTGGAACCTCGTCAGTAATGGCTTTAGATGGATGGAATTGGGAAGATGCTGTTTACAAAACAGATGACGGTATTCATATTAACTGGCCAGCACGTTACCGGCAAACTGGCTGGTGGGCAGAGCCAGGCGTTTTAAAGAAAAATGAAAAATATCAAGAAACATTAGAAGCTTTGACCCTGTTTTTTAAGGAAGCCAAAGCCTATTTAGCGCAGGATGATGCTGAAAAAGACTTAAAGTATGAAGCCATGACGTCTGTTTTTGAAGGCAATCAACGAGTTTATTTTCATGCAGATTTTGCTCCAGAAATGAATGACATTATTGATTTTGCAAGAGTTTTTGACTTAAAATATCCCGTAGTTGTTGGTGGTTATGATGCTCCTTTTTTAGCGGAAAGGCTGAAAGAAAATAACTTTACGATCATGTTATCTAACCCTCATGATTTACCCTTTTTTGAAGGAGATTTGCCTGCTTCAGTGTTCGAAGCAGCAGCAAAATTACAAAATAGTGGATTGTTGTTTTGTATTCAAAACGCAGGTAATATGGAGGTGATGAACGCGAGGAACTTGCCATTTTTAGCAGGGACGGCTATGGCTCATGGTTTAACTGAAGAGCAAGCAATAGCAAGTATTAGCTTAAATGTTGCAAAAATAATGGGGATTGATCACAAAATCGGTTCAATTGAAAAAGGGAAAGATGCTACTTTATTTCTCTCAAAAGGCAATGCCATTGACATGCGCACAAACCATGTGACGTTGGCCATGATAAGGGGACAATTCATAGCACTTACCAATCACCAAATTCAACTCGCTAAAAAGTATACCGATAAGTACGGAATAGAATAAGGGGTGTGTTTTTGAGTATAAAGTATAAAGACTTTTTTGGCTTTGTTAAAAAATCCGTTGTAAGTCATTTGTATGACAGTCGTCCTTTGTTCGCTATCCAGTCTCCGAATACGAATGGTATAGAGTATAAAGATTCTACTGCATTGTTCAACTGGTCATTTTATCAGGGATATACAGTTAGTTAAGAAAACTCGTTGTAAGTCGTCCGTCATAAGTCCTAAGTCGTCCGTCATCCAGTCTTAAGTCCTACTTAAAATACCTAAAATCCTGATTATTCTTAATATTCTGTATACTGTCTAATATTAGTCGGATACAATTTTCAATATCATCTTTATGAGCCATCTCAACCGTGGTGTGCATGTATCTTAAAGGTAATGAAATAAGGCAAGATGGTACCCCTTTATTTGAGTAAGCAAATGCATCAGTATCAGTACCTGTCGATCGGCTAGCAGCAGCTCTTTGAAATGGGATTTTTGCTTTTTCAGCAGAATTGATAACTAAATCCAGTAGGTTGTTTTGCACGGCGGGTCCGTAGGTTAAAACAGGTCCTTTTCCCCCCACTATGTCTCCTTGCACAATTTTATCTAGCATAGGAGTCTGTGTATCATGACAAACATCAGTGACAATAGCTACATCCGGTTGAATTCGCTCCGCAATCATCTGAGCTCCCCTTAATCCAATTTCTTCCTGAACAGAATTAGTAATGTATAATCCAAATGGTAATTTCACTTTATTTTCCTTCAACAATCTAGCAACTTCGGCAATCATAAATCCACCCATTCTATTGTCGAGTGCGCGCCCCACATATTTGTTTTTGTTTAATATGACAAATTCATCTGGATAGGTTACGACACATCCTACATGAACACCCAAAGCCTCAACTTCTTCTTTCGTTTCACATCCACAATCTAAAAATATATTGTCTTTTTTTGGTGGTTTCTCTGCTTTGCCCGATCTGGTATGAATTGCTGGCCAGCCAAAAACAGCATTAACCGTTCCTTTTTTAGTATGAATTAAAACTCTTTTAGATGGAGCAATTTGATGATCCGATCCTCCATTTCTTCTCAAGTAAATAAACCCGTCGGAAGTAATGTAATGAACAAACCACGAAATTTCATCTGCATGTGCCTCAATCACAACTTTATACTTGGCTTTTGGATTAATAATTCCAACCGCAGTCCCATAATTATCAACCCAATAATCGTCGATATAAGGCTTCATGTATTCTAACCATAGTTTTTGTCCTTCTTGTTCAAACCCAGTTGGAGAAGCGTTGTTGAGGTAGTTAGTTAAGAATTTAAGTGATTTTTGGTTAATTATTGATTTCTTTGCCATCTTGGTTTAGTTGATTTAGACAACTAAAGTAGCAATTTTAGGATACATATTAATTCAAGTTAAGGAATAATTAAAATCACCTTCTAAAATGCTGGTAATCTAAATTATATTACTATTTTTGTTAATTGATTATGTTGTGAACTATGGTCAATTTGGCATCTAACAACCTAACTATACAAATAATAGATATAATTAAGTATGAAAAAAGTACTACTTTTAGCCTTGCTTTTGCCGTCATTTGTGATGGCACAAAAAAGCTACTCTGAAGCAGCAATGCAATCATTTGCTCAAGGTAATGCAGCATTTAGTGCTGGTCAGCTAACTGAGGCGTTCACGCATTATAAAAAGGCAACAGAATTGGAATCGTCTTATGCGGAGGCTTATGTAAATATGTCGTCTATTCGATTTCAAGAGAAAAATTATACTGATGCATTGGCATACGGTCGGAGAGCATATAGCATTGAAAAAGTTCAGCATTCAGTTTTCTCTTCGTTAGGCAAAGCTTATTACATGAATGGTTTGTACGATAGTGCTGTTTTTTGTTTGGATAGAATTACAGTATTTAAGCCGCTAACTGAAGAGGAAGAATATTTTTTAGCAGCAGCTAGAGTTGGAACTGAGGACTTTGTTGGAGCAAAAAAAATTGCTGATAAATTGTATAAAAAATCACCAGAGAATTCAGATTATAATGTGTTGATGGGAAATGTTAATTTTGGTTTAGGTGAATACGATACAGCAATAGCAAACTACAACAAAGCCTTGGAAATTAAGCCCGAGAATAAATTCATTTACAGCAATATCGCGAATAATTACATCAAACTTGGCGAGTCAGAAAAAGCAATATCGTATATAGATAAAGGAATTGCTGCAACAAAAGGAAGAGAAAAAGTTTCTTTTTTAATTCTGAAAGGGAATTATTACGAAAGTATAGATGATTTGGATAATGCTGAAAAAGCATTTGATGAAGCGCATCAAATACAACCGGATAATGCGAGTGTTATCATAAACCAAGCAGCTGTTTTAATTGATAAAGAACAGTATGAGTCTGCAATTGAAAAATGTAACTTGGCACTTTCCAAAAATCCAGAGTCAAAAGAAGCATATTACAATAGGGGGATCGCAAATGAAATGATGAGAAATGTAGAGCAAGCTTGTGAAGACTGGCAAGAAGCTTTTATTCTCGGGTCTGAAAAAGCAGAAAAGTTTTTAAATAGCGCAACTTGCAATTAACAATGAAAAGCATGAAAAGTATAATTTTAGTATTAGCCCTTTTAGTAGGGTACAATGGGTTTTCACAAGTTGTTGATGAACCATTCGACAAAACTGTTTTAGGCAGCAAGTCTGGTTTTGGAAAAGCTGTAAGAGAAATTAAGTTAGGTGACCTTCATTTTGAAAGAGGAAGTGAAGAAGACATGTCTAATGCGCTTGTGCATTATGTACAAGCCGACTCTTTTCACTCTAAAAGCGCCTACTTAAATTACAGAATGGGTATTTGTTATCTATCAAGTACTCAAAAATATAAAGCACTTGAAAAACTTGAATTTGTTGAACAAACAAATCCAGATGAAAAGGATTATCCAGATTTAGATTTTCACTTGGCTCAAGCTTACCACTTAGATGGGCAGTTTGATAAGAGTATTACTATGTTTCGAGCTTACAAAGAAACTTTAGGACAGTCTGATGCGGAAATGCGATTCTTTATTAACAAGAAAATCCAAGAATGTAAAGTTGGAAAAGAGTTAGCTAAAAACCCAGTGAGAGTATGGGTTGATAATTTAGGCCCTAATATTAATACTGCTTATCCTGATTTTGCTCCAGTACTTTCAGCTGACACAAGAGACTTAATATTTACTTCAAGAAGACCAGAAGGCAATGTAAGTAAAGATAAAGATGAGTCAGGTTATAATTATGAAGATATTTATTTCTCAGAAAGAGCTTCGGCTGAAGCTGATGGATGGAGTAAAGCAAAAAATATTGGAAAAGCAATTAACACAAAATCTCATGATGCTACAGTAGGCCTTTCTCCTGATGGAAAGTCTTTGATTACTTACCACGGCGTTAACCGAAAAAATGGCAACCTGTTAATCACAAAAAAAGATGATAATGGTGAATGGCAGAAATTAGAAAACATTGGGTCGACAATAAATACAGATTACCACGAAGAGGCTGCAACATTGTCATTTGATGAAAAGAAATTATTTTTTGTTACAGACAAACCAGGTGGTTTAGGTGGACACGATATCTACATGGCACTATGGGATGAGGCAAATAAAACATGGGGTGAGCCAGAAAATATTGGAGGACCAGTAAATACAGAATTCGACGAAAAAGGTGTATTCTTTCATCCAGATAATAAAACGCTTTACTTTTCCTCAAATGGACACTCTACTATGGGTGGACTAGATATTTTTAAGACTGAATATGATGCTGAAACTAAAGAGTGGTCGGAGCCTGTTAATATCGGGTATCCGATTAATACCCCAGATGATGATGTTTATTATGTTGTTTCAGGTAATGAAAGATATGCGTATTTTTCTTCTGTTCGAGAAGACGGGTTTGGCGAAAAAGATATATACCAATTAACATTTTTAGGAGACAAAAAAGAGCCTATATATGCGAGTTCAGGTCTGGTAAATGGCGCTTTAGACAATTTGAAAGATAAAGAAGTTGTTAATAACTACACTAAAAAAGATTTAGTCATTGTTAGAGGAAACGTGAAGGATTCAGATAATGGAAATGCACTTAGAGCAATGGTTACCTTTATGGATGCGAGTACTAATGAAAAGCTATACGAAGTCATGCCAGACGAAAGTGGGAATTATGTAGTTGCCGTGGAATCTGGAAGAAATTATGCAATAACTTCAACTCAGCCAGGGTACACTCTGGCTTCCGATAACTTAGTTGTTAGAAGTGAGGATGAAGGAAATGAGTATACTAAGAATTTCGAAATGCAGAGATTAGCTGAAGGTGCTGAATTCGTGTTGAGAAATATTTATTTTGATTACGACAAATCAACCCTGCGTAACGTTTCTGTTGACGAGTTGGATCGATTGGTTGAAATTATGAATGAAAATCCTACTCTAAGAATTGAATTAGCTGGACATACTGATAGTAGAGGTTCAAATATGTATAATATGTCATTGTCTAAACGCAGAGCTAAAGTGGCTAGAGACTATGTGGTATCAAAAGGGATTTCTGCAAGTAGAATTGAGACAAGAGGATACGGAGAGAAAGAGTTAGAGGTTTCGGATGTAAACATTGAAAACTTCCCTTCTGTAAGAGAAAAGGAAGAAGGACACCAAAGAAATAGACGTACAATGGTGAAAATCATTAGTCAGTAAACTGTTTAATTTAATGAACTCCGTTAAGCGATTAACGGAGTTTTTTTTTGTTCTTAATTATGAAAAAAATTGTAGTTCTTTTTGTAGTGATTAGTCATTATGGGATGACGTTTACGCTTTCTGATTTTTTTAAATATCATCCAATTCTGGCTCAGAAAATAGATTCAACTTTTCACACGCTTACTCAGCAGGAAAAAGTAGGGCAAATGATTGTGGTTGCTGCCGGTAGGTTAGGTCAGTCTACTTCGGTTGTAAAACAGCTTATTACTGAAAAGTATGTTGGAGGCGTAATTTTATTGAATGGAACGAAACAAGGATTTATTGAAATGAGAAAAGATTTTGATAAGCAAAACAAAGGTCTACCACTTGTTTTTTCAGCTGATGCAGAACCAACATTAATTAATCGAAAAATTTCAGGTACTCAAGCCATCAAAAGGGCTAATAAAATGCTTTCAAGGAAAGAAGTGAAGTTTTTCACACAACTAATTTGTAAGGAATTAAAACAAATAGGAATTACCTATAATTACGCTCCTGTGGTAGATATGTCACCTAATGCGGTGATTAGTAGTAGAAGTTTTGGAAATAATTCGGATACCGCTCAGGCGTGGTCGAAAATTTTTATTGAAGAGACTCAGGCAAATGGTATAGTGGCAACTGCAAAACATTTTCCGGGCCACGGATATGTTACTGGCGATACGCATAAAAATTTAGTTTATATCAATGGCGACATGAAAGAAGTTAAAAACTACATTCCATTGATTAATAGCGGTGTTATGTCAATAATGGTCGCTCATATAGCCATAAAGAATAATGAAAAATACGATACAGGTGATTTACCATCCTCCTGTTCAAGAAATATTGTAACTGGATTATTAAAAGAAGAATTAAATTTCAGCGGGTTGGTTATTACTGATGCTATGAATATGGGAGGGGTTATTAATGTGCCGAAGTGTGAACTTGCAGCTGCAAAAGCAGGTTGCGATATCATTTTAATGCCAGTTAATGCAAAACAGGCGGTAAATGATATTTTATTAGCGATAAAAAGTGATAAAGTACTTGAACAACAAATATATGCATCTGTTAAAAAAATCATACGCTTAAAGTATTGTTTGGGTCTCATAAAATAGAAGTTGTAAAAGGCAAATAATCTCGATTACTTCTTTTTTATTTAAAGGAATAGAAGTATATTCGCAAATTCTTATAATTAAACTAAATTCACTGTAATGGCAGTTATTGGCAAAATTCAAAAAAATTCATATCTATTACTAATTGTAATAGGTTTAGCTATGTTAGCATTTATTTTTACTGATAGTTTTAAAAACTTTGGTGGAGGTGTCGAGCCACTTCCAACCGGTACTATATCTGGAATGGATATGGACGAAGTAGAGCTAAATAAGTTAGAAGAGAGTTTTGTGACAAGAGATAAGCAAAACGCACAGTACCAAAACAATGATTATACTGCAACTGATGAGCAAACTTCAAGAGATCAAGCTTTCAATGAGATAATCAGAAAAAAGTTGATGGGTAGTCAATTAGCTGATTTGGGTCTTGAAACTTCTGGGCAAGAAGTCAATGACATGGTGTCAGGAAACAATATACATCCGTGGGTTTCAGATATTGGAATGTTTAAAAATAACCTTGGAGAGTTTTCAAGAGATTCAGTAGTAAAGTATTTAGAAGGCTTACAATCAAGTCCTAATTCCACTGATACTGCAGTGTATAGCAGATGGAGACAAGCTAAAATTCAATGGAAAAACTTTGAAACAGAACTAAAAGACGCTAGAAGCACTGATAAATTTGTCGCCTTGATCAAAAACGGAATTTATGTGAACTCTTTAGAGTTGGAAGATTCTTACATGGCAAACGCTGAGTCAAGAGAGATTAGTTTTGTTTATCAGCCTTACAGTGCTGTTTCTGAAGCTGAAATAGGATTTTCTGACGAAGATATTAAGGCGTACTACCAAAAGCATAAAAATGATGAAAAATACAATCAAGCATCAGAGTCTGCTGAAATTCAATTTGTTGAATTTCCTGTCAACTACAGCAGCGAAGATCTAGCAGAGTTAAAAGCTGAAATGACAAAGTTAAAAGCTGACTTTGAGGCTACCGAAAACAATATTTATTTCATGGCGCAAAAGGGAGAAGATAAGTTTTATGCTGATACGATTGGATTTGAATTAGGTGATACTGAGGAGTTAATTATTGATGAAAAAAGTAAAAACTTTAAGTATCCAGCTTCTATTGATAGTATAGTTCAAGCTAGTAGCGAGGGAGACGTTATCGGTCCTTTTGAAACTGTAAATTCGGAAGGTCAGCTACAAATTGCAATCGCAAAAGTTAACGGTTTTGAAAATTCTAAAAGAGCCTGGGTGCGCCATATATTAATTTCAGCAAATGAAGGAGCAAGTAAGTCTGTTCCAGAAGCAAAACAATTAGCTGATAGTATTATAAGAGTGATTAAATCAAAAGACAATTTTGTGGAAATGGTAGAAAAGTTTTCAGATGATCCTGGTTCAAAAGCAAATGGAGGAGAGTATAAATGGTTTAAAGAAGGTGCCATGGTTCCTGAATTCGATAAAGCTTCATTTGAAGGGGCAAAAGGAGCACTGCAGTTAGTCAAAACAACATATGGTTACCATATCGTAGAGGTGCTAGGAAGAGAAGATAGAAAGCTTCCAAAACTTGCGCCTGTTCGAAAAACTGTTAAGCCAGGTGTGAAAACTATTCAAAGTGCAGAAAATATTGCTTACGATTTTATTAATGATGTTGAAGCGAGTAAAGAAGATAGCGCATTCTTTAAAATTGCCAAAGAAAATAATTTAATAACCAACAATTCTAAATTGTTTTTGTCATCTCGATTCGTTAATGGGTTTACTGATTACCAGAAAGTTCAAAAGTTTGCCTTCTCATTAGATGCTGAAGTAGGTGATGTGTCAACTACAATAATGGATGATTCAAAAATAAAAGTTGCTGTTATTTTATCAAAAGTTCCGGAAGGTGTGCCATCTTTCGAAGCGGTTAAAGCGCAAATGAGAACACCAGCATTAAAAGAGAAGAAGGCAGCATATTACTCAGAAATAATGTCAAATATTAGTAACATTAATGAAGTTGCCAATACAATTCCAAACGGAAAAGTCCAAACTGCCGTAGTAACTCTAAGTCAAGGAACAATATCTGGGGTCGGTGGAAATGAATATGGAGTGATTGGATCTATTTTTGCGGTTTCTAAGGAAAATGAGGGTGCAATGCTAAAGCCGCTTAAGGGTGAGTCAGGTATTTTCTTGATAGTTCTTGACAAGGTGAATGAAGCGGCAATTCCTGAAGACTATGATTTTTCATCAGAACGTGCAGCACTATTAAATACAAGAACAAGTAATGCGGACGGTAATGTGATGAAAGCGCTTCGAGAAAAAGCCAACATTGTAGATAATAGGCTGAAGAAAGCTGCCCAAGGAAGATAAACTAGAAAGTGCTCCGAAGGGGTACTTTTTTTTTGTGATATATATGACAGCAAAACCAGCAAAAATATCTCTTGCAGAAAGCACAAAATTAGTATTACCAAATGATACAAATACCTTAGGTAATCTGTTTGGTGGAAGGTTATTGGCTTGGATGGATGAAATTGCATTCGTTTCAGCAAATAGGCACAGTAAAAGAGTTGCAGTTACAGCGTCCGTGAACAATGTAACCTTTAATGAACCTATTAAATTGGGCGATACTGTTACTCTAAAAGCCAAAGTATCCAGAGCATTTAAGTCTTCAATGGAAGTAATAATTGATGTTAGTATTGAAGATAAATCAACGGATAAAATAATTTCAAGTAATCAAGCAATTTATACTTTTGTTGCAGTAGATCAAAATGGATTGCCGATTGAAATACCTGCAGTAATTGCCGAGACAGAGGAAGAAAAATTAAGGTTTGACGGGGCTTTAAGAAGAAAACAACTCAGCTTAATTTTAGCTGATAAAATGAAACCTGAGGATGCCACTGAACTAAAAGCCTTATTTACCTAGTCTTATTTAAGAACGATTCAGCTTTCTCTACCATTGATGTGATACCTGTAAACAACGGTGCTCTTTGATGTAGCTGTTTAGGTTCAATTTCCAGAATTCTGTTTATTCCATCAGTCGCTTTTCCTCCAGCTTGCTCTGCAATAAAAGCAATAGGATTGCACTCATAAAGAAGTCTTAATTTACCATTGGGAGCTGATTGAGTGGAAGGATAAATATAAATCCCACCTTTTATGATGTTTCTGTGAAAGTCTGCAACAAGAGAGCCAATATATCTACCAGTGTATGGTCTATTTGTAGCTTTGTCAATTGTTTGAGCATATTTTATATACTCTTGAACACCTTCTGAGCAATTGAAGAAATTTCCTTCGTTCATGGAGTATATTTTACCTGAATTTGGAAATTTCATGTTTTGATGAGAAAGAATAAAAACACCAATACCTGGGTCGTATGTAAAGCCATTCACACCATTTCCTGTCGTATATACCAGCATTGTTGAAGAACCATAAATAACATAGCCCGCCGCTATTTGTGCAGTACCTTTCTGAAGGAAATCCGCATCTGTCACCTTGCTTCCTATCGAAGATGTACGTTCGTAGATACTAAAAATAGTTCCTACCGACACATTTACATCAATGTTTGATGAGCCATCTAGAGGGTCCATTGCGACGATATATTTTCCTTTTTTGCTAAGTTCTATGTAATCGTCATTTTCTTCAGACGCAATGCCGCAAATGACTTGCTGACGATCAAGCGCCTTGATAAATTGATTGTTTGCATAAATATCAAGTTTTTGTTGTTGCTCTCCTTGAATATTTTCTGACTCGGCGGCACCTAAAATGTCGTTAAGTAATCCCGCTTTGTTTATCTGCTGACTTACAATTTTAGATGCCAATGTAATTGCACTAAGTAATTGAGTAAATTCTCCTGTAGAGCTAGGGTAGTCCTTTTGTCTGTCTATTATGAATTCTCCTAAAGTGGTTACGTTTTCCATAAAAAATACTTTACTTCTGCAAATAACGTAAAAAATCATTTATTTGAGCCTTAAAAAAAGTTTATCTTTGCCTTAAATGAAATCGACCTTTCGAATAATTTCTCTTACCATATTATGTCTGTGGCTTGCCGCGAATGCAAGTGCGCAATGCGTTATGTGTAAAGCACAAGCAGAGGCTCAGTGGGAGGAAGATGGGAGTGGAATAAATATGGGGATAATCTATATTATGATCATTCCATATGTAATTTTATTTATTGTTTTTCACAAACATATCTTTTCTTTTTTTCGAAATTGGAAAAACATGAAATAAAAAAAACCGCAAACTTATCATTAGCGGTTTTCAATTAAATTTCTTCTCTATTATTTTATTTGATCTGAATCATTTTCAGCAATTTTGTTGTAATCAACTTGTCTTTTCATCCAATATCCGAAGGCAACAAATCCAAAAATGAGAACACCTTGCCACGGTAAATCACCAAGTACTTCTAATGTGTTTTCAAATAACCAATAAAAACCATCTTTTAAACCGAAAAAAAAATCTGAACTACTCATTTCTTGTTAATTTTGTTCAACAAATTTAATTAAAAATCTAATTCAACAATACATAAATCACACAAAAATGGTTGTATTGTCAAGTTGCTAATGTTAAAACAATTCAAATCAAATATAGCTCTAGTTTATGCGGTTTGTATAATTTTTATACTATCGGCAACTGCGGGAGTTTTTTATAAGACTATACCTGAACGTTATCACTTTTTTAGCTGGTATTCTGGTATGTTACAAAAAGTTGAAAGAAGTAACGTGTTCGACTATATATTGACAGTACTTGTTTTACTTGTCACTGGTTATTTCATAAATAAAGCTTTTAATAAAACCAGCTTCTACAGTAAGAATACAGGTTTCCCAATTTTTGTTTATATTTTAATTGCCAGTACAATATCAGATTTTTATTTTCATTCTTACTTTATTTTGGATCTTCTTTTTTCATTAGTTTTCTTAAAAATTATTGATTTAGATCAAAATAAAACAGCTATACACGTTTCTTTTTTAAGCGGTATATTGATTGGATGTAGTTTTTTATTTTCGTTTTGGTTGCTGCCTGTGGGAACAGTTGTGTTTTATAGTTTGCTTACATTTAGGCCATTTCAATATCGAGAGTGGTTAGTCGGGTTATTGGGTATGGTCATACCTGCCATTTACTTATTTTCAATACAATATTTAAATTCAAGCAGTATTGTAGTCAATTCAAATGTTACGAATCCCAATATTGTACAATATTATTGGTATGATTTCGCTAGTTTTTTTCTTCTGTTGACAGTGGTACTTATCGCATTAATTAATTTAGCTAAGCAGTTTAGATTTCAGTCAAATATTGAGAGGAGACAAGTCAATATTCTAGCTTTTTTTACAAGTATTACTTTCATATTATCAGTTGTCATATATTGGATGTATGGCATATGGTATATGCTTTTTACTGTGCCGTTAACATTACTGATTTCTTTGCCAATTTTGAATATGAAAAAGGGCAAAGTGTTAAGTTTGATAACAGCGACGCTATTAATTATTAATTTGTTAAGAATTTATGTGTTTTAGTTAATAAGCCAATGGCTGATTATTCTCGTAAATAATTAACTTTGCCCACCTATTAAAAGTTATAAAAATGAAGTTTGGAGTTATTACGTTTCCCGGATCTAATTGTGACCAAGACATGGTTTACACTTTAGAATCAATGTTGGATCAAAAAGTTGAGAAGTTATGGCATAAAGATCATGACCTAAAAGGGGTTGATTTTGTAATATTACCTGGCGGATTTTCTTATGGTGATTATTTACGGTCAGGCGCGATAGCTAGTTTTTCACCGATTATGCAATCAGTAATTGAACATGCGAACAAAGGTGGTTATGTAATGGGGGTTTGTAATGGATACCAAATGCTTACTGAAACTCATTTGCTGGATGGTGCATTACTTCATAATAATTCACAAAAATTTATTTGCAAGAATGTCTTCTTAAAACCAACTTCTAAATCGGCACCAATTACTCAAAATTTAGATTTTGATAAAGTATATAAAATTCCGATTGCTCATGGCGAAGGACGTTTTTATGCGTCTGAAGATGAACTAAAAAGACTTCAAGATAATGACCAAATTTTGTTTAAATATGCAACAGAAAGTGGGGAAGTAGCAGATGAATCCAATCCAAACGGAAGCTTATTAAGTATTGCAGGTACTACAAATAAAGGGAAAAATGTGTTTGGAATGATGCCGCATCCTGAAAGGGCTGTTGATCCGAATTTAGGAAACACAGATGGCAGAGCCATTTTTATGTCGGTATTAAAGCAATTGGTATAATCCAAAACTAATTGATACAAAAAAGGAGCCCTAACCTTGTGTTGGGACTCCTTTTTTTATGATATTATGTTTTTATTTTAACGTAAAGCTATTGCTGCCAATTTTTGCACCTTCGCACCAAAGCTCAGCGACAAAATTCCCAGCAGAAATTTCATTATTTAGCTTGTGAAAAATACAAACATCAATGACACTATTTTGATAATTAATTGACTTTTTATCGGAGTAAACCAAGTTGCTACCACCTTCTGATGGAAAAGTATTACCACTACTTGTATAAAGTGTCTTACCATTTTGGTCAAGCACACGCATGTAAATTGTTTTGTTGCCAGCTGAGGCTATCTTATTTGAAGCGATAGTAAAACAAGATCGGATATGCGTTGCTCTGCTCGCTCTATCAGTTTCTTTGTAAGAACCTGAACTTCTTTCTTTAATTCCTTCAGAAACTATACTCAAAGCACTTAATTTAGATCCTTCACTTACTTTTTTTGACAGGTCCTCAGCCTTCACTTGCAAATCGTCTCTATCTTTTATAACAGTAGTTAAGTCTGATCGAGTATTAGTTAGATCGGTTTTTAGAGTTAAATTCTCAGTATTTAATGAATCAATTGTTCGGACATAATCCTTCATGATTGAACGAAGTGTTTCGGTTTCTTTCTCTAACTTAAAAACTTTGCTCGCATAAAATCTTTTATTCTTTTTTTCCTTATCTAATTCTGCAAGGAGATCAACAATTTTTTGCTTTTCTTGAACTATGCTGTCATTCAGGTCGGTATTTAAGGCTTCCATTGTTTCATAGTCCGAAAGCATATTTTGGAGATTTTCTTTCAAATCATCTCCAGCAGCTACTCCCTGTTCGTACAACATCTCACTTAAACCGTCTCGTTCATCTTCAAGTTCCGTTTTTAAAAATGCTAATTTTTCAATCTCTTTATTTTTGGTAGACAGTTTATAGCCTAAGAAGCCAGAAAGTAATAAGAGTGCAATGATAATCAGGATGTATAACCCTCCTGATTTTGATTTTTCTGTGGTTTCAATAGCGTCGCTCATTTTATTAGTTTAGTTATTTACAATTTTCGACCTCAAATTTTTCATGAAGTTAGAGGCGTATACGAATTCTACCACTTCTTGGTTATCCGTTTTTAATATTTCTTCGTTATTACCTTGCCACCAATTTCTTCCTTGGTTAATGAATATGATGTGATCACCAATTTCAATAACAGAATTCATATCATGAGTAATAACTATAGTTGTCATATTGTATTCATATGTAATTTCCTTAATCAAGTTATCAATCATAATTGAAGTTTTGGGATCAAGTCCAGAATTTGGCTCATCACAAAATAAATATTTTGGATTCATGGCAATTGCTCGAGCGATAGCAATTCTTTTTTGCATACCACCTGAGGTTTCGGCTGGCAACAAGTTATCTTTGTCAATTATTCCGACACGTTCTAAGCACACACGTGCTCTTTCTGCTCGCTCTTCCTTACTCATGTCAGTAAACATTTTTAAGGGAAACATCACATTTTCTAAAACAGTTAAAGAATCAAAAAGTGCGCTGCCTTGGAACAACATGCCAATTTCTTGTCGAATTACTTTTCTTTCCGTCCGATTCATGCTTGAAAAGATGCGATCGTCATAAATAACTGCGCCTTCGTCTACCTCATGCAAACCAACTATACATTTAGTAAGCACTGATTTGCCCTGTCCGGATCCACCAATGATAAGATTGACCTTACCAGGTTCAAATTTAGCGGAAACATCAAATAAAATTTGAGTATCACCAAATGACTTCGATATGTTTTTGACTTCAATCACCTTATATCAGCACGAGTTGAGTTAAAATATAGTTTGCTAGTAGAATCGCAACAGATGCTGCAACTACAGCATTTGTGCTTGCTTTTCCTACCTCTAGGGCTCCACCTTTTGTATAATAACCATAGTAGCATGCAATAGAAGTGATAAGAAAAGCGAACACCATAGTTTTGCCAAGTGCATAATATAAGTGATGTTGATCTACATCCCAAAACGCTCGTAACCCAATAATATAGGTTTCAGTTGTGTATAGGTTTGATGTTACACCTGCTATCCATCCGCCGATTAAACTTAAAAGCATTGAAATAATTATTGCAAATGGAAAAAAGATGGTTGTAGCTAATATTTTTGGAAACATCAAGTAGCCAATGGAATTTACTCCCATTATTTCTAATGCATCAATTTGCTCAGTAACACGCATGGTTCCAATTTCAGAAGCTATGTTCGAACCAACTTTCCCCGCAATAATTAATGAAATAATTGTGGGTGAGAATTCTAATATGGTTGATTGTCTTGTAATATAGCCAATTGTATATTCTGGCAATAATGGCGAGCTCATATTAGAGGCCGTCTGAAGAGAAATTACACCTCCCATAAAAATTGAAAGGAAGCCAATAAGTGGAATAGAATTAATGACAATGCCTTGCGCTTCGGTAAAGAATCGTTCCCAGAAAACTCGTCCTTTTTCGGGACGTGAAAATACAAAACGAAGCATTAAAAAATACTTACCTATGTGTTCAAATAAGTTCATACAATAGTGCTAAATTAACTAATATTTTTTTCTTAGCTGTTAAGCCAACATTACTATTATTTGTTTTTTTAACTTTGATTTTCAGTTAAAATAATTACGAATGGAAATGCGCCTGCACAAAATGATAACAACATTGGAAGATGTGGTGAAATACTCGCTAAAATCCGAGGATGGAACCATTAATATGAATGCATTAATAGGTAAAGAAATTCAGTTGAAATTTTCTGGTACAGTTCAGTGTATGGCTTGCGGAGATTTTCCTAAAAAACTATTTGCTCAGGGGTTCTGTTATAGTTGTTTTTCTGCTGCACCTCAAGCGGCTGAATGCATAATAAGACCAGAATTATGTCGTGCGCATTTAGGAGAAGGAAGAGATGTGGAATGGGAAAAGAAACATCATTTACAGCCTCATGTGGTCTATTTTGCAGTTTCGTCAGCATTAAAAGTTGGAGTAACAAGAGATACTCAAGTGCCAACTAGGTGGATTGATCAAGGGGCTTCACAAGCGATTAAAATTGCAGAAGTACCATATCGGCAATTGGCTGGTGAGATAGAAGTTGCTTTAAAATCATCATTCACTGATAAAACGAATTGGCGAAAAATGTTGAAAAACGAATTGGCAGAGTTTGACTTGGAAGAAGAGAAATGGCAATTGGAAGAATTGTTACCTGATGATTTAAGTCAGTATATGACAGATGATGATGAAATTGTTGACATCAAATATCCTGTAATTTCTTTTCCTGAAAAAGTAAAAAGTGTTGGATTTGATAAATTACCAAAAATTGAAGGAAAACTACTTGGAATTAAAGGTCAATATTTACTGTTAGACAATGACAGAGTTTTGAATATTCGAAAACATGAAGGTTATTTTGTAGACCTTAACGTTTAAGAGATTTTATTGAAGAGTAACTTAAGTAGTAGAGTAGTTTAACTGAAATACTATTAAAAGCAGGTGATTCAGAAAGATTGCTAATATTGTTAAAGTAATTTAACGAAGTATTAGCATTTGATGATGTAAGTGCTTGTTTATAAACAATGTTTAAAAAACTCCCAGGTGCTATTACCCACGAGTAGGTCATGTCGATTGTGAAAATGTTGAAATTATTATTGTGGATAGATTCGCTATTTGAAGTTAGTCCTGAATAATCAATGTCATCTATGTCTCCATTTTTTTTTAACTCATAAAATGTTTTGTAGTCAACTATCGACCAATAGTGTCTGGCTCTTAGTGATAAATCCATTTTGTTATTAAAGACGTAGTTGGCAGTTAAAAGATTAGTTATGTTTTGTCTGTCTCTTTGTCCAAAAATTGGAGCCTCGTTGCTCTGAATAATTTCAAACTGATTAGTTAATGCAAGCCCTACATCATTTTTCTGATAATCATAAGTGAAATTGTAGATGACGGAAAACTTGTCATTAAATCTAAATCTTGGGCTTAGTCTTATTGATAGGTCGTATCGTCCTGATTCTGCCCTTTGCATATAAGAAGCATTAACATCATAAGCAAACTTTTTAGCATAGTTGGAAGATAAAAAACCACCTATTCTATTACCTCCCGGTCTTATGTAAAAAAAGTCTGCCGTTCGTGCTTCAAAAAAATCATTCTCAGCTATCGGGAAAGCAGTATAATTTACACCTGCAAATAAAAAATTTTTAAATGCCCCCCCAATCTCGGTGTAAACACTTAAATTTTCAAAATTATCAGGTTGATGAAGCCTAGTATGATCAATTTCTATTTCACTCCAAAACCGAATCATCTTCCAGAATGGTTCCCATGTTCGGTAGCCAGCATAATAGTTGATGTTTTTATAATTGTTTCTCAATAAAAAACCCAAGTCATTATTGTCGAATTTTTCATCAACCAATTCTGCGGAAATGTTAGTAATAAATTTCCCAGCAAATTTCCCAGCTTCCAATTCATATTTTTGCCCAATAATAGCTTCATTATTAATGAATAATTGTGAATTTGAGGCATTACCGTTGATATTAAAATTTTCAGATTTATCGAACAAATCAAATAAGAATGCAGTAACGTTCGCGTCATAAGTTTCGCCAGCTCTCCAAACATTAGAATTAGCCAAAGTTAAACTTGAATTGTGTTTTAAGTTTTGGTCAAATACTAAAATATTGTAGTTAGTAAGAGGACTTGTTTCAATAAATCGTTCTGCATTAGTAATTGTATCTTTTATGTTCACCCGTGTGGCAATACTAGTTCCATTTAAAACACCAATTCCCAGACCTTTTTTTGTGCGACCTGAAAATTTAGTTGAATTCACTAATTGGGCAGAGTTTTTTTCCAATTCAATGACTTCGTTTTCCGATTTGCTCTCTAATTCACTTTGATTGATGGGGGGGCCACCTAGCCTTCTGCTGTAAAACAAATCTCCTTTATTAAATAATTCTACACCTTCCGTGAAAAATTGTCTGAATTCGTCAAATCTGATTTCATAGGGCGATAGATTTAAAACCTGATCATCAAACCTCACTTGACCAAAATCAGGAATCAAGGTCATGTCTAAAGTAAAGGCATCATTGACGCCATATTTTAGATCCATTCCACCATTTACAGTTGGTCTAATGTCCTTGTCAACAACATCTAAGTAGCCGCTTACATACGGAAATAGTGCTAGCCTTACTGGTGATTTTAATTGCTCTACTCCTTTTAAATCTCCAAACTGCGATAAATAATTCAATTTTGTAGCATCATAAAAATGCCAATTTGAATCTTCTCTGTTTCGTCTGATGTGACGAGTGAAATTAGCTTTCCAGTTCTGTGTGTTTTGATTCGGAAAACGAAAAGCAGCCAATGGAATCTTAAATTCTGCTACCCATCTGTCATCCATACATTTTACAGAACTATACCATACTGCATTCCAATTTCTGTCAATATTGTTCGGCGTATGAATTTCGTCAACCTGAACGCCAGCAGCCGTCACTAAAAAGCCAAAACCAATTGTACTTGCCCCATAAGTATCTATAACAATACCAAATATGTCTGCATTTCCAAAGTCATCTCTTCGCGATAGAGTTCTCGTAATACTATCGGGATGAGTTTCATGCATGGTAGCGAAAATATAGACTGCTTCATTGTCGTAAAGCATTTTAACTTCCGTTTTTTGAATTGATGCTTTTCCGGCATTTGGAGACGTTTGAGTAAACTCATTACTTCCGACAGCGTTTGACCAAGCAGATTCATCATCTACGCCGTCAATTGTGATTTCCTCATTTATATTCAGAATAGTGAGAGGTGTTTCTTGACTCACTGAAACAAACGACCAAATTAAAGTTGCCGATATGAGGATGTGTAACTTCAATTATGCCAATTTATCGTTACTATGATGTCTAGAATGATCTCTTTTAGTTTTTTTATCTAAGTTCTTTTGTAAGGCCTCTTCTAAATCAATTCCTGTTTGATTGGCCAAGCAAATAAGTACCCATAAAACATCAGCCATTTCATCTCCCAGATCCTTATTTTTGTCAGATTCTTTTTCACTTTGTTCGCCGTACCTACGCGCTATTATCCGGGCCACTTCGCCAACTTCTTCGGTTAATTGAGCCATGTTAGTAAGTTCATTAAAATACCGTACTCCATAGGTCTTAATCCAATCGTCTACTAGTTGCTGAGCGTCTGAAATTTTCATATCTTAAATTTTATTTTTTGAATCTACTATAATAGTTACCGGACCATCATTTATTAAAAGCACTTTCATGTCGGCTCCAAAAATTCCCGTTTTTACCTTATTTGGCAAGGCTTTCTCAAATTCTGAAATGGTGAAATTGTAAAGTTGCTCTGCAAAAGCAGGTTTGGCTGCATGAATAAATGATGGTCGATTTCCTTTTTTTGTTTTAGCATGCAAAGTAAACTGACTCACGCACAGTAATTCGCCGTCAATATCCAATAAGTTAAGATTCATTAATTTATCTTTGTCCGCAAACACTCGTAAATTTAATATTTTTTTTACAGTCCAGTCAATGTCTTCAATTGTGTCAGCAGATTCGTATCCTAGCAGTAAAACAAACCCATTCTTTATCGATTTTGTGTCCTTATTTTTAATGCGAACACTAGCTTCGTTAACTCTTTGAATCACAACTTTCATTTTCTATACAAACTTTCTCTGTAGTTTTCTGTGTCGTCATCATGATACATTTGCAAATAATTTTCATAGCGTGAACTTGAAATATATTCATTCTCAACCGCTTCCTTAACGGCACAATGTGGCTCATTTATATGAAGGCAATTATTAAACTTACAATGTCCCATTAATTCTGAAATTTCTGGAAAATAATGACCTAAAGAGGCTTTTTCAAAATCTATTAAACCGAATGCTCGGACACCAGGCGTGTCAATTATAAAGCCACCACTCGGAAGCGGATGCATTTCGGCAAAAGTTGTAGTATGTTGGCCCGATAAATTAGCTTCCGAAATATCGCTAGTTTTTATTGCAAGATTTGGGTCTAAAGCATTTACTAAAGTTGATTTACCTACACCGCTGTGTCCTCCAAACATGACTTTATTTCCTTTAATTTCATTCTTTAAGAATTCAACTGATTTTGGATCTGTGGCTGAAATGTTATAACAAGGATAGCCAATACTAGAATAAGTTTCTTTAAACTCTTCAATGATTTCTAATTCATCACCATTAAATAAGTCTATTTTATTAAATAACAGCGTCACTGGAATGTGATAAGCTTCAGCGCTTACCAAAAACCTATCAATAAAACCTGTAGTAGTTTCAGGAGCAACAAGGGTAACCAATAAATAGACGTGATCTATATTTGCCGCTAAAATATGTGATCGTTTGCTTAGGTTAATCGATTTTCTTACAATGTAGTTTAGACGTTTATTGATGCTTTTAATAACGCCTTCATATCTGTTTTTATCTTCAGTATCAAACACTACTGAATCTCCTACTGCTACAGGATTTGTAGATTTAATGTCTTTAGTGCGAAGTTTACCACGAATTCTGCAATTCCAAATCTGATTTGCTTCATCTAAAACTTTGTACCAGCTCCCCGTTGATTTTATGACCAATCCTGTTTTCAGTGCTTGTTTTTTTTGGCAAAAATACAGATTAAACTTTAAAATTAGTTAATTAAGGTCAAGAGCATACTCATTTCACTCAATATTAAAATGAGGGCAAGTAAAAAAAGGCTAACTTTACTTCTTTTTTTACAAAATGACGGACCAAAAGCAATTAAAGTATGATAAGGCCTATCTCCGAATAGCAAGCGAGTGGGCAAAACTATCTTATTGCGAAAGAAAGCAAGTTGGTGCTATTATCGTAAAAGATAGTATGATTATATCTGACGGCTACAATGGAACGCCTAGCGGCTATGTTAATTGTTGTGAAGATGAAAATGGTGATACACAATGGTATGTATTGCATGCTGAGGCGAATGCAATTTTAAAAGTCGCAAAATCGACTCAATCAGCAAAGAATGCAACTTTGTATGTAACACTGTCACCATGTAAAGAATGCAGTAAATTGATTATTCAATCAGGTATAAAAAGAGTAATTTATCATTCGGCCTATAAAGATTCGTCAGGAATCGATTTTTTAACTGAATATGGTGTTGAAACCATGCTAATAGAGGACATTTAAATGAAAGAATATAAATTTTTATGGCCAGTATTAATGGCTGGAATATTTGCAGCAGGATTGTATATTGGAACTAAATTTCTGCCAAACAACGCGATTACATCTAATGGATTAAGCACAACTGAATCTAAACTGTCAACTATTTTAGATTTAATAGACTATAAATATGTGGATTCAGTAGACTATAATTTTTTATTGGAGAGTAGTATTGAGGGAATGATTCAGAAGTTAGATCCGCATTCACAGTATATTCCGCCAAAAGATTTAGCGTCTGTAAATGAGCAGCTTGATGGGCAATTTGGAGGTATCGGAATCCGGTTTTTAATTCATCAGGATACATTAGTTGTCACCCATGTACTGCCAAATTCCCCTTCAAAAGTTGCTGGTTTACAGCCAGGTGACAGGGTGTTGCAGGTAGGTGATTCTATTTTAGCAGATTTAAAATTAGACAATAGTAAAGTAATGGCTATGTTAAAAGGAAAGCCTAATACGCAGGTTCGTTTAAAAGTTCTGAGATCGGGAGATGTATTGCCAATATCGATCAATAGGGGGTTAATTTCAGTCAATAGTATTACTGCTAATATTATGCTTAATAACGAAGTTGGGTTCATTAAATTAAGCAGTTTCACTGCCAACTGTGCGAAGGAATTTGTGGAAGCTGCTTCTGAATTGAAGGCGCAGGGAATGAGAAAGTTAATTTTTGACCTGCGAAATAATGGCGGAGGCTTTTTAGATGCTGCAAAAATTATTGTCGATCAGTTTTTAACTGCGAAAAAGCTAATAGTTTATACTGAAGGCAGGCGGACTGGTAGAAAAGACTATATGTCAACTAGCACAGGGTTGCTGCAAGATGTTGAGGTGATTGTCTTAATTAATTCGCTTTCTGCATCTGCATCTGAAATTGTTGCAGGAGCTATTCAAGATAATGATAGAGGATATATTTTAGGGAGGCGGTCTTTTGGCAAAGGTCTAGTTCAAGATCAGCAAGAGTTTAATGACGGAAGTGCATTGCGTTTAACAATTTCGAGATATTATACCCCCACGGGACGCAGCATTCAAAAACCATATGGTGACGGAGTTGATTATGATAACGATTATTATAATAGATATGAGTCTGGCGAAATGTTTTCAGAGGATAGTATAAAAGTAAATGATTCGTTGCTCTTCATTACTCCGAAAGGAAGAAAGGTATACGGGGGAGGAGGGATTTATCCGGATGTGTTTGTTCCGAACGATACAGTAGGAGCATCATATTACCTCACAAGTCTTTATTATGGTAGCGCCTTCAATCAATGGGTTTTTGGTTTTCTGGATGGAAAAAGAACAAAGTGGAATAGTTTTAGTCAATTCAATGATTCTTTTAGGGTAACTGACAAAATGTTTGATGATTTTATTTCATATGCTGAAAATAAATTGGAGATTAAAAAGCGACCGACAGACATTGATCGATCTGAATTAATTATACGAAATCGAATTAAAGCAGAGGTAGCAAGGCATTTATTCGAGGAAAACGGATATTATCAGATTTATTTAAAAGATGATATGGACATCCGTGAAGCCTTAAGGGCTTTTGAAAAGAAGATCTCTAATTTGTAATTTGAACAATTGAAGCACCGTCCCAAGTCGCAAAATACTGCCGCAGTCCCCATTTTGCGGGCTCTTTAAGTGCTGTACCATTGGTTATCGAGAATTGAGCTGCAGAACATGGGTCGTTTAAAACAAAGGTATTGATTGAGTCAACTTCAGCAACTGAGCATGTAGAGTCTGGAAAAACAGTGGTATGCCTGTCTAAAGCAACAAATTCATTAAAATTGTTATATACAATAATCCCTCTTGAACCGCCATTAACATAGGCCCAACCGCCTGGGTTATTTAAGTCTTGATAAGCAGGTAGATTTAAATTCAAAACCAAATTAACGGGTAAGTTAGGAATGGGGTAGTTTCCTTCTTTATTGCAGCTAAGTAATAAAACACTTGCAAATATGCATATTGATATTGTATTGTATATTTGTTTCATGCTTGAATTCTTAAAATCGTCAGTTGTAAAATTAAGCATTTTTCTTGTATTCATTTCTGCCACCCCATTCAAACTTTACGCTCAAGAAACGGAGCCGAAAAAAGTGAAAGCCAGAACCAAAGAAAAAAAGGTTAAAACTGTTAAAAACAGTAAAAGAGTCAATCGGAAAAGGCGAAAACAAGCATATAAGATTCAGGATAAGGCCACTCGAAAAAGAATGAAAAAAACATACAGAAATGCAATGAGAAGGCAAAAAGGAAAAAAACCAAGAAACAATAGACTTGTATAAAATAGGCTGAAAAAGCAAATATATATAACTTTTTTAATCGCTTAAAAATCTATTTTTGTAAGCGAAACTAAAAGTGAAATTTTTGTTAAAAATAATTTGGCGGTTCAAATTTAAAATATCTATATTTACCGCTCTAATGTGTTTTAGGAAAAATTAACAAATACACAACACTATGCTTACATACTTTAAGTTCTTGATTATAACTCTTTTAATGTCAGCCTCTTTTGGGTTCGCTCAAACAGGCGTAGGTTCTATTAAAGGAACGGTTACTGACAAGGAAACAGGAGAAGAATTGCCATTTGTTAAGGTAATTATTTTTCAAAACGGAAATCAAAAGGGATTTGCTTCGACCGGTTTGGACGGTAAGTTTATTGTTGCTTCACTTTCTCCAGGAGAATATGACGTTGAATTACGTTTTGTAGGTTATCAGACCAAAAGAGAAGAAGGTGTTGTTGTGAACAGTGACAGATTAACAATAAGAAATTATGAGTTAGGAGCAACTAGCGAAATGCTAGATGAAATCGAAGTAGTGTTTTATAAGGTGCCATTAATTGATAAAGATGGAGGTGCTTCTGGTGCTACTGTAACAAGAGATGATATTGCTAAGATGTCTGCCCGTTCAGCTTCTGAGGTAGCAACTACTGTTGGAGGTGTATACAAAAAAGAAGGAGATGGTGAAAATGACCTAAGTATTCGAGGAACACGTTCAGATGCTACTTATTACTATATTGATGGTATAAAGGTAAGGGGGTCGTCAAGTCTGCCTAAATCTTCAATCCAAGAAGTTTCTGTAATAACAGGTGGTTTACCTGCGAATTATGGTGATGTAACTGGTGGTATTATTTCTATTACAACTAGAGGTCCTTCAGCAAAGTATTTTGGTTCTGGAGAATTAGTAACATCAGGATTTTATTTGAACGGAGATGATCCACTTGGTTATGATGGTCGAGTTTTTGGTACAGATAAATTTGCGTACAACTTAGCAGAGGGAATGATCTCTGGTCCCTTATTATTGAAAAAAGATTCTCTTGGTAACAAGACAAGCACACCTATTCTAGGGTTTTTCTTGTCTGGAAATGCAACGGATAGATTGGATGCAAGGCCATTGCACAATGGTGGAGCTTACAGAGTAAAGAAAGAGGTAAGAGATGATTTATTGGATTTTGAGAATGGGAGAGGGCCTCTTCGTCCAAACAGTGAAGGAACAGGTACATATTATAATACTAACTTTTTAACTGAGGATGATTTTGAGCAAGTGCCATACAGAATGAACAACAGAGGGCAAAGCTACTCTGCTGCCGCTAAAATTGATGTAAATGCAGGGCCAAGTGTTAACCTTACATTTGGTGGATCTATGAATTATAGGACCAGTAGAGAGTATTCAAGAAATAATTCTTTGTTAAACTTTGAGAATTTTGGAGAAGCGATTGATTACGATTGGCGTGTATACGGAAAGTTTACTCAAAGATTTAATAATAATGTTGAGGGTTCTACATCAAAGATTAAATCCGCATATTATTCATTAATGGTTGATTATTCTCAGTCGCATTTGAAAAGACAAGATGCAAAGCATGAGGATAGATTATTCAACTATGGATATATTGGTAAATTTAAGACCTTTAGAGAAGCAAGTTATGAAGCATCTGCTGATGGTGATAGCTCCATCCATAATGGATTCAACGATTTTTTAGTTGAATTCACACCTTCAGACGATAACCCTCTATTATCTGCCATTACTTCACAATACTACAATCTTTATGAGGGTCAAGTTGAAGGTCAAACTGACAATATAGATAATATTAGAGCAGGTGGAGCACTCGTCAATGGAGATCCACTTTCAAATGTATACGGGCTATGGAGTAATGCGGGAACACCTTATGCAACTTTTCGTTTTTCTCAAAATGACCAATTAAGAATTACTGGTTCAGGAACAATAAACCTAAACGATCATGCTATCTCATTAGGTTTTGAATATGAGCAAAGATGGGATAGAGATTTTAGATCAAATCCTGCAGGACAGGGAGTAAGTCCAAACTCCTTATGGACAGTAGCAAGACAGTTGTTAAATTCTCAAACAGGTAATGGACAAGCTTTAGATGTAAATGATGTTACTTTTAGATATGATGGTACATTTCCACAAGTTACTTACGGTAGATTAAATTCTTCTCCTGGTGCTTATACTGGGCAAGCAGGTAATGATGCTCAGTCATTCTTTGATTATTCTGTTCGAAAGGCCTTAGGTGAGCAAAATGGTTTATCTGGACAGGCACTGGAAGATTATATTGATGGAACGGATTTCATTAACTTAGATGAGCTTGATCCAGACTTCTTAAGTTTGGGAATGTTCTCTCCAGATGAACTTTTAAACTCAGGTCGACAGTACTTTGGGTGGAGAGGTTATGATCATACTGGTCAAAAAGTAAGAGGAGCTACAGATATTAACGATTATTTTCAAGCAGCAGATGACTTTGGAAACTTTATTAGAAAAGTGGGAGCATATCAACCAATTTATATATCAGGATACATTATGGATAAGTTTGCTTTTGATGACATTATCTTTAATGTAGGGTTAAGAGCAGATATTTTTGATGCCAATCAGCCTGTTCTGAAAGATCCATACCTGATTTATGGTGCGAAAACTGTACAAGAAGTGAGTACTATAGCTGGAAATCCTATTTCTCACCCAGGAAATATTGGTGATGACTTTGTTGTTTACGTAGATGATGTTGAAAGTGCGTCAGTAATCAAAGGATATAGAGACGGAGATGTTTGGTATGATGCAACTGGATTAGAAGTTGATAACTCTGCAGTTATTCAAGGGTCTGAGCAAATTGCACCATTTTTAAATGATCCAACACAACAATCTCCGAAGCCAGAGGATTTTGAAGATTACAAAGCGCAAATTAATGTGATGCCAAGAGTGGCGTTTTCATTCCCTATCTCTGACGAAGCATCATTCTTCGCACATTATGATATTCTTACAAAAAGACCAACAAACGGAAATATTTTTGATCCAGCAGATTATCAATTCTTAGATACAAGAAGTGTAATTATAAACAATCCTAATTTGCTTCCTGAGAAAACCATTGATTACGAAATTGGCTTTCAGCAAGTATTGACAAAAACATCCTCTATCAAAATTTCTGCTTTTTACAAAGAAATGAGAGATCAAGTTCAGTTAATAAGAGTTGAAGATGCCTATCCAGCATCATATACCAGCTTCGGAAACAGAGATTTTGGAACTGTAAAAGGTACCACTGTTTCTTACGACTTAAGAAGAACTGGGAATATTAGAATTAATGCTTCATATACATTGCAGTTTGCAAATGGTACTGGTTCTGACGCAACATCAGCACAAAGTTTAATTGCTGCAGGTGAGCCTAACTTGAGAACAATTTTGCCGTTCAACTACGACCAAAGACATAGATTCACTTTTGTAGTGGATTATAGATATGGTGGAGGAAAAGATTACAAAGGACCTAAAATTAAGAAATTTGGTTTATTTGAAAATACAGGTTTGAATATTCAAGCGAATGCTGGGTCAGGTACACCTTATTCAAGACAGCAGGTAATTACAGCAGCCTCACTAATCAATCCTCAAACTTCAGGTTTAGAAGGAACATTAAATGGTTCGCGATTAAACTGGACTTACCAGGTTGACGGACAATTAGACAGAAATTGGGAATTGAAGTTCGGAGGAGATGAAGAAGGAAAGAAGAAAAAAGTAGCTTACCTAAATACATATATTCGAGTAAATAACATCTTCAATATTGTAAACATTATTGATGTTTACAGAGCAACTGGAAATCCAACTGATGATGGATTCTTGTTATCTGCACAAGGACAAAATGTAGTTAATAGTCAATTGAGTCCTGCATCATATGCAGCTTTGTATGGACTAAGAACTAATGATCCATTTAACTTGGGAGTTCCAAGAACAATACGTTTAGGTGTAAAATTTGATTTTTAAGAAATTTAGTACAAAAATATTTCAAACATGAAGAGAGTAAGTTTAATAGTTTTATTAACAAGTTTAGTTGGGTTTTCCTTTGTAGGTCCTAATGCAAACAATAATAATGGAATTGAACCCCGTGCGGCTGGCTGTACTGTTTCTACAGGCGCTTTAATTTTGCAATTTAATAACGTTCGTGCAAGAATAGAAACCGGAGGTATTTTGTGGACAGAAAGGGCGGTAAATAGAGCAGCTTACGAAGTTCCAAAAACAGCTGATGGCTCTGGGCCAGATGTAATTTATGCTGGTTCACTTTGGATGGGTGGTACAGATGTTAATGGTCAGTTAAGAATGGCTGCTACAAAGTTTGTTGGCGACGGTCCTGATTTTTGGGCAGGTCCACTGTCTACTTTTGGAGGTAGCCCCGGAAATTACGACCCGAATTCACCTCAAAGTGCATCTTTGGATGTAATTCGTGCGTATGGTGATGCTGAAATTATTCCTGAAGAATGTAACAAATATGATCAGTTTTATAATATCAGCCAAGCTACAGTAATTCAATTTACTACTTGGTGGCAATGTGCCAATGGAATTACTGATCCAAATGAATGTGAAGGAATTTTGCCACCAGATCAAGTAGAGTTGGATAAAATCCTTAATTGGCCAGCGCACGGTGACGTTTCCTTGGGACAAGACTACTATTTGGCACCATTTTATGACAACCCAAATGCTCCTGATGGTGCAAATGGAAGATACGACCCAATTGTAGATGGTGATTATCCTTGGTACGACTTAGAAGGAGATGTTGAATGTAGAGATGACAGAAGGGTTACCCTTTTTGGTGATGAAACTAATTGGTGGGTATTTAATGATAAAGGTAATATACACCAAGCTTCAGGTGGTGAGCCTATTGGCATGGAAATTCGTGCGCAGGCATTTGGATTTACAACCAATGACGAGATTAATGACATGACATTCTATAATTATGAAATGATTAATAGAGGGACTCAAACGTTGTTTAACACTTATTTTGCTCAATATGTTGATGCAGATATTGGAGGTGCATTAGATGATTATGTTGGGTGTGATGTGTCAAGAGGTTTGGGATTTGCATACAATGGTGATTTAAATGATGACGGATCAAGTGGAGGTGCTCAGCTTTTTGGAGCGAATCCACCAGCAGTAGGAGTCGATTTCTTTGAAGGACCGTACCAGGATCCAGATGCATCATTTATTAATTATCCGGGATTGCCTGCAGGTGATAACCCGTTGACCGAATCAACACCTGAAGGAGCTTTAGAAGCATATGAATATTTAGGTATTCCATACGCAGGCCTTGGTTTAGGATATGGAGATACAATTGCAGATAATGAAAGAATGGGAATGCGTCGATTTATTTATTATAACAACGCCGGCGGAGTTCAAGGTGATCCGCAAAATGCTGCTCAATTTTATGGCTTTATGCAAGGGTTCTGGGGTACTTCCGGAAATCCACATACCTTCGGTGATAACGGACTTACAGGAAGTATACCAACAAATTATATGTATCCGGGTGATTCTGATCCTGCTGGATGGGGTACTGCATCTCAGGGACAAGGAGCTGATGCATCTGCTGGCATAGAATGGTCAGATAGTGATGAGAATGATAGAAGATTTGTTCAATTGGCCGGACCGTTCACATTAAAGCCTGGTGCTTTAAACAACTTAACGGTAGGAATTGTATACGGAAGAAGTTTTAATGGTGATTTATTGGCATCAGTAAATGCTATGAAAGTTGCCGATACTAAAGCACAAAGTTTGTTTGATGCTTGTTTTGAAATCCTTGAGCCACCATTGGCGCCTGCGGTAACAATTCAAGAATTGGAAAATCAGATTGTTATTTTACTGGACGGCTCTGCTGATGGTACAGAGAATTACATTAGAGAAGATGAGGTAAATATTCCTGCAAACGATCTAGACGGCACACCAAATGATCGTTTTTACAGATTCCAAGGGTACCAAATTTACCAAATGGTTGATGGATCAGCTTCTGTAAGTGATTTAGAAGATATTTCAAAAGCTAGATTGGTAGCTCAATGCGATATAGAAGATGGTGTTTCAAAACTGGTAAACTACGTGTTTAATGAACAAGATGAAATATCAGAACCTACCGTTAAAGTAGTAGGTGAAGATGAAGGCATAAAACATTCGTTTTTAATTACTGAAGACTTTTTTGCAACAGGAATAAGAACGCTGGTAAATCACAAAAAATACTATTACATTGCTGTTTCATACGCTTATAATCAGTTTAAAGAGTACGATCCGAATACAGCTGAAGGAATTTCTGGTCAAAAAATACCATATCTGAGATCAAGAAGATCCGCTACCTTTGGAACTATTGAATCAATGATTGCAATTCCACATGATCCTGCAGTCGAAGGAGATGGTACTTCTTTTGGTACTGGTTATGGTTTTCAACCGCAAATTACACAAGTTGAAGGTTCAGGTAATGGAGGTAATATTCTCGAATTAAGTCAACAAAGTATTGATGCTATATTAGCAAATGGCAAAGTAAACCAACCAACTTATGCAAGTGGAGGTGGTCCAGTTGACATTAAAGTGGTTGATCCATTAAATTTAAAACCTGGAAATTATACTGTAGTTCTTGAACAAGAGGCAGGACTTTCAAGAGGTGCAGTGAGAGACACAGCTTCATGGATTATGCTAAGAGAGTACGAAGGTGCTGTTGATACCATTAAATCTAACTACGACATTAATGTTGGCAATGAGCAATTGTTTCCTGAATGGGGATTATCTATGAATATTAAGCAAATTTCATATGGTGGTGGAGCAATTTCTTCTCAGTGGCTGACTACTCCAATTACAAGCTCAATTTCATTTGCAGATTCTACATATATTTGGTTGGAAGGAATTGCAGATTCGGACAATAATTTTTCTACTAACTGGATTCGCGCTGGCTCAAATACAGCTCCTGATGATGAAGACCCATCATGTGATCCTGATAATTGGGTTTTCAATCCATGCTACTATTACGACAGAGATCAATCAGATGCAAGGCAAGAATGGGAAGGATTGTTAAATGGAACAATTACATCATTTAAATATGTTGGTTACGAAGTATATGGTATGCCAATGGGAATTCCTGGTGATGATCCTGGTACTCCTATGAATTACGTAAATGGTTCTGGTAACGAAGGTTACTACAAAATTAGAAATAACACATTTACAAATTATTCAATGGAGAATGTGCATGATGTCGATATCATTATAACTTCTGATGATTCGAAATGGACAAGATGCCCTGTGCTAGAAATGAATGATAATGAAAATCAATCGGTAGGTAACGCGGATGTTCTAGAACTCCGAGCACAAACTTCTGTGAATAAAAATGGAGAGCCTGTTGCAGATGAAAATGATATGGGAATGGGCTGGTTCCCAGGATATGCAATTGACGTTACAACTGGAAAACGATTAAACATGGCATTTGGTGAAAATTCTTGGTTGCCTGGTGACAATGGAGATGACATGATATGGAATCCTACCAGCACTCTGGCAAATTCAACTGGTCAGCCAATTTTAGGTGGCTTCCACTACATATATGTCTTTGGAAATATTGAGGACATGCCAGTGTATGATGAAGGAAAGTATATGAAAGAGCAATTAATGTTGCAAAGTAACAATGGTCATTCAAATGTCTTTGATGCTTGTACTTTTGTTGCAGCGCCATTATTAGCTGAATTCAAAGAAGTACTTCAAACGGATGTTACAATAAAGGTTAGGGTTAATAAGCCTTACACAAGACGAGACGATACTAAAGCGGCAAACGGAGGTTATCCAAAGTATACATTTAGTATTACTGAAGAGCAAAGTGGTAGAACCGGTATTACAACACAATTAGAAGATAGATTGGATATAATAAATGTTGTACCTAATCCTTACTACGCATACAGTGAGTATGAGCAAGGAAGAATAGACAATAGAATAAAAATTACTAATCTTCCAGAGCGTTGTAATGTGAAAATATTTAATATGCAAGGTTCATTGATTCGACAATTTATTAAAGATGATCCTTTAACTTCGGTTGAATGGGATTTAACGAATACTGAAGCGATTCCTATTGCTAGTGGTGTTTATATTATACATGTTGAAATACCAGGAGTTGGAGAGAAAGTTTTGAAATGGTTCGGAACTATGAGAAAAGTAGATTTAAACAATATTTAAGCATACAAAGTAGACTAAAAACGAAATTATGAGTATCAAATCAATCGTAAATAAAAGTATCTTGTGTGGAACTGCAGTTATTTTTAGTGCAACTTTGTTTGCCGGGAATGGAGATAGAGTTGGATCTGCAGGAGCAACTCAATTGCTAATTAATCCATGGGCTAGAGGCATTGGAATGGCTGATGCAGGTGTTGCAAGTGACATAGGAATGTCTGCTACATTCACAAACATAGCTGGCTTGGCTTTTACACCTAAAACAGAAATTATGTTTGACAGAACAAATTGGTTAGGTGGGGCAGGAATTAATGTTAATTCTGCTGGTTTAGCACAGCGCGTTTCGGAAACAACTGTATTTTCTGTTGGTATTACGGCACTATCCTTTGGAGATATTGATATTACTACTGTAAATCAGCCAGAAGGTGGAATTGGTCAGTTTACACCTAGAATGAATACATTTAATCTTGGTTTAGCTCATGAGTTTTCTTCTTCAATATATGCCGGAATCAATCTAAAAGTAGCAACTGAATCTATCGCTAATATCAAGGGGAATGGAATTGGTCTTGACGTTGGGATAAGATATGTAACAGGAGAACAAGATAACATCAAGTTTGGTATTGCGTTAAAGAATATTGGACCGACTATGTCTTATTCAGGTGATGGTTTAGCAACATTAGTCACATATCCAGAGACTGGTTTACAAGCTTCATTGGAGCAAAGAAGTGAGTCCTTTGAACTGCCATCATTGTTAAGTATAGGTGCGTCGTATGACTTTAATTTTACAGAAAGTGATAAATTAACTATCTCTGGTGCATTTACAGCGAATTCGTTTTCATACGATCAAATTAGAATAGGAGCTGACTTTGGAAAAGAAATAGAACAAGCTGCATTTCACGTGAAAGCAGGATATGTATATGAAAGAGGAATATTCAGTTCAGAGTATGTGGCTGACGGAAGAGCTACTGCGCTAAGTGGATTAACCGCGGGCGTTTCTGTGGATGCAATTTTGGGTGAGAGCCGAAACAATATTGGAATACAATATGCTTTCAGAGCTGTAAATGTATTTAACGGCATTCATACTATTGGTTTGACCTTGTCTTTGAATTAATATAAAATTAGTACATTTGTTATTCAAGAGAGCTCGTTGGGCTCTCTTGTTATGTTTATAAATGAAGAAATATGTCAGATATTAGCTATTATACTAAAGAGGGGTTGAAGAAACTAAAGGATGAACTTAAACAACTGGAGACAGTTGAACGTCCTTTCATAACCAATCAAATTGCTGAAGCTAGAGATAAAGGAGATTTGTCTGAAAATGCTGAATACCATGCTGCAAAAGAAGAACAAGGTTTATTGGAAACCAGAATAGCAAAATTGAAGAATATAGTTTCTAATGCTCGTTTGATTGATGATTCTAAAGTTGACAATTCAAAAGTATTTATTCTATCTAAAGTAACGATCGTTAATGTGGCAAATAAAGCTCAAGTTCAATATACTATTGTAGCTGAAAATGAAGCGGATTTGAAGCAAAAGAAAATTTCAATTGATTCCCCATTTGGAAAGGGTCTTTTAGGTAAAAAAGTGGGAGAGATTGCTGAAATTAGGACACCGAATGGTGTTCTGAATTTTGAAGTGACTGAAATCTCAAGATGATGAGCAGTGTTTTTAGTAAAATAATTTCAGGAGAAATTCCTTGTCATAAAATTGCCGAGTCAGATCAGTTTTTAGCATTTTTGGATATTTCGCCACTTAAAAAGGGACACACACTGGTAGTTCCAAAGGTTGAAATTGATTATATTTTTGATTTGGAGGAAAAAGTACTAGGTGAAATGATGGTCTTTGCAAAAAGTGTAGCTAGTAAAATAAAGTCAGTGATACCTTGTGATAGAATCGGTGTTGCAGTGATTGGACTGGAAGTACCTCATGCCCATATTCATTTGATCCCAATTAATCAAATGAATGATATGAATTTTGCAAATAAGAAAATGGATCTTGTGCAAGAAGAACTAGCAAAAATTGCCAAAAATATACGTGGATAAATAAATTAGTTATAAATTTGCGTGCCTCGTAAGTTGACTACTACAACTAAGACGTGATGCTGAAAATTGAGTAGCTGTGTCAAACTCATCAGAATATGGGACTCTCACCAATTAATACCACCGTAGTGGCGGTTTTGATAGCTACCAGAAGAATTTAAGCTCAAGATTGAAAATGCCCGAGTGGCGGAATTGGTAGACGCGCACGACTCAAACTCGTGTTCCATTGGAGTGCCGGTTCGATCCCGGCCTCGGGTACAAAACTCAGACACCTGGTGTCTGAGTTTTTTTACAGTTATCATTTAGTCCGAACCGCATTTCTGTAAGTCAAGAAAATTTCATAAAAAAATAAAGACCTAAAGAGAAGCAGCAGATAGTCTTGGTAGCAGCTTCTATTTAGGCCTTTTGCAAGGAAATTAAAACCAAAAAGCCTAAAAGCTTTCTGTCTTACATAAATGACGAAAAACTAAAGCTAAAGGTTGGCTTGTTTTAAAAAAAATATTTAAAATTGTTTATGCAGAGACGAAAAGTACATGTGCTTTTAAGTTTGGGAACTAATTTGGGCAGTAAAATTGAGAACTTAAATATTGCCAAAAAACATCTTAGTGAAAATTATATCAGCGTTGTAAAAGAATCTAAGATTTATGAAACACCTCCGTGGGGCTTTCAGTCAGCAAATAATTTTTATAATATTGTACTTAAGGTTGAAACGCTACTTAGCCCTTTTCAGTTATTAGTTGAATTAAAAGCTACTGAACTTAAAATGGGCCGTCCTTTCAAAACAGCTGATAGTTACACCTCCCGAATCATTGACATTGATATTATTGACTATAATTCAGAGACTTTTAAGAATGTTGATTTAGTCATTCCGCATCCAATATTATCAGAAAGAAGTTTTGTTCTTTATCCACTGAGAGATGTCCAAGTTAATTATGTTCACCCAATTACAGGCAAAACAATTGAGGAGCTTATTGCAGTTTTAAATGATAAAACAGCTACAGTTGTTAACATTTAGGCGTGATAAATAATAGTAATTTTTGACTTTAACTTCGTGACACGTGAAAAATTATAATTAATATTGCAGTATATTAAGCATGAATTAAAGCTAAACTAAGCAAGCAATGAAAAAACAAGTTTTTAAAGGCCTAGCAGCAGTGACTGTATTGTCATCAGTGTTAACAGGTTGTTCGTTAATCGGAGATTTAAACTATACCCTTGACAAAGACCCTGTTGAAATGCACGGAGACAGTGTGCGAATTAATATATCATTAGTAGTTCCAGAAAAAGGATTGAATAAGAAAGCAAGTGCTGAAATTATTCCAATGTTAGGGTCAAAAGCATTTCAACCTATTAGTATTCAGGGTGAAAAAGCAACTGGTAATGGACAGACTATTGATTTTAAGCCAGGCAAAACTGTTACATATACAGATGTAATTGCTTACTCTCCAGATTTAGAGAATGCAGAATTAAAAATGACAGGGAAGGCTTTTAAAGGTTCAAAAGAAATTGTTTTAGACGAAGTGAAAATTGGTGATGGAACTATTATTACTCCGCTCCTTGTTCAAAATGATGATAGAGCTTTAACAGCAAAAGATGATTTTGTGAGGACTACTCAGCAAGTATACAGCGGAACAGAAATAAATTTCGATAAAGCAAAGTCAAATGTTAAAACTTCAGAAATGAAGCAAGACGATATTGTAAATTTCCAAAATTGGATGGTTGCTGCTAGTACAAATCCAAAAATAGCACCAACAGCTGTTAATTTGATGGCTTATGCGTCTCCAGAAGGAGAAACTGGCAAAAATAACACGCTAGCTAGTGATAGAGCTACTGCAGCCAAAGATGCATTGGTTAAAATGATGTCTGGAACCGAAATAGATTTAGCATCTATGCTAAAAACAGTACCTAAGGGTGAAGATTGGGATGGTTTTAAAACTGCCTTGAATGCATCTGATATCGAGGATAAAGAATTGATTATAAGAGTGCTTCAAATGGAAAGCGATCCAGTAAAAAGAGAGCAAGAAATTAAAAACATGTCAGCAGCTTACAAAAGGTTGGAAAAAGAAATTTTGCCTCCTTTAAGAAGAGCTCAAGTAAAAGTTAACTATGATCAAATTGGTTGGTCAGATGAGGAGCTGAAAGCATTATCGTTATCAAATCCTGACACATTAACCGTTGAAGAATTACTATTTACTGCTGCTCTGTACGATAATATGGAAGATAAAGAAAGAATGTATAAAGAGGCAGTAAGACAGTATCCTAACGAGTGGAGAGCTCATAACAATTTAGGATTTGTTTACTATAGCCAAAATGATTTAAGCAAAGCTGAAACAAGTTTTAGAAAAGCAAATACCTTGAAAGAAAATGCAATAACATTAAATAATTTAGGCTTAATCGCCCGGCAAAATGGTGATAGAGATAAGGCAGCAGAGTTATTTAGTTCTGCAATGTCAGCTGGTTCTGAGGTTAAATATAACATGGGAATCATTGATATTCAAAACGGAGACTATTCTAGCGCCATAAGCAATATGGGATCTGCAAACACATTCAATAAAGCACTAGCTCAAGTATTAAACGAAGATTACAGTACAGCATTGTCTACAATTGATAACTCAAAAGATGCTAGCACATCTATGGGGTACTATTTAAAAGCAATTATTGGAGCGCGTCAAAACAATGTTGACATGATTGTTAACAATCTTACAAGTGCAATTTCAAAAGATTCAAGCTTAAAAGACAAAGCTGCCAAAGACAGAGAGTTTATTAAGTTTAATGATAATGCTTCTTTCCAAAATATTGTAAAGTAAGCCAAACAATAACAATTTTATCCCGACCGTCATTTTTGATAGTCGGGATTTTTTTTACCTAAAAATATGTTGCAAAGAGTACAAACAATTTATTTATTACTTGCCTTTTCAAGCTCAATACTTTTGCTTTTTTTTCCAATATTTGATTTATCGATAATGGCAGCTGATGGTAAAACAGTTATGTTTTCCACTTTTGGCGCTTATGGATTAGTCGGAGATTCAGCTCAGTCATCTTCTCTATATTTAGTATTTGTGCTATTCGCCATGCTATCTGTGCTTGCAATATTTTTTTACAAAAACAGAAGAAAGCAATTACTAGTGTGCAGAATTAATTTATTATTACAAATAGTAGTTGCAGTAAGCTTTATGGCGGCTTATTACTTTGGCTTTGATTTTATAAAATCTCAGTATACTGATTTGAGCAGTTCTGTTGGTACCGCTAGCATTAATGGTGGTGCTGGATATTATTTGTTGTTCGTTGGAATTCCTTTCATTTTACTAGCAATTCGTGGAATAAAGAAAGATGAAGCTTTGTTAAAATCATTAGACAGACTAAGGTAGTATGAATTATTTATCAGTTGAAAATTTAACTAAATCTTTTGGAATAAGGATATTGTTTAAGGACCTTACTTTTGGAATTGACAAAGGTGATAAGGTCGCCATAGTTGCTAAAAATGGAGCTGGTAAATCAACCTTGTTGAAAATACTATGTGATCTCGAAGATAAAGATTCGGGGAATGTAATCTACAGAAAAGACATTAGAGTAGATTACTTGGAGCAAGCGGAAAAGTTTGATCCTAAACAAAATGTGTTTTCTGAAGTTTTATCGGCTGAAACACCTGAAACGAAAGCAATAATTGAATACGAAAAAGCACTTTTAAATCCTGAGGATTCAGAATCATATCATACTGCTTTAGATAGAATGAATCAAGTGAATGCTTGGGATTTTGAAGTAAAAGTAAACCAAGTGCTTAGTCAGTTAAAAATAGTTGATAAAACAGCGTTAATTGGAAGTTTATCTGGAGGACAGAAGAAAAGATTAGCCTTGGCGAAAATTCTAGTCAATGAGCCAGATATTATGATTCTGGATGAGCCTACAAATCATTTAGATCTAGATATGATTGAATGGTTGGAAACTTATTTAAGTCAAAGTCAATCAACTATTATTATGGTTACTCACGACAGGTATTTTCTGGAAGTTGTATGTAATACCATTTATGAATTAGAAGATGAAACTATTTTTAAATATAAAGGAAACTTCTCTTACTACTTAGAAAAAAAGGCTGAGCGACAAGAAATGTTAGCTGCAACCATAGGAAAAGCAAAAAATTTAATGCGGACTGAGCTAGAGTGGATGCGGAGGCAGCCCAAAGCTAGGGGCACAAAACAAAAAGCCAGAACAGATGCATTTGCAGGACTAAAAGAAACAGCAAGCCAAAAAATAAAAAATGATCAATTAGAAATTGAAGTTGAAATGAGTCGTTTGGGTTCTAAAGTTATCGAAATTCACAAGCTATCGAAAAGTTATGGAGATAAGGTGATTTTAGATAAGATGGATTACGTTTTTAAAAGAGGCGAAAAACTAGGAATAGTTGGTCATAACGGTGCCGGAAAGTCAACTTTTCTTAATTTATTAGTTGGAGCCGAGCAACCTACAACAGGAAAAATAAGTGTTGGCGAGACAATCGTAATGGGTTATTACCATCAAGATGGTTTGAAGTTTGATGACGACAAAAAGGTCATTGACATCATAAAAGATATTGCTGAATGGATTCCATTAACCAAAGGCCGTAAAATGTCAGCTGCGCAGTTTTTAGAAATGTTTATGTTCGAAAAGGACATGCATTATAATTTTGTTTACAAGTTAAGTGGTGGAGAAAAGAAACGACTTTATTTGATGACAATTTTGCTGAGGAATCCTAATTTTTTGATTTTAGATGAGCCAACTAATGATTTAGACATATTTACATTAAGTGTACTCGAAGAATATTTAATGAATTTCAAAGGTTGTTTAATTGTGGTTTCTCACGATCGGTATTTCATGGACAAAGTGGTTGAACACACTTTTTATTTTGAAGGAGAGGGAAAAATAAAAGATATTATCGGCAATTATACTGGTTATCGTGCCTATTTAAAAAAACGAGAAAAGGAGGAGAGACAAATTGAAAAATCCACTGAGAAAGTAGAAATACCAAAGCTAAAAACTTCTCTTAAGGAGGATATTCCTAAGAAAAAGTTGTCCTATAAAGAGAAGCAAGAGTTTGATGATTTAGAAAAGTCTTTATCTGATTTGAATGCTGAAAATTTGACTTTGGTTAACAAGCTAAATGCTGGTATTAGCGATTCAGAAGAAATGAAAAAAGTCAGTTTGAGAATGGCCGAAATAGCGCAACTAATAGACGATAAGGAAATGAGGTGGTTAGAACTGTCAGAATTGACTTAGTCAGTGATTGTTTTTTCTAACTCCTTAAAATAACCAATTAATAACTCACGTTCCTCATTTGAAAAATCTGCTTCAGGATGCATGGTAACATATCCAGATATCGGCATCTTGTATGCTTCAATTTCTTCGAAGCATTCCTCTAACTTATGCACCTTTTTTCGGAAGTCATAAGCATCCCAATCCGAAAAATTAAGATGTTTTCTGCCGTCTTCAACATGTCCTTTTGTCAGCCATGATACAGGCGCAATATGCATATACCATTTATATTCTGTTTTGTACGAGTGACAATCATAGCATCCATCTTTAATTAGTGCTGCAATATTAGCCGGAGTCTCATACTTCGTCAAAAAATCAGTTTTAGTAGCAGCATCTTCAGGTATGCTCACATCAATTTGAATAAATTGCATTACAGCGAATACTATTAAAAGGAGTAGTAGAAATTTTTTTAGCATGTTGACTAGTTCATTTAAAGCAAAATTAATTAATAAGTTTCGCTATTGGCTAAAAATGTTTGATAAAATAGCTTTGAATCAGTTATTACCAATAGTTTTAAAATTTTAAAGCCTAATTAATTTTTCTATGGGCACAGGTTTATAGTTTTTAAAGTAGTTTGGAGCGCTCACATAATAAGTACTCATTCCAATTTCTTTCCTATTTTTTAAAATTTGCTCAAAATCTTCTTTGGCTATGGAATTTTCTGCTGTTCCGAATGTTTTATCGACTCTCTGATATGGGTTTAACTTTTGAAGCTGAAAATTTTCAAAAAGATTCATGTAGTGTGAAGGTGTCACTATGCCTTTATCTATATTGCTTTTAAAAATCATTTTCAAACTATTATAATAAGGTAAGTCAGCTGACAAAAACATTGTGCTCATTACGATTAGTAGTCGAATGTCTTCATTTTTTGAAGGAAAAGAATAATTGCAATAAAAATCAACTAGTTGATTTGTCATTGAATCGTTATAAGGAATGTAAGTTTCTAGTTTTAATTGATAGTCGTCAGGGAAACTATCTCGCTTATGATAGGCTTTGTAATATTTTAGAACCTTAAACATTTTAAAGTTCTTTTCAAGAGCATGAAAAGCCTCCTCTGAATCTTTGTCTTTAATCTTTTCAACTTTGCTAGGCTCAAGTTTCATTGTCGAGATATAGCCGTCAGAAAAACGATAATTTGTAAACCATAAACTGTCTGCTTCAATAAATGACTTGTCAAGACCACCTAGCACAGCTAACTCCAAATATTTATACATTTCTTTTTCGTTACCTATCTGAGAGTAACATTTTGCGGCCAGAAAAAAATCTCTTGATTTAGGTTGGTCAACCAAAATAAACGCCCTGGTAAAATTGGCAATAGCTAAGTCATACTGACCTTCGTACATGTGGTATTCACCTTCGTTTACCGCATTATAATAGTCAATATAACCAGCATTGAGATTGAGTGAAATAACAAAGGAAATCGCAAAAATAAGATTCTGCATAGCATAAAGATGCAGATTATATTTGGTGTTAAATAAAGTATAACAATTTTTTAACAGCACTAATAAAGGCTATGCATTTCTGTAAAAGCCTCGAATTATCTTTTCAACTGATTTATTTTGCGGTGTAAATCTATTATCTTTTGGCCCCCCAGTTTCTGAGTGGTTTGGGAACCATTTCCACAAAAAGCCTCCTGCAAACCAGCTTTGGCCCCAAAACTTTGCAAAAATGGCACGATAAGCATTAATTTGTGCTTGAGAATTAAAGGTGGAATTGTCAGATTCCGTCCATGGCTCTTTCCCAGTATAATCAATATTTCTATAACCGAATTCAGTGAAAATTACTTGTTTTTTAATTGAATCAGAAAAACTTTTAATAGCATCAAAATGTTTCTCCCAACCAATAAAACACGATTGAAAGCTAGGTGTTTTTGAGCTTGAAACAGGGAAGTAAGCATCAATTCCAATGTAGTCTAACTCATTCCAAAAACTAATATGATTGAAATTGTCCCAATTAGAGGAGTATGTGAGTTTACCCGAATAAATAATTCTGACTTTTTTAATTAGTTCCTTCCAAAATTTAGGACGATTTACAGCTATTTTTTTAATTTCAACTCCTATACAAAATACTTCTACCTTTAATAATTGGGCTAGTTTAGCAAATTCAATGATGTAGTTGGAATATGTTTTCTCAAAAGTTTGAAAATCCCTTTCATTGCTAAAGTTTAAGTCACCAATCCAGCCGTTGTGCAACCAGATATGGGGCTTTAACAGTATTTTTAAATTGTTTTTCTGAGCTAATTCTATAGTGTGTTTTATGCCTTTTACAGTTTCTCCTGACCATTGCCAATCTTCATTAAATCGCACTGCAGCTGTGCCGTTAGCAATAAAGCCAAAAGGCATAACAGTTATCCAATTGGCATTTAAACTTTTAACTGGGTCAATATGTTTTTGCTTTATCAGTTCTTTAGTTCCAACAAAACTAACTCCATTCATTTTCTTTGATTTATCCTGACTTAATACAATATTTGAAATGAAAGCAGAAAAAAGAATAATCAATAATGTTTTTAGCATATTCGAAGTTTATGAAAACCAAATTTAAGGGTTATTACTTAATTTATAATTACTTTTTTTTCTGATTAGGGTATTGCTAAATTGTATCTTTGTGGCCATGAGCAAAAAACTTCTACCGGCATACTTACTTGTTTTTGTTAATGTATTAGGGTTTAGTATTTTAATGCCTGTTTTGCCATTTATTGTAGAAGATTATGGAGCACCTAAATGGGTTTTTGGATTAATGTTAACTCTATACTCAGCTTCACAGTTTATTGGTTCTCCGTGGTTAGGCGCTATGAGCGATCAAAAAGGTCGAAAGCCAATTCTGATGGTTAGCCAAGCGGGAACCTTGTTGAGTTGGTTTGTTTTTTTAGGAGCATTATTTACTCCTTATATTTCAATTTATGGAGTCGCTATTCCACTTGTACTAGTAGGACTGTCAAGAGTTTTTGATGGCATTACCGGGGGTAATGCTTCTGTAGCGAATGCTTATGTAGCTGATATTACAACTCCAGAGGAAAAGTCATATATTTTTGGTTACTTAGGTGGAATTTCTGGTATTGCGTTAATTGTTGGTCCTGGAATAGGTGGGTTAACTGCCGGCACAGCTTTAGGTTATAAAGGCACTATCATTACCGCTATTCTTATTTCAGTAATTACCTTATTTGCCATTCGTTTTTGGCTAAAAGAATCGCTTCCAGAAAAAAAACGGATTAGAAAAGAAAGGCAGACGATTAGTAAAAGCTTTTTTATATTTCGACGAATTAGAGAAGTAAAGCCTAAACCAATTATAAAAACACTATTTATTATAAAGTTTGTTTTTTCAGTAATGATGGCTTTTTATATTTCCTCAATTTCACTTTTCCTTATTGACTTATTTGATTTTAACGAACAGGAATTAGGTTTTTTTATGCTGTTTGTTGGAATATTTTTAGCGTTCAATCAAGCTTTTTTATCTAAGAAGTTCATCAATAAGTTTGGCCAATACAAGACTCTACTAATTGGTTTAAGTCTTTCAACTGTTGGTTTGATTTGCTTAACGCTAACGGATGTTTTATATCTTTATATAGCATTTTATTACGTAATGAATTTGGGACTATCACTATGTTTTCCAACTTTTAACGGGTTAATTGCTCAACATGCAAATCCGCAAAGGCAAGGCGAAATAATGGGTATTAGTGAATCTATTAATTCGTTGGCATTGGCTTTATTTCCGGTTATAGGTGCTGGTTTATACGGGTTAATTGGTTTTCAAATGTATTATTTTATGGCCCTTTTACCTCTACTTGGTTTATTAATTGCCATAGTTAGAGGTAAAAGCGATTTAGCTATTTCTCAGTCTGTCAGGAAGGATGAAAAAGCTAAAGCCATAAATTAAATGATAAATTATATAGAGGTGAAGGTTAGCGTTTCCGCATTCTGAGAGTATCCTGACGGATCTCGATATTTTATTTTTATTGTCACTTCTTTTCCTTTCGATTGTCTGATTGCGCGCTTAGCTTTTGCATCTAGTGAGCCGCCAGGGTTTATTTTGCCGCTTATAAGAAGTCCTTCTACTTTTACAGTACCTCCTAAAATATCAAACGGTACTTGCCTTAAGATGACGTCCCTTCCAAATCTTATACTTGTACGTGTCTGAGCAACTACTGTAGAATGACGAGGTGAATCTCCGTTTTTTATGCTTCCTAGATAGGTAACTGCGCGTGGCATAGGTCTTACTTGGTAAGAATAGGTGCCAAGATTTACTTTTGAGCCATTATCTTTTGTGGCATGAATGGTGATTGATGCACTTCTGCTGCCTCGGTTGGTCCTAACTTCATATTGTTGTCCTGATTTCCTTCGAACTGTGCATCCTGATCCAGAAACTGATATTCTATCGGACGGAAAGCCAGACGCACTAGCTTCTATTAGATTATCGTAACCTTTGTAAAGTACTCGCATTTCAGGCTGTGCAATCGCTCCCATTGGTTTGCCTACAGTATAATTAAATCGCCAAGGTTTCCATTTCATTACACCTTGTTCTTCAACTCCTATAGCTCCTTTTATGGTGTGGTTGCCTGCTGTTCCTTTCACTTGGATAGGTCCGTTGGTTTCAATCCATTTGTTTTCAATAGTATCATTATCAATTCCGTAACGGATTACTTTTACAGCATTTGAGTCATAGGCCGCAATCATCACATTAACTGCTAAAGAGTCACCAGAATTAATGTATCTAGTACTGGCAAATGGTAATGGCTCTATTTTATTGAAGATAAATTTTGGAGCTTTTACTTTCGCTAAAAAAAAGCTGGACACTTCAGCCTCGCTATTTTTAATATCTAGCTTAAGTGCATTGAGTAATGATGCTGCGGCAACAATCGGAGCATGGTCAAACATTACTGAAGCCCAAGGTAGTTGCTCTTTATATTTACTGTGCGATTTCAAAGTTTTTGGCGTACTGAGAGCAGTATAAACTTGTTTTATTTTCGTTCGGTCTTCAGGAAGAACTGATTTCAAGGCATCTTCGAGTTGATCTGCTGCAGCTGGAGGCGTGAATGTGTAGTTTTTTCCTCCATACGTGATATTGCCCATCAATCGACAAATTGAATCTCTAAAGCTGTGAATTTTGGATTGTAGAGCTAAGCCTCTTTCATTTGGAGCTGTTGGATTAGAACCAACAAAAATACTTGTAGGTATATCGTAATTATCCATGTTTCGGATGTCAATTAATGGTTTAAGACTTTGAATATATCCGTTTTCATCTCTCGATTCAACCCAGTCTTTGCCTTCTGCTTCTTTTATCATTTCATTACTTTCCGACATAATGAAATTGACAAGTTCACTGGTGAGGTTTTTAGAATCAATTGCTTTTTGATGCCAAATATTAAATTCGTCGAGTGAGGACTTTGCAGCCAGTAATCCGGCTTTTTTCTGCTCAAACTGATTGTAGATGTCATCACTTTTTATTGATATGATGGCGCTACTTGCATTCAGCTTATCATTTATCGTCACAAACGCTGCTATTACTTCTTTTGATACATTAAGTGCCAGTAAGGCAGTTAGTACAAGGTACATCATACCTATCATTTTTTGTCTAGGGGTCTCTCTTTTCCCGGCCATGGTTTTTTGATTTTTTGGTTCAATAGGATAACACCAAAAAAGAAAAAAAGTAACAAAAGAAATTATGACTTAATTCTAAAATATTGTACTTTAAATGTTTAGTTGTTATTTTGAGTAATAAGTTTAACAGAGTGATATATGAATTAAACCAGAAAAAAGCACTAGAAAAAATTCGAGATGAAATTCAGAAAATTGCTACAGATCTCTAATATATTTCAGAGATATAGTTTATTTTCCAACCGCTCAAGGTGCGAAACAGCATCACATCATATGACAAGGTCTTGCCATCAGTACTTTCAAAATTATAGCGATACAAATTAAAAACTTTCTTAGAGTCATCTGCTTGAACTGTTTTGGTCAAATCTAAAGTATGACTTTTGTATTTGTAAACCAATTCTCCTTCTTCATTTTTCTGACTGATTTTTGTAAAAAAATCTTGTGCTAATTCAGCTCGCTGTTTGTCTATATTTGGGTGCGTTAAACCAAAGAACTGCTTCCATCTTTTTCGAATTTCAGGAGCATATACTTTATTTGAGATAATAGTATCGATTTCTTTACGTGTAGCTAAGAGACCTAACACTTTTGAAACTTGGAGTTTCTTTATTCTTTTCTGAATATATTTTGTAGCTTTCTTTGTTGTTTTAAATCCATTTCTTATTTCAAAGTCATGTGCTTGAAGGTATCGTTTATAAGGCACTAATGTAGGTTTTCCTCCTCTTGCCATTAACTCGCCTCCATTATAAATGTCAATCTTAACTTTGCTTGTTTGCGGTAGGAGTTGAACATTTAGTAGGTACGAGCTTTTTCGGTCTCGAATCCCTTGAGCCATCTTGTCAGAGTATAAGCATTTTACGCGATAGGCGATTTTGTTTGGTCCTGAAATTTCAATATTATATAAACCAAATTCCTTCAGTACAATTCTATATTTACCTTTTTCATCTACAGTTGCATTCAAAGTATCGGGATGCGAAATAGCCACAGGTACTCTATTGTAAATTGTTCGAATTGTTGCGCTTTTTAATGGCTTGTTGTTCTCATCTGAAATTTGACCCGAAATGGTTAAGTTATACTCTTTCACGTATGCTTTTTGAGCAAAAGTTTGAATATTTAGGGCGAAGACTAGAATAAAAAAGATTTTTTTCATTGTGATTTTTTCAAAACTGATGAATACAAATTTATACAAACGAAATAGCATTTGCTATGAAAATAGACGGCTTATTTTATAATAAGTTGACTCTTAAAAATTATTATTTTAGAAACCACAGTTAAAAAATGTTAACGTACTTTTTTGCAGGAGTTCTCAAATGTTTTTAAATAAATAGAAATGAAACGCACAATCACCCTCATTTAAGTAATTCCTACACAAAAGGCTTTCAAATTAATGTGCTTTAGCATTTTGATATGCTTTTGTTCCGGCCCTAATTTCCAATTGTAAATTATTTTCAGATGGCGGAATCGGACAACTGTACTTAGAATTGTAATGGCAGTATGGGTTGTAAGATTGATTAAAGTCTATAATCATACTGTCGCTTTCAACTATTTCTAAATCGATATATCGGCCTCCTCCATATGACTCTGAGCCATTTGTTTGATCATTAAATAGCAAAAACAAACTGTTTTCGTACCCCTTTATTTTCGAAAATTTTATATTCTGATAAATGCTCAGCTGACATTTTACGCCATTGATTGTAAAATGAGCAATGCCGTACTTTCTGTAAAGCGGTTTTCTGTCTGTTGAAGTTTTCATCCCAAAAGTATCGCTCTCGGGGGTTAAAACAACGTTTGCTACAACTCTGTAGTTCAAATCAATTTTGAAAAAATCATGACCTTTAAATTTTCTTCTGTCTTTTTTAGTAAGCGGAGAATGGGCCTTGTCTTTATAATGTAAATTTTGATCTATTTGGAAGTTTTTAATTTCTTCAATTGCAATACTGTCTGTATTTTGAGCAGATGCCAGTAGCGGTACAGAAAGTAAAAGTAGGAAAAGAAAGTTTTTCATATTGCGGTAAAATACAACAATCTAACGAATATTTGGTAGACTTTGTTCTGACTTTACAATTATAGGCAGTGGAAAATTACTCACAGAATGTAAGTATTTTGACTTTAAACCGTTCAAAAAGGATATATTTACATAAAAATTAATTATGAAATTCGTTTTATCTACACTGGCAATGGTATTGTTACTAGCCTGTTCTGAAGTCAAATCTAATGTTCCGTCGGAAGTAGCTGAAACGACAGAAACTATAATGGAAGAAAGTCCAATTGAGGATGAAATTGCTACAGATGCCTATGAGAATAATTCGTCTGTAGAAAAGGAATCTGAAGTGTTAGATGTAGATAATAAGCAACCTATTGATGCTGTTGCTAATGAAATAACTCAAACAAAATCCAAAACAGAGGCTAAGGTACAGGAAGAAATAAAGGTCAATAGCAGTATAAATGAGACGGCAAAAATTATTGCTGAACCAGAGCCAGAGCCAGTTCCAACTAATGTGCCTTTAAAGCCGGACCACAGTAAGTGGGATGCATTACTAAGAGCAAACGTTAGTAGTAGTGGTGCGGTGAATTATGCTGGAATGAAATCGAATAAAACTGAATTAGATGCGTATGTCAAGTATTTAGAAAGCTTTGCCAGTAGAGACAGTTGGTCTAGAAATGAAAAATTAGCATATTGGATAAATTTATATAATGCAGCAACTGTAAGGTTAATAGTGCAAAACTACCCAGTAAAGTCAATTACTGATTTGAGCGGAGGAAAACCATGGGACCAGAATATTGTAAAAGTTGGAACTTCAAGCTATAGTTTAAATTACATTGAAAATAAGATTATTAGACCAAGATTTAAAGATGCAAGAATTCATTTTGCGGTGAATTGTGCCGCAAAATCATGCCCTCCTTTATTGAATAAAGCCTGGACAGCTAGTAATTTGATTAGATATTTCGAAAAACAAACAAAGGCATTTATCAATAGCAATGCAAATTCAATAACTGCCGACAAAATTGAAATATCAAAAATATTTGATTGGTACAAGGTCGATTTTAAAGGAGGAGACGTTATTTCTTTCTTAAATAAGTATGTTGACACACCCATTAACGCAGATGCTGAAATAACGTATAAAGAATATGACTGGAGCTTGAACAAGTAGTCACTACTCTTTACTTCTAAAATCGAGGTTGTAAGTTAACGACAATTGTAAAGTATGGTTGCGTTCAGCCCTTTGCCCGTCTCCTTTTAAAACGTAATGGTTAAGATAACCCAATTGTGTATTGATGTTTTTATTAAATCTCCATCCTAAAGCGAAGTAAAGTCTATTTTGGTCTAAAACATTTGCGCCTATTCCTTTTCCAAAGCCTAAAAAAATTTCTTCGTATGCGCTTAAAAAAAGCGTTTTGTCAATTAATTCTTTATTGTTCAAAGGCATTGTCACCATCAATCGGTATCGGGCACGTTGTCTAAATCTTGTACCATTAACTTCTTTCAGCCCAACTGCATTAGTAAAAGCATTTTCAATAAATCTTTGTTCCAACCGATATCGGTGATTAAAGTGAAGTTTGCCGACAGTATTTTTTAAGATAAATTGTTCAAAAACTCTGTGCTCAGTAGTTTTTACTGCAATTGGCTGTTTGCCATAAGGGAAAGAGACAATCCATCCATAGCCTCCAGTTACCAAGGAATTATCACTTGTTTTAAAGTCTATTCCTATTCGAGCCAATGACTGTTGCCAGTCGGCCAAAAAATTATTCCTTCGAAACTGATATTCAGTATGAAGTGATAGGTGATCAGTTAGTTTATGGTTGCCGAAATACATAAGCCACGTATTGTTATGGCTATCTATTATCTTTTGAGAATACAAAGCAGATCCTAATAATAACCCTAAAGAAAATGTAATTAGTCGTGCTTTCATATGGTTTTACAATACAGCTCTCATTATTCTATCGCCCGTAATATTCGTTAAGTTGTATGTTACTCTAACCTTCGACCAAATTTTGTCGTTAGCAGGTGTATAAGAATCTTTTAGGGCTTGGTTTTCAACTAGAGGCACGAATATTCCTAAGTCACCATCTAATATTCTAACTCCTATGCCAGCTTGCGTATATTGATTAGTAATATTACCGCTTGGCATCAAGCCAATATCTCCAAACACGCCAAGTAAAGGAATGTATGGAATTTCAAAATAAAAGTTTGCTGTTAATAACTGATCGTTTGTCGTAATTCCACTCACTGTGCTAAAATTTCCTTGATTATTCTGTCTCCTTTGAGCGCCAACACCTGAAGTTGCATTTCTGTTAAACATGAGTGTTTCATAAAACACATCTTGAGTCCCATTTTGCCCTCCTAAGGCCATTCCGTATCTATCACTTGAAGTTCCCTTACTAATCAGGTTTTGACCAATATTTAGTTGAAAGCTAACATGTTTTTTCTTTTTTTCCCAGTACTTAAATTTATAAAAAACGTTAGCATAAGCATTTGCCACCTCAATATTTTCAGTTGCCACCGAAATATAGTCTGTTCTAGCTCCTAGTCTCAGTTGATGAAGGTGTTTTTTATAATTAAATTCATATTTAGCAAAACCACCATTTGATTGCTGGTAGTATCCCGCGCCATCTTCAAAATTAAAAGCCCCCTGTAATCGCACTTTTTGCGAGTAGTACTTTTTTGAATTAGGCTTGCCAATTAAAAAGTCAACATATGGTGCCAAAGCAATGTAATTACTATTGCCATCTGCCTGGTCGAACCCAAAATGTTTGGTCTTAAAACCTAAGTAAATGCCTTTAAAATTTCGAGCTGGTACTATGGAGTATCTTGCCCATGCATAACCAGAAATGTTTTTTCTGCCAAATGAAAAGTAAGGCGCAACTAAATATTCAAATTTATTTTTTGGCTGCGTAAAGTTATGAAGTGCTACACCAAGCATTATCTTATCATATGCGTTCCAGCCTACATTAGGAGCCCACCAAATTGTTGTTTTATCTGGTTCATTATCGCCTGCTAAAAATTCAAAATTAATAGGCTCTATCTTTCCGAATAGCCCTTTTTGTTTCCAGTAATTATTGTTTCTGTTTGGCTCAGGAGTTAAACCTTCCCCATCAATTTTAATTTCATCTAGGTTGGAACCTTCAAATAATATAGTTTGTTTCTTATCCCCTGGTTCTACCCATATCGTATTTCGTAAATTGTTAAAACTGTAAGCATCAACTCTAATTGGACCATTCACTTGGCCTACGTTTTTAATAGTAACTTCAGAGCCAGTCTCAGTTTGCTTGACTTTCGCAATTTTATAGTCTATTTGTTTTGTAGTTGGAATAATTTCATCAAACAACCAACTTAAATCTTTTTGTGAGACTTCCTCAAATACAAGTCTTAAGTCTTCAGGCTGTGGATGCTTAAATTGCCAGCGGTCGAAGTAAGTTCTCATACAGTCATCAAAAAGTTCGTCTCCTAAATAATCTTTGAGGTAGGTAAAAACCAATCCAGTTTTGCTATAAACGATTCCACCATAATTTGCAGATGTATAGTCTTCGGAACTTAATTCAATCGGTTGGTCTATTCCAGCAGCAGCAGAAAATCTATACATTAAATCGCTCATGTCGCTGTGGTTTAAATGCTCTAGGTGAATCGCCTCAGCTGCTCCACCTAGCATGTCAGATGTTTGCGTATTATTTGGATATTTAGTTTTGATATACCTCATTTCATTAAGGGTATTTAAACCTTCATCCATCCAAGGGTGAACTCTTTCATTGGAGCCTAGCATACCATAAAACCAGTTATGTCCAACTTCATGAACAATCACAACTTCTAGTTGTTCTTTAGAACTTGCATTGCCGATAACCGTTACGTTTGGGTATTCCATCCCACCACCGGCGCTAATAGTGCCATCAACTGCTGTCACTTGGTTGTACGCGTAATCTCCATTCCACAAGGAATAGTAATAGGTGCCATCATTAATGTATTCAATTGCATTTTTCCATAATTCTGCATGATGTGGCACAAACATGGCCCAGGTTGTGACTTTTCTTTCAGAATTCGGTAACTCAACCTCACCTTTTAATACTTCAAAACGTTTGTCTGCAAACCATCCGAAATCATGAACATTATTTTGAATGTATCTGATTGTTTTAACAGAATCTGATGATGTTGGAAATTCTGTTGGTTTTCTTCTTCGGATTTTTTCATCAGAGCTGTACCCTTTCGATTCAAATTTTTGATTTGTGCGAGCAGCTAGGTCATTCAAAAATTCAATTTCTGATTCATTTTGAAGATCTCCAGTGGCACCAACTACGTAATTTTTTGGAAGCGTAATTGACACATCAAACGAACCATATTCAGAATAGAATTCACCTTGGGTTAAATACGGCATTTGATGCCATCCTGCGTTATCAAATACCGCAGGTTTTGGGTACCATTGTGTAATTTGGTATGATTCCCCTACATGTCCCAGTCTGGAAATATTTCCGTTGGGAATTTTTACTTTAAAGGGAGTTGAAACTTTTATTGATTTACCTGGCGCAAGAGGTTTCTTTAACCTCAATTTAACTATGTCTATGTGGCTCTCGTCAAAAGTCCAATCAGCTTGCTCGCCGTCTACTTTAAAATCTAATGAATCAATATAGCCCTTATTTTCAGCGCTAGCGTATTCCAACGAAAAATTTTTCATATCATACAACTGTTTTGCTAGCGCAGTTTTATTGTTTTTATAGGCATTTGGCCAAACATGTATGTATAAAAAATCTAAAGTGGTGGTTGAATTGTTTTTGTATGTGAATTCCTCAAAACCCATTAAAATGTGTTTTTTGTCATTGAGTTTTACATCAATTTTATAGTTTACTTCTTGTTGAAAATAGGTTTGACTATGCAGAGCCAAAACACTAAATAAACTGAATAAAAAGGCGATTTTTCTCATAATATTGACTTTTGCAAAACGAAGTTAAGTATATTTAGCTTTTACTTTTAAAAATTTATATGAAAGGTTTAAACACGGGCATTCTAATAACTTTTGCTACTTTCTTTTTAATACTAACTGGGTTAGTTTCGTGCGGTAACAGTCAGCAGCATACTGAAGAAATTGGGCAGAAACATCAGCACACTAATTTACTTGTTGACGAATCTAGTCCTTATCTGCTGCAGCATGCACATAATCCGGTAAACTGGTTTCCTTGGGGAGAGGCTGCGTTTGAAAAAGCAAAAGCTGAAGATAAATTGGTGTTAATTAGTGTCGGCTATTCAGCTTGCCACTGGTGTCATGTAATGGAAGAGGAAAGTTTTGAGGATTCTACAATTGCCGCCTTTATGAATGAAAACTTTGTTTGCATAAAAGTTGATAGAGAGGAGCGCCCAGATGTGGATAAGATATATATGAATGCGGTGCAGTTAATGAATGGCAGTGGCGGATGGCCATTGAACTGTTTTGCTTTGCCTGATGGAAGACCTGTTTATGGTGGAACATATTTCCCAAAAAATAATTGGATGGAGTTACTGCAAAATTTGGCTGTAACTTATGAAAAGGATAAAGGTAGTTTTGAGAAATATGCAGATAACCTAACTGAAGGAATTCAACAATCGGAATTAGTGAAAGTAGCCGCCGATAATAATGCAGTTGACCTAGAAATGCTAGATCAAATGGTTAAAAAATGGGGTGAAAGCTTTGATCTTAAACATGGGGGTCCGAATAGAGCTCCTAAATTCCCGCTCCCAAATAATTATGAATTTTTAATGCAGTTTGGACATTTAAAGAACAATGAGCAACTGCTAAAACATGTCGATTTAACCCTAAATGAAATGGCCATGGGTGGAATATATGACCAAGTTGGAGGAGGTTTTGCTAGATATTCCACTGATGAAAAGTGGAAAGTTCCTCATTTCGAAAAAATGCTATATGATAATGCTCAGCTTTTAACCCTATACAGTCAGGGATATCAGCGAACAAAAAACCCACTCTACAAAAAAACAGTTTACCAAACTGTGGAATGGATTCAACGTGAAATGACAACTAAAGACAATGCTTTTTATTCTGCTTTAGATGCCGATTCTGAGGGGGAAGAAGGTAAGTTTTATGTGTGGACTGAAGATGAAATGAAACAGGCTTTAACAGTTGAAGAATTTGAAATAGCTAAGCAGATATATCACATAAATGCGAAAGGGAAATGGGAAGGAAATTATATTCCTTTAACTGATAGTGACAAATTGAAAGATAAAATGGATGATTCTGAATTTTTAGGTAGTTGGAATACGATTAACAAAAAACTATTCAAAACAAGAGAGAAAAGAATTAGACCAAGAACTGACGACAAGATTTTAACTGGATGGAACGCAATGACAATAAGCGGTCTTGTAGAAGCTTCAATGGCTTTTAATAATGATGAATTTAAAAAAATGGCATTAGATAATGCAGCTTTCTTAGTTGAAAAACAGATAAAATCTGACGGTGGCCTTTGGCATACATACAAAGATGGAGTTAGTAAAATTGATGGTTTTTTAGATGATTATGCATTTGTAATTTCTGCTTTTCTAAAGTTGTACGAATTGACTTTTGATGAATCTTGGCTGCTAAAAGCTGGAGATCTTGCAGAATATGCAATAAAACATTTTAAAGATGAAAAAACAAGTATGTTTTTCTATACTTCTAATTCTAGTGAATCATTAATTGCCAGAAAGATGGAAACCAGTGATAATGTAATTCCTGCGTCTAACTCTGAAATGGCTAATGCACTATTTGATTTAGGAACCTTGTTAGATAGTAATTCATACAAGCAAACAGCTGTTCAAATGCTCGCTAATATGCAAGGTGATATGGCGGAGTACCCAAGTTCCTTCTCTAACTGGGGACTGTTAAGTATGAAAATTGGAATGCCATACTACGAAATCGCTATAACTGGTGATGATTGGAAAAGCAAAACATCTGAATTGAACGAATACTATATTCCAAACAAGTTATTGATGGGTGGAGCTACAGGAACAATTCCCTTATTGGAAGGTAAATTTATAGGAGAAACCACCATTTTTGTGTGCGTTAACAAGTCGTGCCAAATGCCAGTTGTTGAGGTTGAAGAGGCGTTAAAGCAAATGGAGAATTGACTAAGGCCTACCTCAAAACATTAACCGTTCCAGTATGGGGGTGGGTTTTGTCAGCCATTGATTCAATAAAATCAATCTTCCAAATGTATGTTCCAGATTGCACAAGATTACCGGCATACCTTCCATCCCAGCTCCCAGCTGGGTCAAACGATTCGAATACAATTTCTCCCCAACGGTTGAATATTTGCATTCTGAATTGATAAATGTCTATCCCGCTTATAAATTGAGGTGAATAGTAGTCATTTCTACCTGACCCGTTAGGTGTAAAAGAGTTAGGTATAAAAAATAGGATATTGTCCTGTACTATAAGAAGCTCGCTATGTTCGTCAAAACAAATATTGTTTGCATCAGAAGCAACTAGCGTCACAGTATATTCTTTTGCCTCACTTTTATAAATATGAGTAGGATCTTTTTCCGTACTGTAATTATTGTCTCCAAAATTCCACTCATAATTATTGGCAAGAATTGACAAATTTGTAAAATCAACTTCAGGATTTACTAATTCTGGTTTGTCAGGACTAAAAGAAAAATAAGCATCTGGTAAAGGGACAACGGAGATTGCATCTAGTAAAAAAGCTGAATCTACGCATCCAGAACTTGAAGAAATCGTAAAGAAAACATCAATTAATTGGGTTTCTAAGCTATTAGCGCTAAAGGTAAAAGTAGAATTTTCTTTGTTTGAAATTTGACCATATCCTAACTGCCAGTGATAGCTGAGGTCAGAATCTAAATGTGGGGTAGAATTGTTGAACAATTTTACAGATTCGTCTGAGCAAATCGCTTGGTTCGATAAAGAAAACTTTGCATCAAGAATGTTAGCAATTACAACAGGGACGGTTGTGTCCGCAACGCATCCTTTTTCACTTGTTGCCAACAGATTTACTTGATATGTATTCATTTCGCTAAATCTGTAAACGGGTTCAAATAGTGTAGAAGTAAAATTACTTTCTAAACTCCAAAAATAACTGTCAATATATCCACTGCCAATGCTTGAAGTGTTAGTAAAAGTGCTTATTAAACAATTGTTTTCGTAGGTAAATGAAGGGGTTGGTGCTGGGTAAATTTCAATTTGTAACCTACTAGTATCAAAACATCCAGAGTCAGAGATAATCGAAAGTTGAGTTGAATACAAACCAAAATTTTGATAAATGTGCAAGGGGTTTTGAGTCCTACTTGTGGTACCATCTCCAAAAAGCCAAGAATATTGCACAATATTTCCAGAGGCAATTGCACTAGAATCAATGAATTCTGTTTGATCATATTCGCAGTCGTCCTCAGCTATAAAGTGAGCCAAGGGTTTGGGGTGGATTTCAATCGTTTTTTCAACAATGCTTGTGCAGCCAAAATCAGATATGGCAGTTAGTGATACAGGATGAGTTCCCCATTGTTCAAATTTGTATATTAATGGTAGGGAATCAGGTAAGTTTAGATTTTCTATAGTCCAAAACATAGAATCAATAAAGCCAGTATTTATGGTGGATGTATTGCTAAATTCAGCAGAATCATATTCGCAGGAATTATTGAAAGAAAAACTAACAGACGGTACTTCATAAATTTCAACAGTAAAAGTATCAGTTGTTATGCAGTTTACATCAGATGTTGCTTGTCGGATTACAGTATGCTGTCCATATTGGTCAAATGCATAAGTTGGACTTTCTACAAATGCAGAATCTCCATTTCCAAAATTGTATGTGTATGAATCAATTGTACCCGAGGAAATGTAAGAGAAGGCATCAAAATAAATACTGTCGTGCATGCAGTTAATCGAATCGAGTGGTGTTAAAAAGATATTTGGAAAGACAGGCGGGCCCACAAAATGTGTATATCCTTGACAACTTCCATTTACTAGATAGAGCGCCGTATAGTTAGCTACTTCAAGATTAGTAATATCTAGCACCGAATCGGTAGCTCCAACTATCGCAACAGAATCTTTGTACCATTGCCAAGTTCCTCCATTGGTATCTATACTAGCATGCAATTTATACGGAAATGAGCACCAGCTTCCAGTTTCTGTTACATGAATGTTATATATTTTACTATAAATTAGCTTTAAACTGTCAACAAGAACGCGCTTGTTGCCAAAATCTGACCCTTCGGATGCTCCACTAACCATTGTTCCACATCTTTCTCCAAAACCAATTGCTTCTATTGGCGTTGTTGGTGTAAAGTCGAAACTGATTTTATGCCATGCAGAATCTCTTGGCAGGGCTATTATTTGATTCCCTATATTTTGTCAATCGGTAACACCACAACTATAGCCAGTTAGAGGCATGTTTGCGCAAGATGTGGACTCCATCAGACTTATTTCAAATGTATTTGAAATTGGAATTTGAATATTAGGAGCGCCACTTGTGAAGTTATACAAATCCATTTCTAACTTGTAATTGTAAGCAGATGTTAGAGTGCTATTTAAGCAGGCACTTGCAGACATGTCATAAAAGTAGTCTGCCTGGTGGTTTTGAACAGCAAATGGAAGGTTCAAAAAACCATTAGAATTGGCCGAAAAGCATTCTGGTGGAGGGGTATAGTTTGGACCTTGAAAAACGCCATTAACAGTGAAACAATCATTGCATGAGTTTTGATAGATTACACTTTCTAGAGCATTATAATGTTGAATTTCTGCTGAGCAGTACCAATCACTTACAAAATTCATTGATATATTGTAGTTGTTCCAATCAATATTTGCAAAGTCTAAGTAAACTGGGCAAGAATAATAGTCGTCGAAATTTGGATTAGGAATAGCATCACTTATCTGAGGGTGAAGTCCCACTCCGCATTGGCAATCGGAGTCTTGTAGGTCAATTAGGCCATCAGAATCATCATCTATACCATTATCGCATATTTCTTGCGAATAAATAAATGCCGGTATACTAAAGCAAATGAAGAAAAAAAAGACTCTTATCATTTCTCTATAAAGGTAATAATTTTAAGTAGCTACCTCAAAACATTCACCGTGCCAGTATGGGTGTGAGTTTTATCGACCATAGGTTCAATAAAATCTATCTTCCAAATGTAAACACCTTCAGTTACTGTTTGTCCCGCATATTGACCATCCCAACTACCGAGTGGGTCATTCGATTCAAAAACAAGTTCTCCCCAGCGGTTAAATATTTGCATTCTGAATTGATAGATGTCGATTCCACTGACAAATTGAGGACTAAAAACATCATTTTTTCCCGATCCATTAGGTGTAAAAGAATTTGGAATAAAAAATAGAATTTCATCTTCTATAATTAATAATTCACTATGTTCATCATGGCAAGTATTATTAGCATCCGAAGCTGTTAGCCTCACTGTATATTGCTTTCCTTCACTTGGATAGGTGTAAATTGGGTCAATTTCGTTGCTGAAATTATTGTTTCCAAAATTCCATTCGTAATTTGTAGCCAGAGACGATTGGTTGATAAAAGTAACTTCTGGGTCAGTTGATTCTGGTTTTTCAGGTGTAAAAGTAAAATCAGCAACTGGAATTGGAATAACTGTAACAGCATCTTCTACTAAAATAGAATCAAGGCAGCCAGAACTTGTTGAAATTCTAAAGAACACATCCATACCAGTTGGTTCATTTACTGGTTGGTTAAAGCAAAAATAAGGATTTCTTTCAGTTGAGGTTTGACCATCAGACGTTCTCCAGTAATACTTCATGACTTGATTTGGTGTAGGCGTTGAATTATTGTATAGTTGAGCGCATTCCCCAACACAAATACTATTGGTTAATGGAGACAAATCAGCAAAGAAATTACTGAAAATACTGATTGGTATGATTGTGTCATCAACACACCCAAAATTACTTACTGTTTCGAGCGTGACATTATAAGTGTCATTAGCGCTATAATAATGGGTTGGGTTTTCTTCAGTTGAAGTAACTGTATTTCCAAAATCCCAATTATTATTTACAATTGAAGAGCCTCCTCCAATTGTGGAACTATTGGTGAAAGTTGCTAAATAGCATGAACTTATTGAGCTAAAACTTGCTACGGGTTCAGGATAAATTTCAAGAATTAATGTGGTTGAATCTACGCATCCCGAATCTGACGTAACCACAAGTTTTGTTGAGTAGTTTGCTTGTCCTACATAGGTGTGGTTTACATTAGCTGTGTTTGCAAAAGTATTATCTCCAAAATTCCAATCATAATTTTGGATAGTTCCTGAAGGGATTGAGGAGCTGTTATTAAAAGCAATATTAATGTTTTCGCAATCACTATCAGCTGTATAGATAGCGCTCGGCACTGGATGTATACTGATTGTTTGCTCAGTGCTATCTGTACATCCCTCATTTGATCTCGTAAACAATTTAACAATATAATTTCCAAAATTAGCGTACTGATGAGTCTCTAAACTATCATCAGCTAAGTTACCATCTCCAAAATTCCAACTTAAACTATCAATAAAACCGCTTGAAATTGTTGTCATACTTGTAAAATCTGCCGGATTATACAAGCATTCATTAGCAGTAAGGAAACTTGTTGCAGGTTTAGGATGTACAACAACGGTTTGACTTTGCCCTCCAGTACAGCCTAAATTTGATTCGGCAGTGTATTCAACTGTGTACGTTCCGGGTGTATCAAAAGCATAAACTGGGTCTTCTATAAAAGCTGAATCTCCGTTTCCGAAGCTGTAATAATAGTGGTCAATTGTACCTTCAGAAATAAATGAAAATCCATCAAAGTAAATAGAATCACCTGTACAAACCGCTGCACTATTTGCTGAAATAAATGCTAAAGGGTAAACTGGAGGGCTTACCTCTAAATTAAGTCCTTGGCATGTGCCATTTAAGATGTAAAGAGCTGTGAAATTTCCTGAGCCCAAAGTGGTAATATCAAGAGTAGTATTAGTTTGTCCAACCAATGCTATTGAATCTTGATACCATTGCCATGTGCCACCAGTGGTGTCAATCGAGGCTGTCAAAATGTGAGGAGGACTACATACACCGCCAGTCTCAGTTATTTGAAGATCATATTCTTTGCTATCATACAATACCAAATTGTCAAAAAGCAAGCGTTGCCATCCTGTATAGGTCTGATTATTGTTCCATGACGAACAAGTTTGACCAAGCGCAATAGCATAGATTGTATCAGTGGGAGAAAAAGTGAAAGAAAAATTATGCCAAGTAGTATCAACTGGTACTACAAAATCTAGCGAATCTAAAGGTGTCCAATCAGGGTCTGAGCAAGTGGCGCTCGTATGCGGAATATTTGCACAGGACGTACTCCCTAATATTGAAAAATGAACTGTGTCGTCAGTGAATTGCCAATTATAATTGAATGTATTAAATGCATCAAAATATAAAACGTAAGTATTACCCGGATAAAAAGGAGTGTTTAAGCAAACGTTTGCATGATTATTCCAATTCCAGGTGGTATTGGCCCAATTATTCCAAAAAGCCATGCCTAAAAAGCCATTATTGCCGCCTTGGCCACAATTTGGTGGAACGATATAAGCCGTGCTGTTGTAATACGTACAGCCGTTACAAGCACTGATGTAATTTAGACCCCAACTACTGTTGATTCCCGTTGAATCTGTTGTCCAGTTGTCAACGCAGTTTAGGTGGTCCCACCATGTTTGAGGACAACAAGAAGATTGATCGAAACCTGGATTAGGAATGGCATTGTTAAATCGGGCATTTAGTCCAGCACCACAATGACAATCTGGGTCTTGCAAATCAATTAGTCCATCTCCGTCATCATCAATTCCATTGGTGCAGTTTTCTTGGCAAATACCAGAAAACGAGATAAATATGAAAAATGATAATATTTTTAATCTGTAAATCACCTAGGTAAAGGTAAGGTTTATAATCTAAAGACGAAAAAAGCCTTGAAAAGGTGGCTTGAGAAGAAGGCTTTTTTTAAAACATTTTTTTTTAGTTGAGTAACTTTCACTCTAAACAATAAAATGTTCAAAAATCACCCAAATGAACGATAGTTTTTAGGTTGTTTACAAGTAGTTTAGCAGAGAACTAAAATTTATAAACTATGAAATTATTTTTAAAAGAATTTGGAATTTGGATGGGTGGCTTGCTGCTAGTACATCTTTTGCTATCTGCAGTTTTAGCCGAAGCTCTACCTTACGGTTTTTTTGTTGTTACTCAATGGTTGTTTCCAGCTGTAGGTGTTATTATTGCTATAACTCGTCTTAAAACAAAACATAATGTAGTTTCATTTGGTCAGTCTTTGGGCGCAGGTGTAGTAGTTGCAGTAGGATACATGATAGCAGGAACATTAATGACCGCTATACTTTACCCTGATTACATAGCAGATGCTATGGGGTATATGCTTCAAGCTCAACTCATCCAGTTTCTGATTTTATGTGTTGTTGTGCTATACATTTTAATGTTGGCTGGAATTTGGTATACGCTAAAAAAGGCAGGTAAACCGGGGTATGCTTTTTTAATCCCTATTTATAACATCATAGTATTTTTAGAAGTAGCTCAAAAACCTTTGTGGTGGTTTATTATGTTTTTGATTCCAATTGCAAATATTGTTTTCGCAATAATGATGTTAAATGCTATTTCCAAAAACTTTGGAAAAGACGAGGGTTTTACAGTTGGTCTAATCTTTTTATCACCTATTTTTTGGTCAATACTTGGATATGGAGATGCTAAATATTTGGAAGGACAGCATGATACTAATCTAAAAGCAGCCGGTGAAGATGTTTTAGACGATTTTTAGAATTTGATGAAACCTGAAATAACGCTGTCAGTTTCATAAATTGGCGGCGTTTTTTTTGGCAGACTATGAAATTCTGCTCCAATTGGGTTTTGATTTTAAAATGTCCTTCAATATCTCTGTGATTTGTTGATGATCAGCTAACTCCAATTTCGGATCTTTTTCAAATAACGCTCTAGCTTTTTCCCTGGCAATGGTCACAATTTGTCCATCTTTACCTAAATCTGCTAATTTAAGATCTAGAATACCACTTTGCTTTGTTCCCATGATGTCACCTGGCCCTCTCAGTTTTAAGTCCACTTCCGAAATTTCGAAACCATCATTTGTTCTAACCATGGTTTCCATTCTTTTTTTTGCATTTTCACCCAATTTATAACCTGTCATTAAAACGCAGTAAGATTGTTTCGCACCTCTGCCGACTCTTCCTCTTAACTGGTGCAACTGCGAAAGACCAAATTTTTCAGCACTTTCAATTATCATTACACTGGCATTTGGCACATTAACCCCAACTTCAATAACGGTTGTAGCTACCATAATGTGTGTGTTTCCTGCAGCAAATTGTTGCATTTCATAGTCCTTATCGGTAGCTTTCATTTTACCATGAACAATGCTTACTTGATAGTTTGGGCGAGGAAATCGCCTTTCAATTGATTCATAGCCGCTCATTAAATTGGCATAGTCCATTTTTTCAGACTCTTCAATTAGCGGATAAACGATATAAGCTTGTCGGCCTTTGGCAATTTCATTTTCTATAAATTTAAAAACCTTTAGACGTGAACTTTCAAAGTAGTGTCGGGTTTCAATTGCTTTTCTACCTGGAGGCAATTCATCTATTATCGATACATCTAAATCGCCATAAACGGTGAGTGCCAGTGTTCTAGGGATTGGCGTTGCAGTCATTACCAAAATATGAGGAGGCTTTGTGTTTTTTTGCCAAAGTTTAGATCTTTGAGCGACTCCAAATCTGTGCTGTTCATCAATTATTGACAGTCCTAAGTTTTTGTATTTTACTTTGGGTTCAATTAGGGCATGAGTACCTACTAAAATATCAATTTCGCCTGACTCTAGCCCTGCATGTAATTTTTTTCGGGCTGCCGTTTTAGACGACCCAGTCAGCAATGCTACTTTTACTGGCATGTCTTTTAAAAACTCATTAAAGGTTTCAAAATGTTGATTTGCCAATATTTCAGTAGGAGCCATAATGCAGGTTTGATATCCATTTCCTATGGCAATAAGTACAGTTAGGAGAGCAACTAATGTTTTACCACTCCCTACATCACCTTGCAAAAGCCTGTTCATGTGTTTTCCATTAGACATGTCTTTTCTAATTTCCTTCACAACTCGTTTTTGTGCACCTGTTAATTCAAAAGGTAAATGGTTTTCGAAAAATTCTATAAATGGCTTTCCAATTTCAGTAAAGGCATAGCTACTAATTTTGTTTTGAGTAATTTTTTTTCTTGTTAATAATTCTAATTGCAGAAAAAATAGTTCATCAAATTTAATTCTCCATTGTGCTTTCTTGGCGTCTTGCAATGATGCTGGAGCATGAATATCTGTTAATCCTCTATGTCTTGGAATTAATTTTAAGTCGTCAACTAACCAAGTTGGAAGAGGGTCAGGTATTTCCGTTTTCAATTCAGCAATAAGGTTTTTAATCAAACTTTCAATGCCTTTGCTATGGAGTCCTTTTTTACTTAATTTATCGGAGCTATGGTAAATTGGCTGCAAGCCTAGTTCTTCTCCTTTAATATTTTCAATTGCTTCCATTTCAGGATGTGCAATACTAAACTTTGTTCCAAATCTTTTTGGTTTGCCGTACACGCGATAAATGGTATTCGGTTTCAGCCAATTTTTAATGAATGAAGCACTTTTAAACCAGGTCAATTCAATTGAATCTGAACTGTCTGAAAATTGTGCTGTTAGTCTTTTTCCTTTCCCTTTCCCAACTTCAATAACTTTTGAAACGGTTCCTTTTAACTGCATATAGCCCTCAAAGTTGGAAGCTTGATATATGGTTTGATAGCTTGACCGATCCACATATCGAAAAGGAAAATAGAGGAGTAAATCTCTAAATTTAAAAATCCCGAGTTCTTTTCGCAGCACATCTCCTTTTTGCGGACCAACGCCTTTCAAATATTCAATTGGTGTATCTAAAAAATATGTTAACATTGATTTTGGCTATGTCGAATTTTTATTCCTAACTTCACAAAAATAAGAAAATCAAATCCATGAATTTAAAAACAAGTCTTCTTTCGTTGGTGTTTTTAATTGCACTAGCCAGTTTTTTGATATCTGGAAGGTCAAATAAAGGGGTCGTTGAAAATTATACTAAGCTAGTTTCGGATTTAAGCGTAGCAGATGTTTTGCTTAAAGTTGGCGCAAAAAAGCCAAACCATTTTATAGAGAAGTTGGACTCGGATTCAGCTCATATTGGGTATGAATTAATTACTACTGGGTTCGTAGAAGGGTCAAATAATAAAAAACAATCTAAATATTTTGAATGTGTCGATTGTCACAACTTAGTACCAGAAGTTTACAATTTGGCTGATGAAAGCCCAAATGAGCGTTTAAAATATAGTAAGGAAAAAAATATACCTTTTTTACCTGCTTCTACATTTTATGGGATGTATAATAAGGAACATTGGTATAATGGTGACTATGCTAAAAAATATGGAGCTTTAGTTGCTCCGACAAGAGATACATTAGTCAACGCCATTCAACTCTGTGCGATTCAGTGTTCGCAGGGTAGATTGCTCGAAAATTGGGAAGTGAGATCTGTCTTGCATTACATGAAAAGTATTTCCTTACAAATAAAAGATTTAAAAATTACTGCCAAAGAAATGGATAGGTTAGCGGAGTATGTAATTAAGAAAGATAAAGCGGCAATTAAGCTATTAGCAAGCAAGTACAATGTAATAAATGATGCCACTTTTGGTAAAACAGATATTCCTGAGCTGAAAAATTACAAAGCTAATCCTGATAATGGCAAGTATATTTTCAATAATGGTTGTTTACATTGTCATGGAACAGGAAGTAATGTTGCCAGTTTTGAATTTAATGATGACAATTTAACGCTTAACTTTCTGGAATCGCAAATATCAAAACACAATCATTTTTCTGTGCCTTACTTAGTGCGAAAAGGTACTTATGCAATTGCTGGAAAAAAGCAGTACATGCCGCAGTACCCATTAGAGAAAATGAGCAAGGAACAATTGTTAGATTTACTGTCCTATATATCCCTAAATAAATCAAATTAATATGAAGAAATTTTTAATTATGGTTGTGGTTTTTTCCACAAATTTTGCCTTTTGTCAAGAATCGGAAGTAAAAGAAGAAAAAGTATGGGATACTTTTGAAGGAACCCGAGTCTTGAACAATCATTCTGCTGAAATGCTTTATAAACGTCAGATGGAGTTTATCATTGCTCATAAATTTGGAGATATGGCAGGTCCTGGTGCTTTTTCAAGAGCATTTGGATTGGATAATTTAGCAGATGTAAGAATTGGTTTTGAATATGGAATCACTAACAATTTAAACATAGGCTTAGCCAGAAATAAAGGTTTTGGAGCCATTACTCAGTTAATAGATGGCTATGCCAAGTATAGAATTCTGCATCAAAGTAATTTGAATCCACTGTCGTTAGTTTTTGTATCGTCCTTTGGCTTGCCTTATGCTGCTGCTTCAACAACAGTTACAGCTGAAAATGCTTATCCAGATTTTACCAGCCGTTTTATTTATACACATCAGCTTATTGCTACGCGAAAGTTTAGTGATAGATTGTCGCTTCAATTAAATGCCGGTGTAAATCACCGAAATTTCGTGGCCTACAATGATGTTAATACGCTGGTTTTTGTTGGTGGAGCTGCAAGGGTGAGGGTCACTCAAATAATTGGTTTACTGGCTGAATACAATCATATTCTAAACAGAGGTGATGCGATAGACTTCCAAAATCCTTTAACTTTTGGACTTGAATTACTCACAGGTGGCCATACTTTTACGTTTATGTTTTCAAATAGTCAAGGTGTAAACGAAAATTTATTTATTCCTTCAACTACTTCAAATTGGTTGGATGGTGAATTCAGACTTGGTTTTTCAATCACAAGAAAATTTAAAATATGATGGTAAAAAAAATAGTATTGAGTGCAGTTATTACAACGGCAATTCTAGTCTCGTGTAAAAAATTAAAGGCACCAGAACCAGTGGTGGTGGAGTCTAATTGTTCAGATACGGTTTCTTATAATAATTTTATAGCTCAAGAAATAATTAACCTGTCTTGTAACACTTCCGGTTGCCATGCTGACGGAGCTGGAGGATACAATTGGGACAATCATCAAATTGTGGCAGATAATGCAGATTTAATCTATGAGGTGATTAGTCATGCGCCAGGAGCAAAGGCCATGCCGCTAGGTGGGCCGAAATTATCGGATTCACTAATTGCACAGTTTGAGTGTTGGATAGAACAGGGTAAATTGGATAACTAAAAAGTGTGGCTATTAAAACAAAATCTATCATTTTATTTTTTACAGGGTTAGTGCTGTTCGTTTTAACTTCGCATAAAAAGCAGCCTACTCCAATACTTTCAGTCTACTCAAATCAGGCGGATATAGTGAATTTTTCTCAAAACCCTCCTACCGGAAAAACAGGGGCGCCCGGTGAGAATACGTGTACTTTTTGTCATATTGGTTCAAGTGTATTGTCGGCACAGGGAGTGGTTACTTTTTTGAGTGACACATCTTCTGCTATAGACACGGGCTACGTTCCCGGTGTTACTTACCCAATGCAAATAAGCGTTGCTTCGGGAAGCAAAAACGGCTTTCAACTAACCATTTTAACTGCAAATAATCAAAAGGCAGGTTCATTTATTAACGGAACAAATACAAGTACAGCGCTGGCTGCAGGAAGAGAATACATCCGTCAATCCAACTCAAATGGATTGACAACATTTGATTTTGAATGGACAGCTCCCAGTACTAATTTAGGAGATTTAAGAGCGTTTTATACGGTAAATAAAGCGAATGCAAACGGAATAGAATCGGGTGATAAAATATACATGGGTGATGCTTTAATCACTTCAAATGTTCCAGTTTCAACTGGTGCAATAGATGAAAACCCTAACAAAATCAGAGTGTTTTGGGATGCAGCAGCTCAACAGATTCATATCGATTACCAATTGAATCAGCCCAGGAATGTACTTGTAAATGTTCAGTCTATCTCAGGTCAAGCTATTCAATCTACATCCTTAGGTATTCAAAGCAAAGGCAAGTTTCACCAAATCATTAGTGGAAATCAAATTCCGAATGGTATTTATATAGTGTCTGTTTTTGTAAATAATCATGTACACAGCCAGAAAATGATTTTACACTAATTCATAAAAAAAGTCAAGAATTTCGGTTTGGCTCAATATCCTATTATCTTTGCATTTTTAAAAGATATACAGTAGGACTATGGCTACAATTGATACTTGCAATTTTAAAGGAAAACGTGCATTAATTCGTGTAGATTTTAATGTACCCCTTAATAAGGAAACACTTGCAGTAACTGATAATACAAGAATTACTGCAGCTTTACCAACTATAAAAAAAGTGTTGGCTGACGGAGGATCAGTTGTGCTGATGTCGCATTTAGGTCGTCCAAAAAATATTCCTGAGGCTAAGTATTCATTAAAAAACATTGTTTCAGCTATTGAATCAATTTTGGGGCAATCTATTGCATTTGCGTCTGACTGTGTCAGCGAAAGATCATTTGAAAAGTCATCCGCCTTAAAACCGGGTGAAGTTTTATTGCTAGAGAATTTAAGATTTCATGGCGCCGAAAAAAAAGGAGATCGGGCTTTTGCTGAACAGTTAGCAAAACATGGTGATGTATACGTTAATGATGCCTTTGGAACTGCGCACCGAGCGCATGCTTCAACAACTGTTGTGGCTGAATTCTTTTCTAATGATAAAATGTTCGGTTATTTAATCGAAAAAGAAATTAAAAGCGTTGACCAAGTTTTAAATTCAATCGAAAAACCATTAACTGCAATTGTGGGAGGAGCGAAAGTATCATCAAAAATAACCATCATTAATCAATTGATAAATAAGGTTGATAATTTGATTATTGGTGGGGGAATGGCATACACATTCATTAAAGCGCAAGGTGGAACAGTTGGCAATTCTTTAATAGAAGATGATTATTTAGAAACGGCTACGAATATTTTAGTGAAAGCGAAAAATAAAGGAGTCAATATTTTGCTGCCAATTGATACGGTTGTAGCGGACGAGTTTTCAAATGATGCGCAAACAAAAATTTGTCCAACAAGTGAAATTCCTGATGGGTGGATGGGACTTGATATTGGAGAAAAGGCCATTCAAGAATTTACCGAAATAATTTTAACCTCTAAGTTAATTTTATGGAACGGACCAATGGGCGTTTTTGAGTTAGCAAAATTCCAGAATGGAACAAAAGCAATAGCCTTAGGTGTTGCCGCAGCCACTCAAAAAGGAGCATATAGTTTAGTTGGCGGCGGCGATAGCGTAGCAGCAGTTAATCTATTCGATTTAGGCAAGCAAGTTAGCCATGTATCTACAGGGGGAGGAGCTATGTTAGAATATTTAGAAGGAAAAACATTGCCAGGAATAGCGGCAATATTAAATAATTAAAAAGAAAGTGAATGAGTGATTTAATGAAAGATGCTAGCTATGGGGTTGGCATGAGTATAGGACAAAGTTTACAGGGCCAAAACTTAGATGCAATTGATATGGATAGCTTTTCAGCTGCTATAAAAGATGTGTTTTCGGGAGGACAGTTAAAAATGACACCTGAAGAGGCAAATGCAAAAATTCAAGAGTATTTAAGTTCTGTAAATGAGGAGAAATTTGCTGCAAATAAAGTAGAAGGTGAAGCATTTTTATCGGCTAATGCTCAAAAAGATGGTGTTAATGTGCTAGATTCTGGATTGCAATACGAAGTAGTAACTGAAGGTTCAGGAGCTATGCCAGTAGCTGATTCTCAAGTAACAGTACATTACCACGGCACACTAACGGATGGCACTGTGTTTGATAGCTCTCTCGAAAGAGGAGAGCCAGCAACATTTGGTGTAAATCAAGTAATAAAAGGATGGACTGAAGCCTTGCAATTAATGCCAACAGGCAGTAAATGGCGATTATATATCCCTGAAAATTTAGCTTACGGAGCTAGTCCGCATCCACAAGGACCAATTAAGCCATACATGGCTTTGATTTTTGATGTAGAATTAATCTCAATTCAAGGATAAGATGAAGTTTTGGAGTTGGTTTTTTGTACTGCCTTTTATTCTCTTTGCCTGCAAAAGTGAAGATGAAGAAAGTGTCTTGGACGAAAAACCAATTGAAGTAGTAACCTTCGAAGATTACTTTCAAAAAATTAGCTACGCCATAGGTCTCGATCAGGGGACCGGTGGAAGAGTTTTTTATACCAACGATAAACTAAAAGGTAAGTTTGATATAAACCAAGTTAAAAATGGCATGGTTGATTATTTAGCTTCAAATCCTTTGCAGTTAAAAACACAAGAATTGGACTCTGTACTAGCCTTGTACTTGAAGGAGGACGGCTCTGTTGATAGCTCAAAAGTGTCAGTTGCTGATGGGAGTTATGCAATTGGAATGAATGAAGCCATAGTACTTGTGAGCGCTTTTGTCAGTCGAGGAATTGATCAAGAAATCATTCCTGCTACATTGGTAAAAGGAATTGAGGATGGTTTTTTAAATGCTAATACCGCATATAAATTGAAAGATGCTCAATTTGATGTCGCTGCTTATTATGCTCAGGTTAACAAAAAGAAAGGCGAAGAGTTTTTGGCTAAAAACAAATTAAAAGATGGTATTATCGAAACCGAGTCGGGCTTACAATATAAAATTTTCGATAAAGGATCAGGTCCGAAACCAAAAACGGTTGATTCTGTTGCAGTGCACTATGTGGGGCGATTTATTGATGGCCAAGAATTTGAATCTTCTATTAGCGCTCCTGCTCCTGTCAAATTTAATGTGCTACAAGTAATAAAAGGTTGGACAGAAGGGTTAATGTTAATGCAAGAAGGCGCAAAATACCGTTTTTTTGTTCCTTATAACTTGGCATACGGAGAGCAAGGTAGTGGACCAATTGAGCCTTATTCAGCTTTAATGTTCGATATCGAATTGATTGAGGTTATTAAATACAATCCTAAATTTTAGGATTTAGTTAGCAAAATGGGTAAGATACTATTCATTCTAATTTTATCTTTTCCTGTTTATAGTCAGAATATACAAGGTGTACGTTATCAAATTAAAACGGATACTTTAGATAGTTTGGTTGCAAAATCCTGTCAAAAGAAATTTGAAACACAAAATTATAAGGCGAAAATCCCAAAGTATTTAGATTACATTCTGTTAAAAAATCATTTAATAGAAGTATTTTGGAATTCTGATAGCACATTCAGTGGGCTCAGAATCTATCCCTTTTTAGAGCAGAATGTTTACTTAATTGGATCTGATTTTAAGATTTCTAAACAGACAAATGCATTTATTAAAGATGTTTCGTTCCAGCAATTAAAGGACACTATTGTGAGTCAAAGAGAATTGAAAGCTGTTCAGTACACTGCTAGAAATATGTTTCAAATGACTTATTATTATAAGACAGATTCGCTAAAAATAGAATTACCTGAAGGAGCAGAAAATAGTAATGTTGAATTATCTTTTTATTTTGACAATCTAGTATTCCCAATTCAAATAGTTGTTGGTGCTCCAAAGTCATTAATGGCTCTGATAGCCGTTTCTGAATTAAATATAGACGCTAAAATTGATTTATACTCTGAACTACTTCTAAGCTATCATGCAATCCGGAGGCGAAAGAAAGAGCTGAGGCAGTTAGAAATGTAGTACAACTTGGGCCTCATCTTTTGCTAGTTTACATATTAAAGCTACCTTTGCAAAAAAAAATAAAGAATGAGTAATCAATCGCACAATGTAATTTCATTACATTACAACTTAACAAAAGACACTGCAACTGGTGAATTAATAGAATCTACTGAAGGGAAAGAACCTTTGGTGTTTTTATCAGGAATGGGTCAAATGATTCCTGAATTTGAAGGACAAGTTTCAGAATTGACTGAAGGAGCAGACTTTTCTTTTGGAATTAAGTCTGAAAACGCATACGGTAAAAGAGTAGAGGAAGCATTAATTGAATTGCCAATTGACATGTTTATGCAAGAAGGTAAATTAATGGAAGCGGTTTCAGTTGGTAATATTCTACCAATGCAAGACCAAAACGGACAAGTTCAGCCAGGAAAAGTATTAGCTGTAAACGAAGCTTCAGTTAATTTAGATATGAATCATCCATTAGCCGAACAAGATTTACATTTCCAAGGAAGTATTGTAAGCATCCGTCCGGCAACAACTGAAGAAGTTGAGCATGGTCATGTACATGGTGAAGGTGGTGTTCAGCACTAAAATCAAACAATAATAGAATTAGAGAATCCTTGCCATTAGCAGGGATTTTCTTGTTTATAGATGCGCTTTATATCCTCATAGAAATAAGCTATGTAAGCTATTAAAAAAAAGACCGTCTAAGTTTAAAATCATAAATTATGGAAGCAATGACTGACAATACATACATCACCAAAGGAATTGAAAGTAGCATGTCTTATGCGGCTTACGAATCGCTTGTAAAAGACCTATATGAAAAAGGGTTATCTACGACTAAAGGCGGGCCGGATTCCCTTTTAGAGTATACTAAACTTAATATTAGTAGAATGAAACGATTGGGTAAAACCACTAAGTTGAGTGCTGAGGTGATTGCTAAAATGAAAACCATCAATAGACCAATCACATGGCTGGTTTTATCAGAAGGATGGTGCGGTGATGCAGCTCAAAATTTACCGGTTATTAATGCATTAGCAGAACAGAACGATCAGATAGACTTAAAGATTGTTTTACGTGATGAAAATCCAGAATTGATGCAGGCTTTTCTTACAAATGGTAATATGGCGATTCCAAAGTTGATTCAGATTGAAAATGATGAGGTAACTAATACTTGGGGGCCACGTCCAGCAGTAGCCGCAAAAATGGTAATTGATTATAAAGCCGCTCATGGCGCTTTAACACCAGAATTCAAAACAGATTTACAGGTTTGGTATAATCAAGATAAAGGGGTTAATACGATAGCAGATATTTTAAAATTGCTTAATTTGTAGTATGTCAAAGTATAGTGGTGGTCAAGTACGAGAAAATATAAAAATTGGTTCTGAAGTTGAGGTTATTCAAAAGTATGATCAAAGCTCAGGCGCATTAACTTGGGGAATTGTAAAACGAATTCTTACAAAATCACCAAATCACACGCATGGAATTAAGGTGATGCTAGAATCGAAAAAAGTTGGGCGTGTAAAAACCATTATTTCGGAAGATGAATAAATTGAGTACCTTTTAAGAAGTGAGTTTTTTTAAAAGTAGGAACAGGCTGGAGAGAGGTATTGCAATTAGGTTTTGGATTTAGAATATAGAGATGAAAGATAGGTATAAAGTAGCAGTCAATATTTTTAATAAGCGCGCAAATGGTTACGCAACAAAATTTGCGAGTGTGGCACAATACCATGACGGGTTTGATTTTTTATGTAAACAATTAACCGAAAGCTCTTCAATTTTAGATCTCGCTTGTGGTCCAGGAAATATATCGAACTATCTACATTCTATTCGTCCAGATTTAAAGATTTTGGGTGTTGATTTAGCTCCAAAAATGCTTGAAATAGCAAAGGTTAATAATCCAGCTTCCCAATTTCAGGTGGGAGATATTCGTGAATTAAAATCTTTAAACCAGAAATTTGAGGCAATTGTGCTTGGATTTGGAATGCCTTATTTATCCAAAGATGAAGTTGAAAAAGTGATTAATGATATGAACCATGTTTTATCAGAAAATGGGATTGTATATATCAGTACAATGGAAGGTAAATATGAAGAATCTGGCTTCCAAAAATCAAGTGATGGCAAAGATGAAATGTTTATTTACTATCATGAACCAGAATACATTCAAACCTTTATGCAAAATTCAGGTTTTAAAATAATCTGGGAAAAACACCAACCTTATTTTGAGAATGGATCGCTGAGGTTTACAGACTACATAGTTGTTGCACGAAAAAAAGGAGGTTAAGGCTTGATAATTTTAACTGGAAACCTTCCCACTCCGCAGTAGTTGCACTTCTGCGGAATTTTGATTGAAACTATATTTCAAAGTTAGTTAAGCACTAAGTAATTTACGATAGTATTATTATTTCGAGCAAAAGGTGTTTAAAACTACTGCACAGCATCTGTAACAAGGCATAGCAGTAAAATGAGTAAAAGCACATCCCTTCGAAAATTTGAATAGCAGTGCTATAGACTATTCAGGTATGAATTACCAGATGATATTGCGGTTGTTAAATAGTGTTTGTAAAGCCACACCATACAATCGTGCGGCAGCTTTGGGGACTTCTATGTTCGTTTGCTTGTCCCAACATTACAGTCGGGATGTATCGAGAATAGGCTCCAACTGAAGTAAAATAAAGTACTGTCTATAAAAGAGTGACTACTGATCAAATTTTATAAGATACGCTCTAACGCCATCACTGCTAATTACAATGGCATCAAAATCGGCTAATTTCCCTTTTTCGTTTTTTCTTTTGGCCCTACGCACAAAACTACTCACTGAATAGGATGAAAATGACGTTCTAAAAACGTTATTTATCATGCCCACTTCTTTGTAATTGCTTGCTGGTGTACAAAAAATATAAACTGGTTTATTTTCAACCATTTCTACATGAGATTCTGTAGAAGCTTCACCATCAAATTTAATCAATGTGCCAATGGTTCCATCTCTGTTTATAAGGATGGCATCAAAATTTTCTATTTTGCCTTTCCGCAATTTTCTTTTCGCATTTCTAACAATCAGCCCAACTCTTTGATTAATGGTTAATTCTTGACAATCATCTGGAGAAAGCCACAGTAAGCCTGTAAAGCTTGAACCAATGGTTCCTGTTTCACTATATTTTTGAACAGGTGTAGAAAATAAATAAACGGGTACATTTTCAACAAGGTGAACATTGCCTTTTTTGACATGGCTTCCAAAAGTGACTGTTGCAACGAATAAGAATAAGACTGAGATGGCTGTTTTCATAATTATTAGTGTTAGATGATTTCATCTTAATACACAAATAATATGCCAAAATGAAGTATCCATTAGTAAGAGAGCATGATTGTTTTTTTGGCAATAAGGTGTTGTTTTTAATGCTATTTTATTTATTCTTACTGGCAATATACAAAAGCGTATTTCACTCAATTTTCACCCACAAATTCTAAAATCCAACCACTACTTCTTCATCTCCAAATATAATTCCTCCACCTTATTCCTAGCCCAAGGCGTGCGTCTTAAAAACTTTAAACTTGACTTAATAGAAGGGTCGCTATTAAAACAATTGATTTTGACTTTGTAGCCCATGTGCTCCCAACCATAATTTTCAACCAGTTCATTTATAATTTGCTCTAGCTTTACGCCATGTAATGGATTATTTGGTTGACTACTCATGTATTTTTATTGCTTAATAATTTCAATTTATAAATATACATAAAGTACCTTTGGCAAATGTCTTTATCATCTGTAAATCCTACCAGTATTATTAAAAAAATGGGTTTTTCTGCACTTAATAAAATGCAAGAAACTACATTAGAATCGGCAAAAACTAATGCGAATATTCAATTGATTGCCCCAACAGGAAGTGGAAAAACACTGGCGTTTTGCTTGGCTGCATTGTCAACTATCGAGGATGAATCGGGTATTCAGTGCTTAATTATTGCACCTACACGCGAACTAGTTATTCAAATTGAATCGGTTTTAAAGTCAATGAAACTAGGCGTTAAAATTAATTCATCTTACGGCGGACATGGATTTGCAATCGAAAGGCAAAATTTTACGGATCCACCTGCAATTTTGGTCGGAACACCAGGAAGATTAGAAGACCATTTAAATCGCAAAACATTTAGCCCGGATACAATTACACATGTTATTTTTGATGAGTACGATAAATCTTTAGAATTTGGTTTTGAAGAGCAAATGGCCTCAATTATGCGCCGTTTGAAATTTGTTGATCGTCATACGTTAGTGTCGGCTACAGCAGATATTGCCATTCCAAAATTTTTAGATTTAGACGATTTAAAAAAAGTTGAATTTAAGCCAAAAGAAGCTTCTAATAATATGACCTATAAGAAATTGGTTGTTGAAGAAGATGAAAAATTAGAAGGTTTGGTCAGTATATTATCAGCATTAAAAAAGGGTCAGAATGCTATTGTATTTGTAAATCATAGAGATGCGGCAGATAGAATTGGACATTATTTTAAACGCTTAGATGTCAGTTGTGCAGTTTTTCATGGCGGTTTAAAACAAGAATCAAGAGAATTGGAATTAATAAAATTTAGAAATGGGAGTGCCAATGTATTAATTGCAACTGATATTGCAGGACGTGGAATTGATATTCCTGAACTAAATTTTGTAGTGCATTATCAAATGCCAACTACAGAGGCTGTTTATATTCACAGGAATGGACGAACAGCTAGAGTGGATGCCAGCGGAACAGTTGTACTGCTATTAAGTAAGGGGGAACAAAAGCCTGCTTATGTTACTGAAAAGCTGGAAGCGTTAAAAGAAAACGATTTAGCTACTATTCCGCAAAGTAAATGGACAACCATTTTTATTGGAAAAGGGAAAAAGGACAAAATCAATAAAATGGATATTGTAGGCTACTTTACAAAGTTCGATTTTATTGAAAAACACGATTTAGGTTTGATAGAAGTACTAGATTTTGTAGCTTATATTGCAGTTGAATCTACTAAGGCTGCACGGATTCTGAAGAACGGCAATAAGGCTAAAATTAAGGGTAAAACTGTCAAAATTGAAGAGGTTCGGACTAAGAAGTATTAGTGGTTGCCTCATTTTAATTCATTGTAAATTAATGCTTTGATCTTGAATTGTGTGTTGATTTACCAGTCAACAATTTCTGTTTAATTACTTTTTTATTTTTTTTGTAAGGTTTCAGCTTTTCGTTGCAAATTTGCTATTCTATTGCATAGCAGTAGAACTATGATGACTTATGAAAAAATTATTCCTTTTGACAATGTTGCTTTCAACGGTAGCATTTTCCCAAACCGAAGCTACAGAAAGCGGACCAAGTTTAATTGACTTAAATTCTCGCTTAACTTATTTAATGACTGAACCGAATCAAATCTTTCGAAAAGAATTGGTTTTGTTAGAAGAGAGAAAGAAAGGTGGTCTAAATCAGCATGGATTAATTCTAGGCACGCAGTTAATTGCAATCGGCAATTACCAAAAATCGAATCGGAATTCTAAGTTTGGGTATTTAATGCGTCATCCAACATCATCTAATCAAATTGGATTTGAAGCATCTGAAGCCGTAGTGCATTCTTGGAAATTATCGGCAATAGGAAATGTAAACAGCTGGCTTACCTCATTTGTTGAAGTTTTATACAGTCCGGAACAAAGTTTTGGTGCAGGTGCAACTATTACTGGTTTAACAAGAAATTTATTGCAAGTACGACAAGCATACGTGCTGTTAGGAGACTTCAATAAAAGTCCCTTTTACTTATCACTAGGGAAGATGAATGCACCGTTCGGTCAGCAGGGAAGTGTAAGTCCTTTTACTAATTCAACTACATGGCATGCTTTTGCGCCATTGGGATATGGTGCTCAATTTGGGGTAAAGATTAAAGATTTCAATTTAGTTGTGATGGCTGTGCAAGGAGGGTCGCAGTTTAGAGGGCTTAACACTTCAGTAAGTGGGACAAATGTGCCTTCAATTATTAATAACGGAGTAGTGGATTTGAATTATAAATTAAAATTAGGAGAAAAGGCTAGTATTAAGGTTGGTGGATCTTATGTTTTAGGTTGTACATACTGTCACGAATTTCCAGTACTTCACTTTGACCCATGTACTGAAAATAATCCTGCGCTTACTCTTTATGCTAAGTATGAAATAAAAGAGCGCCTACAGATTCAAGGAAGTTATACAAAGACATCAGGAATTTGGCCAGGTACTTATAATCCAACTCCTCCGTTAAATACTTTTGCTGCAGCCAGGGTATCGGCAATGGATGCCGGAATTAAATATGATTTTCAACTTGGCTCTGAAACTGTATATTCAACTTCATTCGAATTTTCAAATTTCATAGCAGGTGCTCTAGGTTCCCCTTGGGAATTTCAAAATCAGTACATTCTTGGTTTTTCAGCATTGCTAAAGCAATCAAATCGTTTATTTGTTGAAGGATTTAGAACAGAAGGTTTTGCTCCACTTAACTTTATTAGTGGTGGTAATTTACCTCCTGGCATGACAATTAGCGATAGGGGAGCGAAAAGCCACGGAATTATTATTGGTGCAATGCTAACGTTTTAAGAAGGTAGTAATAGTATTGTTTGGTAAATACAGTATAGATTTTTTATCTTAGCTGTAAAATATTAAAATGTCAAACAATTATATAGAAGTAAACAGAAAAGCATGGGATCAAAGAACGGCTGTTCAT
>JBGCGA010000043.1:0-20389 GCA_045110285.1 Crocinitomicaceae bacterium | reverse complement strand
TAGTTCTATTATAGTATTTGCAAGTTTATTTAAAATTCTTCCAGGTAAAGAGTTGGATAATGGGTGGCTAAATTCAATAGTAGCGATTCCTTTTCCGTCGATTTCAAATTGCACATGTCCTTCATTTACTGCGTTCATAGTTTTTTAGTATTGCCAAGTTAGTATTGAGATTTTAGTGTTTTATGCCCAATACTTGTTTCTATTTTAATTTTACAATGTTCTGTTCTCGATACATTTTTATCTCAAGCTATCGCTTTCAATTAAAAACACTCGAACTGACATTTTTTTATGTTTTTTAGGGCATATCAATTTTAACGATCCCTCACTGTTAACTTCTATTATTACTACGATTGATCCAATTTACGAACCATAGTTAATATCGTAGCAATACCAACTGTTTCCCCAGTTTCATCATAAATATCGACTAAAAATTTAACGATTCCTTTAGCTATGTCATCTTCTGATCGTTTTTCTTGGTCCATTTTTTCCTTTACTGTAAAGCGAACACCAATGGTTGCGCCTGGATATACTGGCTTAGTGAATCTGGCATCTTCTACACCATAATTCAATAGAACTGGACCTTTTTTTGGGTCCACAAATAAGCCAGCTGCTTTTGATAATAAGAAGTAACCATGTGCTACTCTTTGTTCGAATATGGTACCATCTAATGATGTGGCATCCATGTGCGCATAGAAATTATCGCCGCTGACGTTGGCAAAATTGGTAATATCAGATTCAGTTACAGTATGCTTATGCGTAAAAACAGTCATGCCAACTTCTAATTCTTCAAAATGCTTTCTAAATACATGTTCAACAGGCTCTGGTTGGTCAGCTCCAACTTGAAACTGTTGTGTAATGGCAGTAATTGTTTGTGGATGACCTTGAATTGAGGTTCTTTGTAAGTAGTGCATGACCCCTCTTTTACCACCCATTTCTTCTCCACCGCCAGCTCTTCCAGGTCCACCATGCGTCAATAAGGGCATTGGAGATCCATGACCAGTGCTTTCTTTCGCACAACGTTCGTTCAATACTAAAATTCGCCCGTGCATAGATGCCGCATTTACAACATAATCTGTTGCAATTTTATCGTCTGCCGTAATGATGGAAGATACTAATGATCCTTTGCCCATTCTTGCCAGTTTTATGGCGTCATCTAAATCTTTATAGGGCATGATGGTAGATACTGGCCCAAAGCATTCAACATCATGAACTGCTGTTTTTTCATGAGGCGTATCGTTTCGAAATAAAATAGGAGGTACAAAAGCACCTTTCGATTTGTCAGCGCTACTGTGTACTTCAAAATTTTCCAGGTCTCCAAACACAATATTTTGCTCTGCTTCTAATAATTTTAAATTTTCTTTTAGTCTGTCTACTTGTTCAAATGAAGCAAGGGCACCCATGCGCACGTTTTCATTTGCAGGATCTCCAACTACTGTTTTCTCTAATCTTTTCCCTAATGCAATTTGAACATCTTCAATCAAATTTTCTGGCACAATAATTCTTCTGACTGCAGTACATTTCTGTCCTGCTTTTACAGTCATTTCTTTTTGAACTTCTTTAACGAAAATATCAAATTCAGGTGTTCCAGGTATAGCATCTTCTCCTAAAATTGATGCATTTAATGAATCCGCCTCCATATTAAATGGAACAGAATTTTCAACAATATTTGGCAGAGACTTTAGCAATCGTCCAGTTTTTGCAGAGCCTGTAAATGTGACAATATCTTGACTGGTGACATGATCTAATATTCCTCGTCCTAAACCCGTAACTAATTGAAGTGATCCTTCTGGTAATATGTTTGAGGCTATTATTTCGCGCACCATCAATTCAGTAAGGTAAGACGTGTATTCTGAGGGTTTTACAATAGCTGGGACACCAGCCATTAAATTCACCGCTATTTTTTCAAGCATGCCCCAAATTGGAAAGTTAAAAGCGTTTATGTGAATAGCTACACCATCTTTTGGTACCATAATGTGATGTCCGATAAAGCTTCCACCTTTTGACAATGGGACAGCTGTACCATCAACATAATACGGTAAATCTGGAAATTGTTTTCTTAATGACGCATTGGCAAATAAATTACCAATACCACCTTCAATATCAATCCATGAATCAATTTTGGTAGCGCCAGTAGCTGCACTTAAGGCGTAAAACTTCTTTTTTATGCTAATTAAATGAAGTGCTAATTTTTTGAGCATTAATCCACGCTCCTGAAAAGTCATTTTACGCAAAGCAAAACCTCCTTTTTCAACGGCATAATCTCGCATGGCTTTATAGTCGATTCCTTTTGATGAGGTTTCTCCTATTTTTTCACCTGTTATGGTATTATAATGCTCAATTTCTACCCCGTCTCCTGATTGCCATTTGCCTAAAGCATAGTTTTGATATGTTGTCATTTTTCGTCTATTTGAAGGCATAAAGTTAGCAAGAATAGTTGGAAATCCTTTGGGATTTATAGTAGAGCTTGATTAAGTTGACCGATTAAAGAACGAATAATTAACTTGCCGCCACATATAATAATTGGAATTTACATTTTGTGAAATTGGGCATTATCAAATGTTTAAAAGTCAATGATAATAGCTACTTTTAATCACAAACAATTATATACCTGATTCTAAAACCCATTTTTATGAAGCGCATTTTGGTCTGTCTTACACTGCTAGTTTTAATAGGCTGTAAAGGCGATAAAATTGATTTTTCGAGGATAAAAGTAGATCCAGCCTTTAGTGCTTATGTCAATGCTTTTACTTCAGGCATTATGTCGAACAGCGACAATATAAAGGTGGTTTTAATTCAACCAATGCAAGAAGCAAAGGCAGGGGAGCCTTTGACTGAATCTGTATTTTCATTTGAACCAAAAATAGATGGACAAGCCTATTGGGTTAATCAGCAAACTATTGAATTCAGGCCAAATCAGAAGTTAAACTCGGGCCAAATTTATGAAGCTACTTTTCATTTGGATGAATTGATGGATGTACCGAAGGATTTCAAAAAAATGGTATTTGGGTTTATGGTGATGCATCAAAACATAACCGTAAATTATCAAGGAATTAAAGCAACAGATTTAAATGATTTCACTAATCAAGAAATTTTTGGAACAGTAAGAACCAGTGATGTTGCTGTTCCAGCAGATTTAGAATCATGTTTCAAGGCTTCTCAAAATGGGAAAGATTTAAACATTGTTTGGACACATAAAAACGGTTCAAAAATTCATGAATACACCATTACGGATGTTATCAGAGGTAAAAAAGAGAAATTTATTGACCTAGAATGGAAAGGAGAGCCAATTGGTGTTGATATTAATGATGAAAAAGAAATTAGAATGCCACCGCTGGGCGAATTTTCAGTCATTCAAGCAACAACAGTGCGGGAACCTGGATTGCATTTTTCAATTCAATTTTCGGATCCAATTGACCCTGAGCAAGATTTAGCAGGTTTGATTTACTTGACATCCGGACATGATTTGCGATTGTCAATTTCTCAAAACGAAGTGAAGGCCTACCCTGTTGGAAAATTGGATAGTGAAGAAACAATTGTTATTAATCAAAGCATTATTAATAGCAAAGGAAATCAATTGCAATCGTCTTATAAAAAAGTTGTAGAATTTAATCTTGAAAAACCAGCCTTAGAATTAATTGGAGATGGAGTAATTATGCCATCTGAAGGTGAGTTGGATTTTCCTTTTAAGGCCATTAATTTAAAAGCAGTTAATATTCGAATCATTCAGATTTATGAAAATAATATAACCCAGTTTTTTCAGCAAAATCAGCACGACGGAACCTCTGATATTGCCAGAGTGGGTAGAATGGTTTTCGACGGAACCGTGGATTTAGTGTCGTCTGAAGCTATTGATTACGGGGTTTGGAATAATTTTAAAGTTGATTTGAATCGATTTATTGATACAAAGCCAGGTGCAATTTATAGAGTAATGATGTCATTTGAGCGCTACCAATCTCTATATCCATGCGGAGATAGTACCGGAATAGCTAGCCCAATGGACCGCCAAAAATTAAATTTTGACTCTAACGATTATTATTTTGATGTCGATAGTTGGTTTGAAGGCTACGCTTCATATAAAGACAGAGAAAATCCTTGTTCGGATTCTTACTACAAATACTATAAACGCCAAGTTAGCAGAAATGTAATGGCTAGTAATTTTGGAATTATTGCCAAAGAAGGTGGTAATAATGAATATCATGTAGCGGTGACTCATTTAAAAACAACTGAACCAATTAGCGGTGTAACTATTGAAGCTTATAATTATCAGAACCAACTTATTGGTGCAAATTCTACCGACGGAGACGGTACCGTTCAGTTTACAACTCCTCAAAAACCATATCTATTAGTTGCTTCCAAAGGCGAGCAAAAGGGATACCTGCGTGTAGACAATAGCTCGGCATTATCATTGAGTTTATACGAAGTAGGTGGATCAGAAATTAAGGAAGGATTAAAGGGGTATATATATGGCGAGCGAGGAGTTTGGCGACCAGGAGATTCTTTATTTATGTCTTTTATCCTAGAGGATAAACTGAAATCAATGCCTGAAACACATCCAATTGTTATGGAGTTTTATGACCCTATGGGTAAATTATACGACAAAAAAGTTTCAACTAAAGGGGTAAAGGGTATACACAGTTTTAAATTCAAAACCAATGAAAAATCACCAACAGGTTCGTGGAGACTTAAAGCTATTGTCGGAAACTCTCAATTCGAAAAATCAATAAAAATTGAGACCATCAAGCCTAACCGAATGAAAATAGATTTGGACTTGCCTAATGTGATTACTGCTGGTCAATCTGTTTCAACAAATTTATCTGCAACATGGCTTTATGGTGCGCCTGGGTCGCAACTCAAAGCAAGGGTAGAAATGGATGTTGCCAATATGAAAACAGCATTTAAAGGATATGAAAACTATCAGTTTGATGACCGTTCCAATCGCTTTTCAATGAATGAAGCCATAGTAAGTGAAGGAAAAACAGGGTCGGAAGGAAACCTTAAGTTGACTTTTCCTTGGAAAAAGCCTACCAAAGCTCCTGGAATGCTAAAAATGAAGTTTAAGACCAAAGTATTTGAAAAAGGTGGAGATTTCAGTGAAGACTATGTCTCAAGAAAGTATTCGCCATACAAAAGTTACGTTGGCGTGAAGTTACCTGGCGGTGGCAATTGGCGTAATGCTATCAATACGGAAAAAAGTCAAGGTATTTCGTTAGTTGCTGTTGATGAAAATGGGAAAGCACTGACAAGAAAAGTGAAAGTTGAGCTTTATAAAGTGTCTTACAACTGGTGGTGGGAAGGAGATGGAGCGGATGAGCTAACAAGATATATTAATAGAAAATCAGATGACTTAATAAAATCGGAGTATTATACCATTACCAATGGAAAAGGAATTTATGACTTATCTTTTCCAAAAAGAGGTTGGGGTAAGTATATGTTAAGGGTTATCGATCCTGTATCAGGCCATAGTGCAATGGAAGAATTCTATGCCGATTATTCTGGCTGGTATTCTGATATGGACGGAAATTCAGAAGCGGCTTCAATGCTTAATTTAGAATTAGACAAGGAGGAATACAAAGTAGGAGAAACTGCTGAAATTACAGTTCCCTCAGGCGGCATTGGAAGATTTTATGTGACTGTAGAAAAGGGAGATCATGTGCTTAAGCAATTTTGGGTAGATGCAAAAGAAGGAAGCACTAAATTTAAAGTGCCAACTGATAATGGTATGGCACCAAATGTATATGTAAGTGTGGTGCTAATTCAACCACATGCTCAGGATAAAAATTCACTTCCAATACGAATGTACGGGGTAGCGCCATTATATGTCAGTGATCCTCAAACTCATCTCAGTCCTGTATTATCTTGTCCTGAAACTGTGAAGCCAGAAACTAATTTTAAGGTAAAAGTAAAAGAGAAGAACGGAAAAGGAATGGCTTATACTTTGGCTGTAGTTGATGAAGGTTTATTGTCGCTAACTCGTTTTAAAACACCTGATGCGTGGGGTACATTTTATACCAAAGAAGCTCTTGGGGTAAGAAGTTGGGACATGTATAAGTACGTAATGAGTGCTCAAACAGGCAAAATGACGGCTCTGCTGGCCGTTGGAGGAGATGAAGGTTTGGTTTACAAAGCAGATGCAACTGCAAATCGGTTTAAATCTGTAGTAAAATACATAGGACCATTTTATTTGGAAAAAGGAAAAGAGCAAAGTCATGATATAAAAATCCCGAATTATATCGGTGCCGTTAGGGTAATGCTTGTAGCTGCTCACGAAGGTGCCTATGGATCAGCTGAAGAAGAAGTACAAGTCAGAAAACCTTTGATGGTTCAAACTACATTACCTCGTGTTCTTGGTCCATCAGAAAAAATAACCATACCAATTAGTGTGATTTCAATGAGTCCAAAAATCAAAAATGTAAAAGTAAAGGTAACTACCAATAATTTATTAGTGACTGAAGGAAGTAAAGAACAGTTAGTGTCCTTTAAAAAAACGGGTGATAAAACTGTATATTTCAATTATAATGTGGCTCGTAAACTGGGGGTAGCAAAATTTAAAGTTGAGGTCAGTTCTGGAAACGAAAAAGCTTATGAAGAAATTGAGATACTGGTGCGCCCATCAAACCCGAAAATAGAAGAATCACAATTTTCAATGGTTGGCAGTGGCGAAACCTGGTCGTATGATTATAAGTCGTTTGGCATATCAGGAACCAATGAAGCTAAGCTTCAAATTTCGCAAATCCCGGATCTAAATCTTGAAAAGCAAATTGGTTACTTAATTCGCTATCCTCACGGATGCATTGAGCAAACAACGTCTGCTGTTTTTCCTCAACTTTATTTAAGCTCATTTGTCAATTTAACAAAAACAGAAAAAGATAAAATTGACGCTAATATTTTGGCTGCTTTGGATAAGTACAGAAATTTCCAAAATTCAAAAGGAGGTTTTTCATATTGGCCAAACGGCAATGGAGCAGCCTCAGAATGGGGGACAAATTATGCTGGTCATTTTATGATTGAAGCAAAAAACAAAGGCTACGAATTACCTTCAGGTCTGCTCAAATCGTGGTTAAAATTCCAGAAAGGAGCCGCTTCGCAATGGAATAGAAATAGTTATTTCGATTGGGGAAGATATCAAGGTGATTTATCGCAAGCTTATCGATTGTATACTCTGGCATTGGCTGAATCGCCGGCAATAGGTGCCATGAACCGATTGAAAAATGATGCCAGATTAAGTAATGCTGCAGCATGGAGGTTAGCAGCTGCTTACGCAATTATCGGCAGAGAAAAAGCGGCAGCTGAATTAACTAATAGAGACTATAAAGTAGCTCCTTATCGCGATATGGGCTATTCTTATGGTTCGGATTTAAGAGACAGAGCTATGGTTTTAGAAACAATGATTTATTTAAAAGACAACAATAGGGCGGGCGAGTTAGTGTTGGATATTGCAAAGGATTTAAATATTGGATGGCATAGCACACAAGCAAGAGCATATGCATTGCTAGCAATTGGAAAAAGTATTGGTTCAGATGCTGGTTCAGGTGAATTGAAAGCAACTGTAACCATAAATGGGAAATCGCAAAATGTGGCTTCGGAATTACCTATGTATCAAATTGAATTGACACAAAAGCAATTGAAGTCTGGAAAAATTGCTGTGAAAAGTAGCAGTGGTAGACCAATATTTGTAAGTTTTGTACAAGCAGGAATCCCAACCGAAAATAAAATTGAGACCAAGGAAAAAGACATGAGAATGATGGTTAGCTATCAAGATATGAACGGTCAGCCCGTTAATGTAAAGCGACTAAAACAAGGGCAAGATTTTAAAGCAATTGTATCAATTACTCACCCTGGAATAAGAAAAAAATATCAAGAGGTGGCCTTAAATCAAATTTTCCCTTCGGGTTGGCAAATAATCAACTCTAGAATTAATGACGATTTTCAATCAAACGGACAACTAGATTATCAGGATTTTAGGGATGATAGGGTGTATTCTTATTTTAGTTTAAATTCAAGACAAACAATAACTATTGAGGTAAACTTGAATGCAACTTTCCTTGGAAGATTTTACCAACCTGCTGTGTTTTGTGCGCCAATGTACGACGAAAGCATTTCATCTATTAAAGCAGGCGGCTGGGTTGAAGTTGTGAAGGAATGACCATCTCGAAAGTAAATAAGCGAAAGCTCATTGGATTGTTTTTATTCGGTGTTATCTTTTATTGGTGTTTTCCAAATCAATTGTTTAACGATCCGTATTCAACTATCTTAAATGATGATAAAGGTCAGTTGCTATCTGCAAAAATTGCTGAAGATGGGCAGTGGCGCTTTCCTGAGGTGGATAGCTTGCCAAAAGCTTTTGAAGACTGTATTTTGTATTTTGAAGATGAGTATTTTTACTCGCATCCTGGTGTTAATCCAATTTCATTATTTAGAGCAATAGGGCAAAATATTTCTTCTGCTAAAAGAATAAGCGGTGGCAGTACCATAACTATGCAAGTGCTTCGGATGAGTCGCGACAATCCGCCCAGAACATACTGGGAAAAGGTAAAAGAAATGTATTTGGCCATACGCATGGAATTTAGCTATTCAAAAAAGGAAATTCTGAACTTATATGTTTCGCATGCGCCATATGGTGGAAATGTGGTAGGTGCTGAAGCGGCGGCTTGGCGTTATTTTAATAGGCCACTAACCCAATTATCATGGGCAGAATATGCTACGTTAGCTGTTTTGCCGAACGCACCAGCGTTAATAAGACCAGGGAAGAACACAGATGCCCTGAAAGGAAAAAGAGATCGGCTTCTAAAAAAATTAATGATTAATGAGGTCATTGATTCATCCACCTATGATTTATCCTTACTTGAAACTTTGCCAGAACGGCCAAATAATTTACCTGCTCATGCTAACCATTTATTGGAATTTTTGTCTAGTCAAGGCCAATTAGGAAAAAAAGTTCAGTCAACAGTAAGCGGAGAATTACAAGTTTTAGTCACAGAAAGCATCAATTCATATGTTAAGCATTTACAGGAGAATAGTGTAAAGAATGCTTGCGCGGTTGTTATTGATATTGAAACTGGAGCAGTAAAGGCTTACGTGGGTAATGCTAATTTCGAGGGTACTAATGCAGCTTATGTCGATTTAGTGCAGGCTAGACGAAGCTCGGGTAGTATTTTAAAGCCTTTTTTATACGCCAGTGCTATTGAAGACGGACTCATTCACCCTTCAACTTTAATACGAGACGTCCCAGTTTCGATTAATGGATTTTCTCCCTCAAATTTTAATAAAAAGTATGAAGGTGTTGTGAGGGCAGACAAGGCGTTGTCAAGATCGTTAAATGTACCAGCCACCAATTTGCTGAAAGATTTTGGAGCAGTGCGTTTCTATCAACAATTAAAAGATTTGGGCTTCACCACAATCGACCGATCGGCAGATAATTATGGTTTAACATTAATTTTAGGTGGGGCAGAAGTGTCACTATGGGAGGTTGCAAAAGCTTACGCTAATCAAGCCCAAAAATTAAACGCTTATGATACTGATGATGAAACACCAAAAAATGGAGTTCAATTAACTGATTGTGAACAATATGATAATATTTCATTTGCTTACGATTCTGGCACTTGGTGGCTGATTTCTAAAGCATTACAAGAGGTACAAAGACCTGGTTTGGAAGGGGGATGGCGGCGATATTCCTCTTCGCGGAAAGTAGCATGGAAAACAGGAACTAGCTTTGGTTTTAGAGATGCTTGGGCAGTTGGCTACGATTCTAAATATCTTGTAGCTGTTTGGGTTGGAAACGCACAAGGAGAAGGCAGACCTGGTTTAACAGGTGTGTCAACTGCGGCGCCATTAATGTTTAATATTTTTCAGCACATTCCAGAGCAAGGATGGTTTAAAAAGCCTAATAATAATTTAAAGCAAATTAAACTGTGCAAAGCATCTGGCTTAGCGCCAGCACCAAGTTGTCCGATAGCACGTGTTCAAACAACTCAAAAAAGCAAAATGCAACCATTATGTACTTATCATCAAGTAATACAAATAAACGAGCAGAATGAACGCATATTTAAGGGCTGCGAAACTAACGTTGAAATGAAGGACACAAGCTGGTTTGTTTTGGATCCGGTAGTCAGCCACTATTATAAACGAACGCATCCGAATTATAGAAATTTACCATCTGTTTCGGAAACTTGTCCGCAGAGTAATGAGGGAGAAATGGCCATTATCTACCCGCAAGACAATACAGAAATTATTATCCCAAAAAATTTCGATCAGCAATATGAAAAAGTGGTGCTAGAAGCGGCCCACAACAATGTAAAAGCAGAATTATTTTGGCATTTGGATGATCATTTTGTTGGGAAAACAGAATTTAATCACCAGTTGTCTTTAAATATAAAACCGGGTACTCATTCTTTGTCAATTACTGATGATAAAGGCAATCAGGTTGTCGTCAATTTTATTGGTTACTAATTGAAGTGATTTATTTCACTATAAATTTCTCAACTAATTCACCAACTTTTAGAAAATAAATTCCGGTTGGAAAAGAAGAAACAGGAATCGAAAATAAATTAGAGTTAACACTTCCAGTTTTAATAATTTGACCAGAAATATTAATTATTTCATATTCAAAGTCTTTTTGAAAGCTATTTTTAACCGTGATGATATCAGACGCTATTGTAGGGTATAATTTTAATGTTTTAATAGTGTTGTTGTCAATACTTAATTGGTATGGCCATAGATAGTCAAGTGATTCATTTATAAAATCAACTCGGTCGGTATTGTGTCCTAAAATTAATGCAGGGTCAAAAAATGAACTGAGCGCATTGGTGTATTCATCTCTAAAATGTGTCATACAAACAGCTTGGTAAAGAGGGTAGTTGCTCGGACCCATTTCATATAAATTTGTAGCCTCTGTTCTGCTTGTTACGCCGTCGACCCACCAAAGCGTTCCTAATGTCCAACCTAGTATACTGGGAAAAGCTGTGGGAGCAGCTGCAGTTGTATAAATATTAGATACGCCCATATTACCATCATCTCCGTACGACTGACTATCATATGATTCTAACCCTAAGAATTCATAAGCGAAGCTGGTTTGAGTAAAAGTACTTGGGGTTGAATACCCACCAGCAAATAATAGATCTGTGCCTATAAACCAGCCTCGGCCTCCGTTAGCTAAAAATCCTCGAATGGCATTGTTTCCGTTTTGTCCAATATCCCAGAGGCCTAGTCCGCCGCCATCTGTTGAAGCGTAATAGATCAGAATGTCAAAATTGTTTAAATAGGTAAGTGTTGGCATTTGGCTAGAATCAACATGATTATAAAATGTAAATGTTGAATAATTTGAGTTTTGTAAAGCCAACAAAAAGGTATCTGTGTTTTGAGATATATTGTCATTATCGTTAATCAATAAAATATCTTGCGCACTTAATTTTAGTGTTGTAATTGCAAATAACAAAAGGACATATATATTTTTCATTTTCATGTTTTTTTCAAAGCTAATATTAATTTCAGATGTTCAAACCTGACCGGACTCATTAATGAGGTAATTGAAGCAGTTCAAGTGGTGAATTAAAATCTGTTATGTGCGTTTCTAGAATGAGTGCCCAATAAAAAATGAATTTATAGTGATTTGGTAAAAGTTCTTTTTAATTCTCTGTTTTCAACATAGAGAAATAATTGGTCGATTGGCCCTGCGCAAGTTAATATGATTATTTTCTCACCTAATAATTTTTCTCCGGCTATTTTTGGATCGTCAGCTTTTACTACGTCCAACAATATAGGCTCTAGAATAGAATCAAACTCCGATTGTGTAATATCTGGGTTGTTTTTAAATATGTTGTAGATGTTTTCAGACATAGTTTTTTTACTGCTTGTAGATGAAAATAGATCAACTTCTTTCCCCTCATTCATTTTACGTAACTCATAAAAGGGAATTTGAGCAATTTTATCACCAGCTTTATTGGTGTTAACAAAGCTAAACTGTAGTGATTCTTCTTCGCTTGAATCAATTTGTTTTAGAATTATTTTATGGCCAACAATTTCTAAAACTTTGTACTTTTTATTTTTCAAATAAAATTCCTTTCCCTTGTCATTCGCCGTAATTAATACTTTTTCGTAGCTAGATGGAAAACTCACTTCTAATTTAACCGTTCCACTTGCTCCAATTACTGGTTTTTTCGAATCGAGCTGAAAAAGCGTTTTAATAGTTCTGTAATCGTAGGAAAAAGACTCGCCATCTTTAATTCCTGAACCTGATTTTGAACCATAATTGGTACTATTACTTTTGTTCACTTTAACTGGAGTTTTTAGGGAGTCAACAATATTAAAGTCAATTAATTTAATATTAAATAAATCAGATAGATCGTCAATGGCTTCAAGCTGAGAACTAAATATTAAACTGGTTCTTGAAAATTGATTCTGATTGATAGAGATAATGCCGTTTTTTACAATGCTATCTAAACTATTTTGAAGTGCTTGCGTGTTTTTACTGCTAATTTTTTCCCATGGGGCTACATAGCTGCTATTTAGTTTAAATTTAGTGTCTTGCGTTTTGTAAATATCTTGTCCAAGCGTATAGTATATTTTTTTCAAGAATTCAATTTGTTTTTGACTTGTTGAGTCAATTTCTTGCCCAATCGTGTGGCCTGAAACGATAACAGTAAATAAGAATAAAGTTGAAATACTTTTGATTGTATTCATGATTGGTTTTTTTAGAATTTATTTTTGTAAACCTTAGCGAATAATTTCTAGATTGGGTGCTACTTTTACTTGGACTAAACCTTGTCAAATATAGTGCCAATCAAATTATCATCTTTCATTTTTTTTAACTTAAAATTGATGGCTTAAGTTCACTATTTTTGTTCTAAAGTTAAATTACAATTTTATTGATGGCATCAAACTTTATAAAATATGTTTTAGACATTACCAGTGCCGAGGATTGTTTTGAGTCTGAAATTATCCAATCGCTTTGGAGCGGTTATGGTAAAGTGGTGAGGTATCAATTAATTGGTTCTGATTTAGAATCGGTTATAGTAAAACATATAGCTCCTACTAAGTCCGTTAGTCACCCAAGGGGATGGAATACCGATTTATCGCATCAACGCAAGGTAAAATCATATAAAGTAGAAATGAATTGGTATAAAAACTGGAACCAGTTTACAAACGTAAATTGTAAAACGCCTCAGTTTTTAGGTTTCTATTCAGAAAAAGAAAACCACTGGATTGTGATGGAAGATCTAAGTACAAATTATCCAATGATAAAAACTGATGTTAATGTTTCGGAGGTAAAAATTGGCTTAAATTGGTTAGCTAATTTTCATGCCACATTCCTGGGAGAAAAGCCAATTGGGCTATGGGATATAGGAACTTATTGGCATCTAGATACAAGACCAGATGAATTTGAAAAAATTGAAAACGTTGAATTAAAGGCCAAAGCGTATTTAGTTGATGAAACATTGAATCAATGCCAATATAAAACCATAGTGCACGGAGATGCTAAAATCGCTAATTTTTGTTTTTCGGAGAACAGGAAACAAATTGCAGCAGTTGACTTTCAGTATGTTGGTGGTGGCTGTGGTATGAAGGATGTGGCTTATTTTTTAGGAAGTTGTTTGAGTGGAGCCGACTGCAACTTAAATGAGTCTTTGTACTTGAATTATTATTTTTCAGAACTTAAAAGTGCAATCATTGAAATGAAAAAGGACATTGATTTTATGGCACTTGAAACAGAATGGAGAAGCATGTATCCATTTTCCAGCGCAGATTTTTCACGATTTTTACTCGGCTGGATGCCAAATCATCAAAAATTAAATGCTTACAGCTTAAAAATTTTGAATTCAGTTTTAGCCGGATTGTGAATAGTTGAGTTATTTTTATCTAGTAAAACATTCATCATCTGGTAGATTAAAACACACTATTTCTCTGTCTAATTGGTCTATCTCTCCAAATAGGTATTGATTTTCGTTGTTTATGAATACAAAGTTATTTTTATATAAATCTATTGGAAGTTCCTCTTGCATTCCAGCGTCAAAACTCAAAGTATCATTATGGCTGCTAATTAAGTAAAATATGCTCTTACCTCTTAAACCATTAGCTACTGGAATAAGACGAAATTCGGTCAAAGCAGTGAAATCTATATTTTTGATTTTGCAATTTCCAAGAATTCTAAACACAGACTTCCCGCCGTAATTCCATGATTTGCAAATTGTATCTTTTGTTGTAAAAACGTATTCCGGAAATAAGATCACTTCTATTCTTGAATCCTGCTGTTCATTTGGCGACATCTTTATCTTATTTGCCTTATCAATTTTGAGTTTAGCTTCCGAATTGCATTGTAAAGCGAAAAATATTACAACCATTAAGAAAATCGCATCATTTTTTTTCATTAATTCCTACTTTGGATCTCTTGCAATTGCTGTCTCACCGATTTGAATAATTCGGTTTGAATGATCAAATAAATATTCAGCACTGTAAATCTCATCTGAAATTACACAGCTTTTAATCGTGTCACCTGTAGAATTGAGATTAGGGTTTTTAATTTCTGAGAATTCCACAATATGCTCTGGCATATAGTTATTAGTGTTGATCAGATATAAATTATAAGTCCAATTGCTCCGAGCGTCAGAATATTCTTGAATTAATACGTCTTTTACTCCATCTGAATTATAATCTTCAAATTCAATCTGCCGCACAAAACTAAATACTGAATCTCGAAAAATAGCTTCATCATTTTTTAAGAAAACAAACTCTGAATTTGGTCTGTCAAATTCATAATTTGACTCGAATGTCCAAAGTTGTACCGCAATATTTTCTCCATTATAAATTGAGTCACAATTTATTTCTAAAGGCTGGTTAAAAGTTGTTTCTAGTTTACCCTCTTCAAAAACTTCAAGCTCGCGTTGGGCCTGAATTTTCGAAGTTTTAGGCACGAATTCATATTTATCAAATCCATGCTCTGAAGTGCATTGAAGGTGAAATATTAAAAATGACAAATATATAAACCGCATATTTAAAAATACGTATTACTTACATTTAGCAATTCTAAGAGTAAAATGAAATGCAAGACATTTATTTTATGCAATAGTTAACCTATATTTCGTTTGTACTTTTTAAGCACAACGTTTGATAAAAAATTAGACATGTACGGTGAACCCAAAAAGCTGCGGGATGAATTTTACCTGTTTTGTTATTAGTTTTTATTTAATCAAGGACTATAATTTCTTTATATTCAAATGGAATAATTATATTATTCCTGAAATCAATAACTCCAAATTTTCCATTTAGAACTGCTGTCACTTGATTGGTTTGGATGTTATGCAAATCTTCATAAATTGCAGGAATTAAAACCTGAAGAGAACTCACATCTCTAAGTCCATATCTATTACCCACCTTAAATTTTTCTTGAGGGTAGTTTTGCCAAGAGGTTAAACCATAAGCAAATGATAAATTTCCAAACTCATAGTCAGAAGATTTAGTGTATTTCTCCTTTAGCTTCTTACCATTTTCATTGATGTAGAAAAATTTATTTTTCAGCTTAACTGCTGCTTTTCCATTTTTGAACAGGGTAATATCATCAAATTTAGGCTTGATCACTTCTTTCCCCGACTTATTATAGTAGCCCCATTTACCATTTGTTTTGATAGGGATATATTTTGTTGTGGTCCACACATTATGAATTTCTTCGATATTGCCAATTTTTAATCGCGTATAGCTGGTGTCATAGGCAGTAATTTTTCCGTTATCAAACGTAAATATCCAGCCCCATACGTTAACATGTATCCAGTTAAAACCTTGTTTGAAAACCAATTTTCCAAATTCGTCATACAGCCAATATTTTTCGGTTCCTGTGCTATCCAGATTTTTAGCACTGTAGTAATAATCTGATTGTGCAAATAGCGATAGACTATTGCAAAACACAAGTATAAAAAATAACTTCTTCATCTAATTTTATTGAACCTAACCGTTGTGTAATATTAGGCATTTAAGCCGAACAGCTTTGCTATAAATTTTGCATGTTGTTATACTAAGTTATATTCATTCCCTAGGGAAAACATAGTCACTAGGACTAGAATAATTAACTTCACCACCTTTTTCAATGTAATTTTCGTATTGATTCAATAATTTAAGATATTTATTATAATAATCTAAAGATTCTGGATTATCGTTAAAATATGATTTTAGCTTATCCGGAATAGAAAAGAACTTTTTTCTAGCATTTTCACTGCCATTAATTGCAGATATAAATAACCTATCGACAGTCTTTTTTAATTCAACACGATTAACATTACTACTCTCTAAATTACAGTATTTTAATGTAGAGTCAATTGCTTGTTGAGATTGGAAAGGAGGAGTGAAATCTAAGTTGATTTCTGAATAGAAAATGGAATCATTTTCGGCGTAAATCTTTTGGGAGTATGTTTCCACATCTAGTGTGAACCAGCGATTATACTCTAAAAAGTAGACATCCATAGGCAACCGATAATAAATGAATAGGCTTTTATCTTTGTATAGTAGGTTTCTTGAAAGAAATTTTTGTTCAAAATCCTCATTTATGTTACAATTATAGATTTGCCCCTCTAATCCATCAGAATCAATTAATTGAAGGTATTCGAGCCATGTTATTGGACCAGCACCTATATTAACAGTGCCAATTTTACATATTTTAATGCTATCTCTAATAGCTACTATTGGTAACTTATAAATCATTTCTTGCTCTGATAAATGACAACCGCAATCATTCGATTCAAACATTTCTTCCAGTATCTGTTCAAAAGAGTACTCCGTTTCTGACTGCTTATTAGATGAACAGTCAGAGAAAATAAATGCAAGAAATACAAATAAATAATTTTTCATATTTAGTATAACGCTTGAATAATATCAGGCATTTATGCTGAATAGCTTCGCTGTAAATTTTATTTGTTGTTGTCCGTTATTTTTTATCTTTTGTGCACATTTTCGCTAATTATTTCATTGTTTTCATCAATCAGTCTCAAAATGTATTTTCGTGCCTTTTTTAAATATTCTAGTTCTTTTATTTGAGTTGGATGAGTCACTTTTCTATTTTTATAAGAGTAAATTCTGTGCACCCCATATGGCCGAGCATACATTCGTTTCCTTTTAGCCTTAATACATTCATAATTTCCTTCGAAAATCTTCCGTCCATACTGATCATACTTAATGACCTTGCCATTAGCAAATTCACTAAAATATTGGCCCTCAAACAAAATTATATTATCAAATGAATAGACAATCAGATAATAATCCAAACTATCAACTTGAATTGATTGACTACAAACATGAATGCTATCAGTTATACTTCCGCCTTCAGAAATCAAAGTTCCTTTCTTAGCTTTTAAAGAAACCTGAGCATAGCTCATTCGGAATGGTGAGAGATCAGATCTCCCATAATAAACAGGTGACTGTTTTGAGCAGTCTGTTGAGTTTAGCTGTACAATAACTGTATCCAATTGAGAATAACAATTTGGAGCTATCAACAAAATGCAAAGTGCAAAAAAGTAGTATTTTAACATATGTTTCATACTATAAATTTTAAACAGCAGTAACTTAAACTTTATGCACCACATTAATATCTCCCCTTATCAAAAATTGGCAATTACCTACGTTTGTGTAAAAAGGCGTTTTCACTGCTTTTTACATTTGTGTTGTAGAGTGTTTATTTATTTATTTTTATGTTAAGTGTATTCTTTCCAACTGTGTAAGCATAAGCAGATGAAGGCAAAAACTGAAAATGAACTGTTGCATATTCTACTTCTCCTTCTTTACTTATAGAAGTTACAATTGGTGTTTTAATGTTATTTTCTAGACAAAATTTAATTAAACTTTTTAATTCTTTTGGTTTTTCAAAATAGCGGTCAGACCACTTTATTTCAAGAGCCCAAAGAGGCTTCAATGTATTGTCACTAAGTCCAACCATATCTACCTCGCCATTACTCCATCTAGCATAATATGGAGTAAACCAGTCTCTATGCATCCATTGAGCAAATATGGCTGTCTCAACCATGTTGCCAATCATTTCATCAGTAGATGTTATAGGTGTGAATAATGCACTTCTTAATGAAGGATTTGTAAGATAAATTTTAAAAAAATTATCTCGTTTGAATCTTTTTCCACTTTGATCAATTCGTTTTACTTGCTTAATAAGGAATGCAGCTTCTAAGTATTCAATATACTTTTTTAGTGTGTTTTTAGGTACTTGCGATTGCTTGCTTAAAGTCTCCAGCGAAAATTCACCGCCACTGTTATATGCAATTGTTGTGAACAAAGAATATAGTTCTCTTGTATCACTTATACCATATAGGCTTGGTAAATCCCGAAGTATAACTTTATCCACAATATCTTGTCTAATATATCGACCAGGGTTAGCTTGAATTTTTTCAGATAATATTACTTCTGGATATCCTCCAAAATTGATATAATCCAAAAAATGCTTGTTGAGTTCATCTAAATGACTTGTAGAGTAAAATTCTGTCTGTTTATCGTTCCATTTTAGCTGTATAGGTTTAATTAGTCTGTCTAAACCTTTTAAAGATATGTATTCATTAAAGGTAAGTGGAGGGAGTAAAAAGTCTGTAAATCGACCTGCCCCACTTTCATTACTCGCAAATTTTAATGCAGCTGCTGCAGATCCAGAGACAATGAATTTATCTTTTCTATAACTATCTACCAAAGATTTTAAGTGCACTTCCCAGTCTCTACAATACTGTATCTCATCAAATATTATGTGCCAATCAGATTTATCAGTCAGGCCAGTCGCTTCTTTTGAATAATTAAAAAGTTGTTCAAGAGAGATATTGTTATAAATAGGGTTTTCTATGGTTATGAATATAATTTTTTTTGGATTTGCTCCATTTTCGATTAGTTCCTGAACCATATGATAAAGCATCACCGTTTTTCCAACTCTTCTTGGCCCCATCAGAACCACTGCTCTTCTAACATCCCTCTCCTTTACTAATGGTTTGAATAGTTCAAAATATAATCTGCGTGGCATCTCATTGTAATCAGCTTCAATTTCACCTTCAATCCACCATGGATTTTCGAAGCGAATACGGTCTAATACTTGATCTTTGGAGATTTCTCTTATCATTCTGTCCTTATTTCAAAACAAATATACAAAATAGAGTCAAATAAATGACCTTATTTCGGATTAATTATCTTTTTAAGAAAAAATAGAGTTTTTGGAGTTCTTATTTTTCAATACTCTACAACGTTTGAGCAAAATTAGGCATTTATGCCGAACTGCGCTAGCAGTATATTTTACCTGTTGTTGTAGTTTGTCTTTCCCTTCTAGTACTTCAAAAACTTAGTGAAACTACCATTTTGAACTGAAAGAAAATAAATACCTGTCGTTAAACTTAATATTTCTATCTTCCCGTCATTCGGCATTTCACCACTTAAAACAGATTTACCAGCCATATCATAAATCTTATAATTCTTACTATCTTCAAATCCTGAAATTTGAATTACTTCGGATGCTGGATTTGGATAGATTTTTATCTGATTTTTTGACAATTCTTCGCCTTCTGATAAATATCCTAAAACTATTTTTGAAATCTTATAATCAAATATTTCGGCTAAGAAGAGGTCTGTTCCATTTACAAATGCTAGCCCTCCGAGCTGTGGTATATTTGTAGCAATTTCTGTTATTGCTGGTGAGTCAGTATGCACATGAACCTTACGAATAATATTATCATCAAAATCGCTAAAATATAGATCTCCACCATTAAAAGCCAAATGCACAGGGCTAATAGATCCAGAATAAACTGTTAAAACTTGAGGATTATCATGTGAAATATTAATTTTAGATATTTTACCAGTAATTACGCCACCATTTGACGCGGCTATATAAAGATAATTTCCTCGAATGGCTAGGCCAAAGGGCCACCAAACATTACTAGCAATAACTGTCAGTTCTGGAGCTTGTAAAGTTAAGTCTAATTTACTTATCGTATTTGAAGCGGGATTAGACACAAATAACATATCATTTTTAATAACCACATCAGAATACCAATTGCCTACTTCAGGCGTAACATCTATGACAATTGGATTTGTCATGTTAAGGTCTACCTTAGAAATTTTTCCTCCGGAACCAATTGTATCAGTGTGTTGAAGTACATAAAGCATATTGCCATAAAAAGCAAAACCAGTCGGATTACTTAAACCTGTAATAATATCCTCAACGACGGGTGAAGGGTCAGTATAATTTATCCGAGAAATTTTACCCGCTCTCAATTGGGAAAAGTATATGAACTCACCTTCAACATTCATATAGCCTGGATAATTTAAACCTGTTGCTACAGTTGTCGTTTGGCCAAATCCACTAAAATCAAAAAATATAATAACTAGGTAAATGATGAATCTGTTTTTCATAAATAATTTTTTTAAATAAACTACAACG
>JBGCGA010000042.1:0-6457 GCA_045110285.1 Crocinitomicaceae bacterium | reverse complement strand
TAGAGCTATTGGTGTGCTTTGCACTACTATTTTACCAGTGGCATCAGTTACAGTATAATGTACTGCTGGAACGCATTGTTGTTTTAGGGTAATGAATAGTTCGTTGGTTACCATTGGATTTGGAAATACATCTGCAATAATACAAATGGAATCTTGCGCAGTTTGGGTGGTGTCGGTTGGCACTACTGTTTCGCTAGAGTCTACTTCTAATTTAATTTCGGCTAATCCTGCACAGTCGGACCCATAAGTTGTAGCAGCTGTAATTAATAGGTATTTGGCTTCAACTCCATTAAAATTAAAGAGCTCTTGTCCTTCGTACGTATTTTCGCCTGTGCCTTTTTTGCATCCAGCTACTCCTTTATGAATTTTTTAACAACACTGCCTTTTTCTGTTTGCAGTTGCAAAAAGTAGACTCCATCTGCTAATTGGGAAACGTCAATTGTATTGTTTTGAATCGAAAAGGATTCAACCTTTTTACCCGTTAGATCTATAATCTCAAATGATTTTATGTCTTCCTTAGTGTCAATTGTTAATATAGAATTGACTGGGTTAGGGTACAGTTGAACTTTCTCATAACTATTTAGTTTAGCTGATCCAACAGTTAAATCAGTTAGTTTCCAAAGCTCATAGCCATTTATCCCATCAGAAGCAGTAAAAAAGAGGTCTGATCCAACTGCTATAAAATTAAAAGGTTCAGACTCCCCAGTACCGGGGTATATATCTTGCACCAAAGTAGCAATGACTCCATCATACTTCCAAAGTTCGTAACCATGCGTAGCATCATAAGCAGCAAAATATAGATTTGATCCTATTGTTCCCAAACCATACGGATCAACCCCTACAGCTCCCAAAACAAAGTCTATTTTGGCAGCGGTAGTTCCGTTATACTTCCAAATTTCTGGAATACCAGTTGTTCCGTCTTCTGCTAAAAAATAAAGTTTTGTACCCAAAAATATTAATTCATGAGGATCAGAGTCGCCAGCTCCTGGGTTAATATCTATCAAGGTATTTGAAGTGCCATTATACATCCACAGTTCATTACCGTTTGTCCCATCATCAGCTGTAAAGTAGAGGTTTGTGCCTGATACTCTTAAATGATTAGGAGAAGAAGATCCAGAGCCTGAATTAATATCTAGAACTAAACTAGCTGATGTCCCATCATATTTCCATAATTCGAATCCATTTACTCCCTCATTCGCTACAAAATAAAGATCTGTTCCGAACACAATTAAATTACTAGGATTAGAGCCAACAGCGCCTGGATTAATATCTTGAACTAAAGTAGCTGCAATTCCATCATACTTCCACAATTCAAATCCATTTGCGGGGTCATAGGCACTAAAATATAGCTCCGAGCCAAATGCTGTAAAAAAAGCAGGATTTGAGCTATTAGAACCTGGACAAATATCTTCAACTAAAGTAGCTGAAGCTCCATCATATTTCCATAGCTCTCTTCCAGTTGTACCATCATATGCGGAAAAGTAAAGATCTGCACCAAACACCGTTAAATCAAGTGGATAACTTCCGTCAATTCCTGGATCAATATCTTGCACCATAATAGCTGAAGTTCCATCATACTTCCAAAGTTCGTATCCATTTACACCATTGTCGGCGGGAAAATATAAATCTGTTCCATGTGGAGTTAGTTTTTCACTTTCGTACGTAGAACTTCCAGTTCCTGGCTTAATATCTTGCACTAAAATAGCAGTTGTGCCATCATATTTCCAAAGTTCGAATCCATGTGTTCCGTCATTGGCTTGGAAAAATAAATCGGTGCCTTTCACAGTTAAATTTTTAAGACTAGAGTGCCCCATTCCTGGGTTAATATCTTGCACAAGTGAGGGCGTTTGGGCAATAATATTATTTGTAAATAAATATATAAGTACTAGTACTACAAACTTTTCTGCTATTCTTATCATAATGTTTTATTTATTTTTAGCTTCATTTCTTTTAATTAACGAAATACCATTTAAATTTTTACTTCAAATGCTGCGATAAAAAAACTAAAAGAGAATATAATTTTCCTATTCGATCAAATAGACTAAATAAAAGAGGATAAAAAAAACGAAATGACTATCTGACAGAGTTAATCAATTATCCGTTTGTTTTCGTCAAGTTTTTGTTTTGAATGTCTTACAATTCTCCAAATATTTTGGAGATCACGCTTTCCCTTTTTCTCATAGAAACAGGAATTTTATCGCCATTCTTCAAATATAAAAAACGCGTTTTGTCATAACTATCAATGAATGTGGTATTCACCAAGTATGATTGATGTGTGCGAACAAAAATATCTGTAGGTAATTGATTGGCAAAATCTTTTAATGTTTTAGAGACCATAAAAGTGCGTTTGTCCTGTAAAAAAAACTTAGTATAACCGCCATCCGCTTCACAATACATTAAGTCTGTAAAATCGATCATTTGATAAGATTCGTGCATTCTTAATACCATTCGATTATTCTTACCTGCAAACTGATCTTTCACAACTGCTAATCGATCCTCAGTTTGCGTTTTACCAAATGCCATTACTTTTTGTAAAGCCTCATTTAGTTCCTCTTGGCTAATAGGTTTAAGTATGTAATCGATTGCACCTAGTTTCAATGCTTTTAATACATACTCTTCGTAAGCTGTAATAAAAATAACTTTAAAAGGTGCATCTTCAAGTTCATTTAAAAAATCAAATCCTGATCCGTCTTTTAAATTAATATCTAAAAAAACCAAGTCGGGCATTACCTTATTGCAATGCGCTATTGCCTGTTGCACAGACTCGCATTCTCCAGTAATTTCAATATCTTCGGTCAGGTCTTTGAGTTGGGCTTTCAGCCCTTCTCGAATATACCTTTCATCCTCTACAATTAATGCTTTAATCATTTTTATAAGGTATTTTCATGGTTACGATTGTACCTTGCTCATTATTCTTTTTTCTATCGCAAATTTCAAGGCTTCCAGTCATCTTAAACTCTTTTGCCAGCAATGTCATTCTTTCCATTGTAATGGCAGTAGAAATAGATTCTTTTTTTGGTAGTATCGTTTCATTTGGGGTAGAATCAACACCAATCCCATTATCAGTAATAATGCACACTAACGATTTATTCTTAAAATAGATATGAATGTCTATTAGTCCATTTCCATTTATATTTTTAAATCCGTGCTCAATACAGTTTTCGACAAAGGGCTGAATTAACATGGGTGGTATATAAATATTTTCACTCTTAACATCCTCACCCAAGCGAATTGAATAATCAATCATCTCATTAAATCTGGCATTTTGAAGGTCTATATAAAACTTAATTGCCTCTAATTCATCAGAAAGTGAAACTACTTTGTCCCTTGAATTTTTAAGTATTAGGCGCACCAGTCTTGAAAATTTGGACAAATATGTTGCCGCAGTTTTATTCTCTTCACTCAGGATCATCCCTTGGATAGTAGACAATGAGTTATACAGAAAATGAGGTGTAATTTGAGATCGTAATAAGCGCTGAGTAGTCAATAAGTTATCGCGACTCGCTTTTAGATTTTTATACCTGAGCAATAAGATGGCTCCTCCTGCGATAATAACAATCAAAAGAATTATGATGATAAGCAAGACTAATTGTAAGTTTGATTTTTCTAATTTTTCATTAGACAGAAGAATTTTAGTTTTTAAATCTGCCTCTTTCTTATAGTTATTTTCTAATTCATGCATCTCAAGATCCATTTTCTCTAGAAAAAGAGCCTGATTTAATTCTTTAAGTTTATGCACATAAAATAGAGCAGAATCAGCAATTCCCATTCCATTATAGGCTTCAAAATAATTTTCATATACCAATTCAAAAACATGATGTTTTCTATCGGCGTTAACTAATTTTGTTGAGTCAAGATAAGTAATTGCCAATTTATATTCTTTTGCGTCAATACAAATCGCTGCTATGTTCGAATAATTCAATGACCTACTATATTCTCCATCAATTTCAGACTTGTTCTTTAGTGACTGATTTTGGCAATAAATAGCTGAATCCAGCATGCCTAGCTTAGCATATATAATTCCAAAATTGTTGAAGTATTCAGACTCTGCCTCAGCTAAAACGACATTTTCATATTTGATTTTACTGTAAGTATCATAAGCTAACTGAAAGTCTTTTTTATCATGTTGAAATAGACCTAAGTGTAATTTTGTTAAGGTAAGACCAATTGTATCTGTTGGTTTGTAATGCTTTAAGGAGAATTTAGCTGAAGCAATGCTACCTTCCAAATCTTCTAATTGATAAAGGAAGGAGGTTTTATAACGTGAAGCTTTTAATAGGCTTACAGTATCACCAACCTCCATTGAAACATCCAACCATTTATTGGAATAAGCAAGCGCATTAAAATAATCCTCTTTTAACATGTAAGCACCTATCAAATGTGAATAGTCTGATGGTATGCAATCTTTTCTATCAAGAAAAGGTTCGAGCCACTTGATGACAAGATCGTATTCGCCTTTTGAGAGTAATTCTCTGCTTGTTTTTTTTCTATACTCTTCGGCACTTTGTTGGGCAAAACTTTGCAATGCCATTAAAAGAAAAAATATGAGGGTAATTCTAACTAGCATACGTTTTTTTAATCGAAATATCTTCTCCAATTGCCATCATAATTGACTTCAAAATTTTCTTTACTATCAAAGTGAGCATTAAAATTCTTTAAGGAAAAATAATCAAACTTATCATGTTTTTTCAATTCTTTATAATATTCACTTTCAAGTTTACTTAATAAAAAGCTTTTCTTTGCTGTAGTTAGTTGCTTTTTAGTGTAAAAAAAGAATATTGTATGTTCGCCATATCGCTGGATAACCCATATTTCTTCTGAATACTTTTTTTTAAGTTTTTCTATAAACTTCGCAGAAACTTTGTTATTCACATCTTGGCGGGCAATTGGTTGAAAGGCATAAAATAAAACCAATACTTCATTACCAGCTATATCTACATTAATCAGCTCCCTATATTTTTTTCTAACTTCAGTTTGTTTCCTTTTTGAAAAAGTAAAAACCGGTTTTTTTACAAGAAACGCTCCGACTTCCGCTTCTGTTTCAAAAATTATTTGAAGGCGTATTAAATTTTCACTTAAAAGATCTTCAAATATATTAATGACTTTAACTTTATATGTTGAATTTATCCAAGCTACAAAATTGTTATATTTTGCTTCAATTTTCATCAATCCTAATTTGATATTCTTAGTTTGCTTGTATTCAATATCGGATGGTCTTAACATATTGGTTTTTTATTAAATCGCAGCTAACTTTTCAATAAAAATAGTTATTTATGCTGAACTGCAGCAACCATGCAATAAACCTTATGTGCTTAGTTTTTTTTCATTTTAGATTTCCTTTCTAATATGTCTACAATAGCACTTAAACCTTCGCACTCATAACTTATCACCTATTTACACTATGTTTTTAATAACTGTAGCATTTGGCTAAAAAGACGTCTTAATGCTTTTTAATATTAGAATTGCGAGTTCTATTTATTTTTAATTCCATTACTGGTAAAAACCGGTTTGGAATAGAACTTTCTAATTTTCCAACAACTTTAAATCCTAAATTTTGGTAAAATTTTTCAGCATTTGGTTCGGAGTCAAGTCTTATAGTTTCACATTCAGAACCTTCTATTATCTCAAAAAAATGGTTCATCATAATCTTGCCAAATCCTATACCAATATAGGAGGGCTCAAGAAAAATGTTATCCAATTTGATTATTTTATTTTCCACTTCCTTGAATGAATAGTAACCGATTAACTGATGACCTTGCACTAGTTTATATACTTCATTTTGATCAATAGATTCAGTGCGAATTGTTAGATCATCTTTCCATTCAGTAATTTGTTCGGAAGAGTAGCCCCAGTATGACTTGGAACGTATTGTTAATTCTGTCAAATCTTTCGAATCAGTATTTTGGGCTTTTTCAATTTTCATATTTCGTAACTATCAGTTTTTGTTGTATTTAGTTTTAATCAGCATATGATGCTGTTTTATCTTTGTCAATTGTCATGTGCCTTTTTTAAAAATCATTCAATTACTTTTAAATATTCAATAAAAATATCGTGTGTCCAATAAGCTTAAAAGTAACTGTTCCACCGTTCTTGTTTTTTTAACGTTTAGATTTTAAAAAATGGTAGATATATTCACAATATGTAATTTGATAGTTTTGATTCAAACATATAAACTTTAGTGCATTTGGACATTTATTTCCATGAAACAAAGAGCACCCTTAAACAATTCAAAAAAATAGAGAAATTCAACCCCTACTGCCTTACAATCTTATACTCAGATTTGGCATAATTGGATGTGAGTTCAACAATGTACACACCTGCTGGGAGATCGATACCTTTTAGCACTTCCACGGTTTCGTTTAGAGCTATTGGTGTGCTTTGCACTACTATTTTACCAGTGGCATCAGTTACAGTATAATGTACTGCTGGAACGCATTGTTGTTTTAGGGTAATGAAT
>JBGCGA010000041.1:0-5419 GCA_045110285.1 Crocinitomicaceae bacterium | reverse complement strand
CTGCTCCAGTTCCAGCGTATTCTTTAGTATAATCAGATAGCTTTGTATCTATCCCAATAGAATGAAAAAAGCCGACTGTTTTGTCAATTCCTATCTTGGCTTTTTCTTCAATTGTCCCGTCAGTAATACCCCAAACTCGAGAGGCATACTGTGCTAATTTTTCTTTTTTAGTTTCTAAATTGTAAGTATAATGAGATCCGGCTAATATGGCCAATGTTCTGGCATGATCGATTCCGAAAAGGGCTGTTAATTCGTGGCCCATCATATGAATGGCCCAATCAGTTGGAACGCCTTTTTGAATGAGTCCGTTTAAAGCCATGGTGCAGCTCCACATAAAATTTGAGGCGGCTTTATAGTCTGTAGGATCATTTAAAATAATAGGTGCCACTTCAATTAATGTCTGAAGAATTCCCTCAGCAATTCTGTCTTGCAGTGCTGCACCATCAGGATAAGTCATGTACTGCTCCAAAACATGTGTATAAGCATCTGCTAATCCGTTCGCCATTTGTCTTTTTGGAATAGACTTTACAACTGTAGGATCGAGAATTGAAAACACAGGAAACAAACCTGGTCCGCCCATGGTTAATTTTTGTTTAGTCTTAGCATTTGTTATCACTGCGCCAGAATTCATTTCAGAACCTGTTGCGGGCAAGGTTAAAACAGTGCCAAATGGCATGCCTTTTTTTGTAGGAATTTTCTTATCTAAAATATCCCAAGGATTATCACCTTTAAACTCAGCTGCTGAAGACAAAAACTTAGTACCATCAATGACAGAGCCACCACCAACGGCTAATAAGAAGGTAATATTTTTTTCTTTATTCTCCTGCAAAGCATTCATTAAAACAGCATATTCAGGATTGGCTGGAATACCGCCGAACTCTTCTACACCATGCTTTTTTAAAGCTTTTATGACTTGCTCATAAATACCATTTTTCTCAATACTACCACCACCATAAAGCAGCAACACTTTTGCATCTTTTGGTATTTCAGAAGCTATTTTTTTAATTTCTCCTTCTCCAAAAATAATTTTAGTTGGATTTTTAAATTCAAAATTTCTCATGGTATTTCTAGTGTTTTTCTGGATTTATTGCAATTCAAAACAAAGGTAAGCCTCTGCCACCTTTAAAAAAGTAATCTATGGTAATAAACGAAATAAATATAGCGCCAAGTTACTATTAACGAGCCCCTGTTTCAGGATCACAAGTTTCTCCAGCAGCAGCAGTAGCAGTTAACACTTCCTTTTCAACTGACTTAAATGCTTCTAAAAACACTTGACTAGTCTGTGCGCCACTCATACCGTATTTATCGTTAATGATAAAATAAGGCACGCCAGATACACCTAGCTTTTGGTAATGTGCAATTTCAGCTTTTACTTTTTTTGCAATTTCAAAGTCTTTAATAATGGTATCAATTTTTTCTTTGTCCCAGCCAAAGTCTTTTAAAATGGCATACAATACTTCTGGTTTATTCAAATGTAGCGATTCTTCAAAATAGGCCTTTAAAAACCGTTCTTTCATTTCTACACCAATCCCTTCTGAGTTGGCAACATGCAATAATTGATGTAAATGAAGTGTGTTTACTACCAACCAATCACCGCCAAAATTGAATTCAATGCCTTCTTCTTTTCCAATAGAAGTTAAATGATTTAACATATCACTTGACTTGTCAGCTCCGCCGAACTTGTGCTCTAAAAAAGTATCCCTGTCCATCCCCTCAGGCTGCATAGAAGGATCCAACTGAAAAGGATGCCAATTCACTTCAATTGGGGCACCATTCCACACTTTTAAAGCAGCTTCAAATCTTCTTTTCCCAACATAGCACCATGGGCAAGCCACATCTGATACTATGTCTATTTTTATTGTATTGTTTTTCATTTTTTAAAATCAATTTTCAAGTAAGTCTCCAATTACAGTGCCATCAGAGCAGTATTTTATGTACTAAATTAACCTGAGCTGCGAAGCCCCAGCGAAGCAGCACTAACCACTAACTAACTAACTTCTTCCCTTGGGGAAGATGTCCGCAGGACAGATGGGACTAACCCACTTTTCCTCAACAACGCCCTCGAATCTGGCTCCTGACCTCTAAACGCTTTATACAATTCCATTGGATGCTGACTTCCGCCTTTTTCTAGTATGTTTTCTTGATATTTTTTGGCCGTTACTTTGTCAAAAATTCCATTGATTTTAAAGTATTCAAAAGCACCTGCTTCCAAAACTTCAGCCCACTTATAACTATAATATCCCGCAGAATATCCGCCACTGAATATATGTGAAAATGCAGTTGATGTTAGTGTACGTTTTTCTTCTGGAAATAATGCCGTTTTAGCACCCGATTCTGTTTCAGTTTCATAAACAGATTTTGTTGGTGCGTCTTTTCTGTCGTGCCAAGCCATGTCTAGCCTACCTAAACTAACTTGACGAACCGTTTGATAGGCGCTTAGAAAGTTCATGCTGTCTTTAATCTTCTGAATTAAATCGGCTGGAATGGTTTCACCAGTTTCATAATGCTTTGCAAATAAATCAAGGCAATCTTTTTCGTAACACCAATTTTCCATTAATTGACTTGGTAGTTCTACAAAATCCCAAAAAACGCTGGTACCACTCATACTTTCATAATAGCCATTGGCCATTAAGCCATGTAAGGCATGCCCAAATTCATGGAATAAAGTAGTGACTTCGTTAAATGTTAGTAAAGACGGCTTGTCTTTTGTTGGCTTGGTGAAATTACAGACAATGGCGACATGTGGTCTTTGTTCTTTGCCATCATATTTGTTTTGTCCTCTAAAAGATGTCATCCACGCGCCACCTCTTTTACTCGAACGAGGGAAAAAGTCGGCATAAAAAACAGCTAAATGCTCTCCGTTTGGCTTCAATACTTCAAAAGTCTGAACGTCTTTATGATATTTCTGGATATCTGTGCGCTCTTTAAATATAATTCCGAATAACTTTTCGGCGGTTTGAAAGGCACCCGAAATGACATTTTCTAATTTAAAATAAGGTTTTAAAACTTCGTCATTAATCGCAAATTTTTCCATTTGCAGTTTCTCAGAATAGTAAGAAAAATCCCAACGCTCTAATGGATTGGGTCCATTTTCTCTATCGGTCAAAGCTTGCACTTCCGCCAATTCTTCTTTGGCTTTTGGCATGGCATGCGTAATTAATTCGTCCCATAAAGCATAGACCTTAGCTGGCTTTTCGGCCATGCGTTCTTCTAATATAAAATCGGCATGGGTTTCATAACCTAACAATTGCGCTTTCTCAGCCCTTAATGTGGCTATTTCTTTTACAATGTCTTCGTTATTATTGTCGTTATCCTGAAATCCTTTTGAACCAAATGCCAAAAACATTTTTTGCCTTAGTTCTCTATTTTCAGCATATTTCATGAATGGAATATAGCTCGGATAATCTACCGTAAATAAATAACCTTGCTTATAATCTTTTTGCTCTGCTTCTGCTTTGGCTGCTTGAATGGCGCCATCTGGTAATCCTTTTAAATCGACTAAATCTTCCACCAACATTTCAAAAGCATTGGTGTCTTTTAATACGTTTTCGCCAAAAGTTAAACTCAACACTGACAGTCTATTATTTAATGCCTTTAATTTTTCTCTATCTTCCCCTTCTAGGTTAGCACCATTGCGGACAAAACTCTTGTAGGTTTTCTCCAGCAAATAATTTTGTTCAGCTGTTAAGTGGCCTTTTTCTTCACTTTCAAACACAGCTTTTACACGCTTAAACAGACCTTCGTTTAGTAATAAGTCGGTAGAAAATGCTGTAATGAGTGGCGATACTTTCTGAGCTATGGCTTGCATTTCGTCAGAGGTTTCTGCACTATTTAAATTGAAAAATATAGACGTTATTTTACCCATTAATTTACCACTTCTTTCCAAAGCCTCCACCGTATTTGCAAAAGTTGGTACTTCTGTATTATTAACAATTGCTTCAATTTCAGCCTTAGCTTCTTCAATGGAAGCCTCGATAGCTGGCTGATAATGCGCCAATTCAATTTCCTCGAAAGGAGCGGTTTCAAAAACGGTTTTATAGGGTTGTAATAATGGGTTACTCATTAGGTAGATTTTTAGAGCTTAAAGATACTCACAATTTAAAACCGTGTTTATTAATTTTTGTTATCATTTTTCTGTAGAAAAATGTAAGGAATGATATACATCACAGATATTAATTTCGAAATCTTACTTTGAACAAAAAATTCCAAATTAGTTTGCACCAACTCAAAGTATTTTAATTGTTTTTATTGACAAATTTTACAAACCCTTTAACCCTTAAAACGGTTGTTTCTTTGCAAGCATTTGTTTGTAAAGTGATACTTTTATTAATGGGGCCAACTCTTTTACTATCGTACCTAACGCTAATAATACCTTTTTGACCTGGCAAAATCGGTTCCTTTGGATAAGTAGCAACCAAACAGCCACAACTTGTTTTTGCGTATGCAATTATCAAAGGAATATCTCCTGTATTTGTAAAATTAAAATCAAAAACGCAAACTTCCCCTTTATTAATATAGTTAGAAAGTACAAGTGAATCAAAACTAATAACTGCTTCGTTTACTGTATTCAAAACCCCCGAATATCCAATATTCAGCATATTCTGATATGCATTAGTTTCCTCGTTTGAATAGAAGGACAAACTGTGTCTATAAGTTTGACATAAATCTGATGTCAAAAGTTTTGCGGTTAAATTGGTTTGTTGATTAGGCAAAATAATTTTTGGGAACGAATCATAAAGTACAATATGACTTCTGTTCCATCCATCTCTAGGCGAAATTTCAATCGGATCGGTCCCTTCATTAAAAATTGGAATTGAAAACAAAACGGAAGTTCCTTTGTTCAGAGTATCGAACCGGATTGGATTGGTTATTAATTTTCCGGCATTGTGTTTAAGTTCAACAAATATATTTAACTGCTGTTTTACTTCAGAATTTTTGTAAGACACTGTAAAACCTTGGTCATACAATCCTGCTGTTTGAAAACTAAAATTTCTATAAAACCGGATAGTGTCTTTTTGACGGGGTAATATTGGCTTCTTATCATACTTTGCGTGCCATCCAAACGGCCTATTCACCATTGAATTTGACTGAATACGCTCAATTAAAACAGTATCGTGACTGCAGTTCTCGAAAACAAAAAATGCCATAGGCCGATCATTCAAATACACTTCTCCTACATCAAAATTTGATTTTTCAAAACATAACAACTCACCATTATTAGGATGGGAATAGCCAATTATTGGAAAAGCCATTAAAAGAATACTTACAAGCAATAAACTTCGACCAGTTTTCATTTTTTTTGATCAAATTTAAATGAAAACGAATCTGAGTGAATTCGATTTAACAGGTTTTTAACAAGAGATAAAAAGTTACGGTAACTAGTCCCAATACTAAACCACTATTCCTCTTCTCCGGTAAA
>JBGCGA010000040.1:0-128192 GCA_045110285.1 Crocinitomicaceae bacterium | reverse complement strand
CTTTTCTGCATTATTGAACTAATGTTGCTGATGGGTGTATACTGCTTTATAATGTGTAAAAAATGAAAATGAGATCTTTTATTATTGTATGCTTTCTAATCTTTTCGTTTGGTGGTTGGAGTCAAACAAATAAGCAGAAGTATGCTAAAGCGCTTGCAAATAATAATATTTCTTTGCAACTTAACTTGGCTAAGAGTAGTGTCAGTCTATACTCAGATTTTACTTATGCCTACTATCAATTAATGATCACATCATTACCAAAGAATTCAGTTGTAATTACCAATTCTATCGACGATACTTTTCCAATTCAGATCCTTCAAAGTAATTCTAATATTAGACCGGATATACAAGTGATAACCTTAAGTCTTTTGTCAGATTCATTGTATTTAAGACATGTAAACAGCAAATACAAAATTCAACTTTATTCTACCGATAACTTGAATAGTTTACGAGTGCTACAATCAAAAATTAAACGAGTCTACATCAGTACAACAGTGAAATCTAAATTGTGGTTTAAGCCTACTAACTTCATTACTGGTTTAACTGTTCAGAAAGGAAATCAATCGCAAGCTAAAAGCCTGCTTAATTTTTATTTGAAATATCAAAAACTCAAAATAAAGTCTTATTCATATACCAAAACAGATCTACTAATTATCAGAAATGTCTTGCCACCGCTAATTACACTATATAATATAGATAGCTCAATTCCCAACTTAAAATCGCACATTTTGGAGTTAGCTAGACTGGTTAAAAAAGTTGAAACTGTTAAAAAAATGATAGTGATAGAATAGGATGCGACTTTTTAAGAAAGACTATAGTAACCACACTGATGAGCAACTAATGCTTCTTTTCCAAAACGGAGATAAAAAGGCATTTGAGCACATTTATGATCGATATGCAAATCACTTAGTCAACTTTTTTTTTCAGAAACTATGGCAAAACCAGCTGAAAGCGGAAGATGCTGCCCAAGATATATTCACAAAATTAATTGGTAATCCGGATTTATTTGATGCGGAACAAAATTTTAAGTCGTGGTTGTTTTCAGTCGCCTTTAATCGCTGTAAAAATGAATATAAAAAGCATGAAGTAAGGAAAAATACTTCATATGATGTTCCTGATTACCATCAAAATAAAAGCAGTGATTTGATGAGTGATGAAGTACTTGATCAACAAAATTTTGGAGCAGCACTTGAGTATACTCTAGAGAGCATGGCTGATAAGCATTCTTCTGTTTTTAAACTGAGACACGAAGATGGATTAAGTATTAAGGAAATTGCAGTGATAATGGATATAAATGAAGGTACAGTAAAGTCGCGGCTTCATTATGCCACAAAACATTTAGCAAGTGAATTGGCAGTTTACCAAAAAATTATAGAAAAATGAACACAGTAGAGGATATAGTGAAGAGAAAAGAATTTTATGAACTAACTGCAGAAGAACGTTTAATAGTGAAGGATGTAGCTCAAAATGAAACTGAATTCAATGAATTTAAGCACTTGTTGATTGAAAGTTCTAGTTTTTTTGAAGGTAGAAAAGTAACAGCTAGTAGTGAAATGCGGGAGCATATTATGGAAAAATTGTATCCCCCCACTACTAAGTCTATAGCTTGGTATCAATCAATTTGGTTTTTCTTATTTCCTTCTAATAAGTCATTTTATCAATATCCTGCTTTTCAATTTGCGACAATTTTAGTTGTATTTTTTGGCGTTTTCACTTTGTGGAAAAGTCCGTTTGAAACAAAAGAACTTGCAGTGAATACTAAAGTTGAAATAAAAGAGATTCCAACTGAAAACGAAAATTCTCTTACTGAAACTGATTTGACACCAACCGACAATAGCAACGGCGTAAAAAATGAACTTAAAGAAGAATTCGAGCCTACGCCTGTGCTTGAACCCGAAGCAACTATAAACGTTGACATTGATCGGGAATCGAAAGAGGAGCTCGTGGAATTGCCTGTTAATGCTAATTCAGCATCATCTGAGCCAGGTGTCAGAAGCAAATTTCAAGAAGCAAATCTTGAAACGACTGATGATGAGCATTTTACTAGCCCAATTGAGGAAAAAGAAATATTAGCCGAAGATTTAGCTTTAGATATAGACGAAAACACAGTAACAAATGCAGACTATGATAAAAGTTTCAGTAACGAATCGAAGATAATGGCACCAACGAGATTAGAAAAGAAGGACTCAGAGGTTTCAGTTCAATCGGTCAGTTCAATTGGTGCTAATTTGTTTAAAGATAAATCTAAAAATAGAACAATAAATATTACAGAAATCGGTAGTATTCAAAGTTTATTTTTTGAAGTTAAGTGAACTTAAACTGTCTTTCAATTCTTTTATTCTCAGTTCTTTGCCTTTTTGACGTAATTTAATAGCAGTCTGGGTATGGTACTTATGTTCATCTTGCAAATAATTGATTTGTTTAATGATCCATTCTTTTTCAGATAGTTTGTTTGAAAAAAGATTGAGTTCAGTAAATAATAATTCAGCATACAGATGATAATGCTTAGTTCCAAGATAGTCGTGATCAGCATCACAAATAATTTTTTCAAATATATTGGCAGGTTTTCTAGTTCTTGAGGTTGATAAAATTAATTCCGATATAAATGAAATATCAATAGGTCTAAAACCGTAATTAGGGGCTTCAGAAACAAGTCTGTTAACAGCAAAAGATTCGTTTGAATGATATTGGTCTATATACCCTGTGTCGTGAAATAGTGCCGCAACTCGAAGCAAAACAGTATCAGTCTCAGAAATGTTTTCGCTTGCAGCATATTTGCTAACGGCCTTTTCTACATTTAACGTGTGATTTAAAGAGTGGTACTGTAGATTTGGATTCAATTCATTCGTGAAAAGTTTTATGATGTAACTTTTGACTCCGCTCAAGTCAAATTCAACTGGCTGGTCACTATTGATTCTGTTTTGCTGCTCTGACTTTTCTTGCATCAAGCATTAATAATACCAATCTAAGTTATAACCACCTTTATTAGATTTTTTCGCTCTCTTATGACCATCAAGCTTTATCGTTTCAATTTGGTCGTCTATAATCTCCGACAGTTCTTTATATTTTTCAATTTTTATTTTTGTTTGCATGTATTCAGGCATGATTGATATTTCAGTTGTATCTAGCGGTTGCAGACCAATATAATCCAAGACCCAGTCATCATCTTTTTCTCTTTTACTCTTATAAAAATATACATATCCTGTGTCGTTTTGCACTATAACTTCTCTCATCTCAACAAACGCAAAACTATCAACTTCTACATCAAAATTATTTTCATATAAATATGATTCCACTATATGCTTTTGGTTGCTGAATTCCTTAGGAAATAGGTCAAGTTTTTCTCTATAATGTAGTTTTTCATACAAGTAATTTCTATTCAGTAAGTCGGAAGCTAAGTAAGTCCATATGGTATCATTAACTGGTATGTCAAACTGTGTCTTTCTTATTGCAATGTTAGTTTGAACTTTATAATCTTCCACTTTATTAAGTTTCACAAAAAATGCTTGTACATCTGCTTTTTTATAAAAAGGCATTAACATAATCGCATAGTTAACCAAGGTAGAATTTCCCTGATTTTTATAGGATTCATATCTATATCTGTTCTTATTATCATCCGCCAATGCATTTTGTTCTTTGCTAATTTGACTTTTTAATTCAATTTTGGCTTCTCTAAGAATTTGTTTGTACGATTTTTTGAAATCTTTTCCTTTAATATTTTTAGTTTTTACTACTTGAGTTAATAGTTGATAGCTAGGTTCTTTGTACTGAGGCACAAAAGTGTAATTTAGCAGATCTGGGAATAATTCAGCTGCAATTTCTAAGGAATCGTAGTATGGACGGAACATTCCATATCCTCCATAAGAGCTACTAGACAAAGGAATGTCTTTTTCAAGTAATTCTAAGAACAACTGTGTGCTTTGCTTTGTATTTTGTCTTGCCAGTGCTGTCAAAATTGCAATTTGATACATTGCCGTGTCTTCTGATTTTGCGTAAAGCGTTTCTAAAAATTCAGTAATATCTTGTTTCTCCAGTCTTCCTAAGTCCGAAATCATTTGAGTCTTAATGTCAATTTGTTTATCGGTAAACGGGTATGAAGTAATTACTTTTTTCATGTCTTCAAAGTCTTCGTCATCAAAATTAACATGCGATCGAACAGACTCTAGGGCTTGAGTTTTAATCAAACTATCTTCATGATAAATATTGGATAGAAATAATTTAGATTTGTCGACTAGAACTGACTTGCCTACAATAGTGTCAAGTGGTGTAAATGAATCGAAAAATGAATTTACAAATAATGATGGTTCAGAAATCGTATCGAGATTAGCTTTAATAGTGTAGATCATACCGTGCTTTAGAATGTATTTTACTTTAATCATTCTTGTACTATTGGTGTCAACTAACGAAATGTCTAATATTTCTAAGTCATCTTTTTTCGACGGTGAAAAGTCTTTGACAATCAGTTCTAAGTCTTTTTCATAGAATTTTCTTTCTTTTGCCCATAAAGAATCAATATTATCAAATTCTGAATAATCGTGATATTTAAAGGATTCTACGGCTATTCTTTCAAAGTTTTCGGAATAATACAGTCTCGATTCAGTATTGCTTTTGTAAGAATTATCTTCTTTCTTTTTTCGTTCATTTTTAATTTTTGTTCTGTATGCCTTGGTATATGTGTCATTAAACTTGGTAGGGTATAAGTAATTAGATTTTACTGAAAACAATAACGTAGAATCCTTCTTTTCTTCAAAAGGGAAAATGTAATTGAATTCTCCAAACTTGAAACTATTAAAGAATTTGTTTTTCGAAGCTTCGTCTGCGTTAACGCTAATGAGCATATAGTAATATGCCCCTTTTATAATCACCTTTAAGTTAATTACTTGTTTTTTTGAGTTAATAGCTGTCCCGTAAGCAGTTGGATACATGGCTTTGGTATCTATATCAACAGTATTGGAATCAATATCTAATTCTTCTAAGAACTTATTAATAATTCTATCTAATTCGTAATCATCAGTTTCTATAAATTCAAAGTCGTGAAGTGTGGCCCGCTTTACAATATAGGAGGCATTACTCTTTTTGTCATGTGCTTCTAATTCTGGGTGGTTATATAAACTTGTAATTCTAATATTATTTTTTATGTGGTGATATGCAGGTACTAACACTGAAAAGTCACCTTTAAGAGTGCTTACAGTTTCCCAGTTTTCTTTGTCGTTAGATGTAAGTGTTATGCTATTAAAAAATCCATTGCTTTGATCTTTTACAAAGTCTTTTTTACCCCCCATTTTAAATATTAAAATATGTATTGGTGTATAAAAAATATTGTACCGTTGAAAGTTTCCATTGGCAGTTTGGTTCAATACATCTAAACCTTCAAATCCATTTTTGGAAATGGCTTTTTTACTAATAATATTACCAGGAATACTTTCAAATAGCAAGCTGTCAACTTTTAAAACATAATCTTTTGTTTCTAAAGTATTGAAGTAGTTATATGTGCTAATAATTTTTGCCGAAAAGTATGATCCATTTGTTAATTCAGGTGAAAAAAATTGTCGCTGATTATCAGAACTCGAAGGTGTTTCGAACATTTGCCCTGGTACACTAAGCGAAAATAGATCTGTTTCAAACTTTTTATCATATGCTATTGTAGTTGTTTTTTCATCAAATGACTCTTTTATTTCTTTTGCTTTATCAGTTATTGTGGTAGACATTGGCTCAACTGTGTAGCCTTTATCCTTTAAATATTGAATAACGCCGTGTTCACCCGCTAAATGTGCCGCTCCAATACCAATGAATAAACTAACGTCCTCCTTCATAATAAATGAATCAATTTTTACTGCCATTATATCATTCCGAATGTCTAACATATACTTTAGAAAATTATCTGAATTGATTTGCCCATGAAGTGAATCTAGCAACATCACATCTTTATTTCTGTATGCATCTTGAATTAAATCTCTGGCATTTTTTTCTTCAGTCAATTCTTCAAACCATGCATCCTCTTCTTTTTTTTCAGCATCTGGTAAATTCCCCATCTTACTAAATTGAGTTGTTTGCGAAAAATCTTCCAGACTGTAAACGTTTTTATTGTTTTTCATTCCAGTTTGGTATATGAATAAATCAAGGAAAGTTTCTTCCTCGAAATCTTGTTGGCTTTTATTTTCTCTGTACAACATCCAATTACTTAAATAATGATCGGAAGATATATCTTTACTTAAGTCCTTGTTTTCAAGCTTTGATAGTTTGAAAGCATCTTGATAAAAACCTTTATAAGTTTGATATTGAAATCCATATCTACCTAGGTAGTCGCTTGCACTTTTTGAGTTAAAGATTTCATCTAACCATATAATTGGATTAGATTCTAATGCAATGGCATCCACTTCAGTAATGGCATCAAAGAATTCTTCACCTAGATGAAAAGCAAGCCTTCCACTAATGTGCATTGTTCCATATAAGTAGGAGGTTTTTTGTGTTTCTGGACCAGTTATTTTCCAAAGAAGACTTTTTTTATTTTCTTGTCCAAAGATTAGTGCTGGAAGTAGTGCAATTAGTAGTGCAAATATTTTCATAAAACAATAATGTAATTTTTTTAATAATGCGAAAAGATACAGATTAATTTACTGAGAAAACAGGTTTTAAATCATTTTATTGTTAATTATTCCAAATGTTTTTTATCTCCGAAATTTCAATATTTTTAATAAAGAATGGTTTAGCATTTCTATTCCAAACATAAATATTAACATGGCCATCTGCTGGCATATTAGGCGGAAGTGAAAAAGCAAAAGATTCCTTTCCATTTTTCAGTAATCCTTGCTCAACATTTTTCCCAATCCAAATGGGATTTTCATAGTTATCTAAAACTGTTTCATTACCTGATTTTTGTGGGATAGCGACTATAGTCACTTCGTTTTCGCTAGTAATATTTGCATCAATTTCAACTCTTAAAAAATGCTGATTTGTAGCAGATTCATTACTTGCGGGAAATATATATTGTGGACGATAGGAATTAGTTCCATCAGCAAAATAAACTTGCTCAATGGGGTCATATTTTTCAGACTCAAATTCCCATTCTGCTCCAGAATCTGAAAATAAAATTGTTTGTAATTTTTTAAATCTAATATTTTGATCTTTTATATTTTTTGATAGCAGAAAAATAGCGCTATTGTTGTACTGATGCTGATCTGAAATAAAAGGAAAATAGCTGAGGCATTGATTTAAGAATTGGATGGGTGTGTGGCGAGCTGAATATCCAATTGCAAAATAAGATGTACGACAGTTTTGAAGCAGTGAATCCAAAATAGCAGCATCACCATAGTTAATAATATCTATGTCTATGATATGTTCTTCTCCTGTTTGAAGTGCATAAAAATTAAGATAGTTTGGATTACTGATATTCATTGCAATGGTTAGGTTGTTTTTTCCAATTTTGTTTTCCCAAGTTCTAATATGTTCACTTATTTCCTTAAATACTTCGTAGTGGACTCCATTGCTAAACAATTTCTGTTCAATAGTAGTTGAAAGTAATGCAATTGTCATAAAAATGATAGGAAATACAGATTTTCCGATTGAAAAAAGTGGCTCAATTAATCGTGAGATCAGTAAAATACAAAACGGAAAAGCAAACAACATGACGGGAAATTTTAAAACTGGAGTAAGGTAGTGCGATAAAATAGCCCCAACAATGTATATTCCAAAAAACCAAATCATTAGAATAAAATTTAATTTTGAAATTGCCGTTTCTTTCAAATATGATCTCACAGTCACTGCTAGTATTGTTATGCTGATAAGACTGACAAGTAGTAACCATGAACTGTTAAAACCATGAAAAAGAAACTTGAATAGCCATATATTATTTGGTGGAGAAAGCCATTGCAGTCCTCCTTCTATACTTGTTTGATACATTGTAATTGACAGATGTGGTAAGAAAAGTAGAACTGAAGCTATTCCACTCAAAACTAGCGGTAATCTTGTTGATTTTTCGATAAAAAATAATGCTGAACAGGCCATAAAACCAACCATTACAAAAGCAAAATAATGCGTATACATAGCAGCTGAAATAAAAATAGCTAGTACGATTGAATTCCTCCATTTTTCCTGGTTTGTTAAATCATTGAGAATAAATTTAAGTAGAAAATGACCTGTTAGTAAAGTAAATAATAATCCAGGGCTATAGGGTCTTGCCAATTCTGATTGAATAATAGGGAACAACAAGAAGGCCCATAGTGCAGAAGCAAATAATGCAACATTTGTAGAAAAATGCTTTCCTAATTTATAGATAACAAAAATTGATATGGTACCACAAATAACGAATGGTAATCTCATTGCTATCTCTGATGTACCAAAAATGCTTGCCCACAATTTCATAAAAATTTGCACGCCTGCAGGATGCATATCGCCAAGTTTTACGCCATACTCTAGAATGTCCGAGAAATTATCGTAATTCAGTCTTGTAATTGCGCTAAGTTCATCACTGCTATATGAATGAAAATAGGATGATAGTATGCGAAGGATAAATCCTGCCGCAAGAATGGTTGCGATTAATAGCTGTTCCGTCTGCTTTTTCACTTCAACGAATATAGAGAATATTTATTAGGTGAAAACTGACAGTATTTTAACCTAGTCTTTGTCTTAATGCTTCATACATGGCAATGCCAGCAGCAACAGCAACATTTAGCGAAGCAATTTCACCTTCCATAGGAATTCTAGCTTTTTCACTAGCTTCCGACAGTAATTTAGTTGAAATACCATCTTCTTCGGACCCCATAATAATGGCCGTTGGTAGTGTCATTTCAATATCTTGAATCATTTGATTTGTTTTTTCTGTTAGTGCCACAACTTGCACCCCGCTAGCTTTTAAAAAATGAACAACGGCTGATAGGTCTTTCGCTTTACAAATTGGAATTCGCATTAAAGCACCTGCAGAAGTTTTTATAGCATCTGAAGTAACTAGTACTCCTCCTTTTTCTATAATTACTATAGCATCAATTCCTGTACATTCAGCTGTTCTTGCAATGGCTCCAAAATTTCTAACATCCGTTATTCTATCCAAAATCAAAAAGTTGGGTACTTCCCCTGATTCGAAAATGCGAGTCGTGATATCTTCGATATGCTGATATGTTACTGGTGCAATAAATGCAACTACGCCTTGATGATTCTTTCTAGTCAGTCTGTTCAATTTTTGAATTGGGACAAATTGAAGGTTATATGTTTTATTCGCTAATTCTTCTTTTAATTCTTTGAACAAGGTTTTTTGCATACCTCGCTGAATCATGATTTTATTGATCTCTTTACCCGCTCTTATTGCTTCAATAACAGATCTAACACCAAAAATGATGTCATTTTCTAAATTGTCTGAATTTCTATTAAAATCTTCGCCCATGACTTAAATGATTTGAAAAAAAAATCTGCCTCAAGATATAAGACAGATTTGGATATAATTATTATTTGTAAATCTTAAACTGTTAAGATATCCACTTCTTTTTTAGCGCATAAATCATCAATTTGCTCGCTAAAAGTTTTGATTATGTTTTGAACGTCGTCTTCTAGATTTTTTTGCAAGTCTTCTGACATGCCACTGTCTTTTAATTTTTTAATTTCATCAATGGCGTCTTTTCGATTATTTCTTAAACTAATTTTAGCGTTTTCACCTTCTCCTCGTGCTTTCTTTGCTAATTCTTTTCTTCGTTCTTCAGTGAGCATAGGAACGTTTATGATAATCATTTCACCGTTACTCTGCGGATTTAAACCCAAATTAGCATTTGTCACTCCTTTTGCTATTTCATCTAGCATGGCCTTTTCCCAGGGTTGAACCGATAGAGTTCGTGCGTCTAAAGTGTTAACATTAGCAACCTGACTCAAAGGTACGAATGAACCGTAATAGTCTACCACCACACTTGAAAGCATTGATGGTGTTGCTTTTCCCGCTCGAACTTTTCTTAATTCTTCAATTAAATGATTGATTGAGCCTTGGTTGGCTTCCTTTAAAGAATCAAAAATAAAATTAATTTCTTCTTCCATAGCTATTTAGTTTAATAGTTAATTGTTGGATACTAAAGTACCAATTTTTTCTCCTTTGACAATCTTTTCTAAATTGCCTTTTTCATTCATGTTAAACACAATAATCGGAACATTATTTTCTTTGCAAAGCGTAAATGCAGTCATATCCATTATGCTAAGTCCCTTGTTGTATGCCTCATCAAAACTGATGTTGTCATATTTTACAGCATCAGCATTTTTTTCAGGGTCAGCAGTATAGATTCCATCCACACGTGTTCCTTTTAAAATAACATCAGCTTGCATTTCAATTGCTCTTAAAGCAGCGGCTGAATCTGTAGTAAAATAAGGATTACCCGTTCCAGCACCAAAAATGACTACTCTTCCTTTTTCAAGGTGACGTACAGCCCTTCTTTTTATAAATGGCTCCGCTATCTCTCTCATTTCAATGGCTGAAACAAGTCTGGTTTTTATATTTTCTTTTTCAAGTGAGGCTTGCAAAGCCATTGAATTAATCATGGTGGCTAGCATACCCATATAATCTCCTTGGGTACGATCCATGCCCCCTTTTTCTGCTTGAACTCCTCTGAAAATATTTCCACCACCAATCACAATTGCTAGTTCAATTTCTCCGTACAATTTTTTTATTTCAGAGGCATATTCAGCCAGTCTTGCGTTGTCAATTCCAAATTGCTTATCGCCCATCAACGATTCACCACTTAATTTCAGTAAAACTCTTTTGTATTTCATATTAGATAAAAAAGAAAACAAAAAAAAAGAGAAATTTTAATTTCTCTTTTTTTTTTAAATTATTTTAATGCAAATCTCTTGAACTCCGTAACCGTTAAGTCTTTGTCGGTGTCTTTCAAAAATTGCTCTATTGATTTTTTATTATCTCTAATAAATGATTGGCTTAGCAAAGTATTTTCTTTAAAGAATTTGTTTAATCTACCCATGGCAATTTTTTCAGCCATCTCAGCAGGTTTACCTTCTTTAATTGCCAATTCTTTTCCAATTTCAATTTCATTAGCAATTGTAGCTTCAGGAATTCCTTCTTTACTTAATGCTAGTGGAGCCATGGCAGCAACTTGCATTGCTACTTGTTTACCAGCATCAACCGCTTCATCACTTCCTTTAGTCAAAGTAACCATAGTTGCTACTTGATTACCTGGGTGGTTATATGCAACAACAGCTTCTCCATTTAAGAGTGCAAAGTTAGAAAGTACTAATTTCTCACCAACAACGCCTACATGCTCCGTTATCTTTTCCTGTACAGAAATGGTTCCGTCATATGAGCAAGCATTTAATTCTTCAACAGAGGATGCATTGTTTTTAGCTGCAATATCAACTAAAGTTTCAACAAAGTCATAATATTCAGAATTTTTAGCAACGAAATCAGTTTCACAACTTAATGATAAAATAACTCCTTTTGCTCCTTCATCAAACGACTTAGCAATTACTAAACCTTCAGCAGTTTCGTTTTCTCCTCTCTTAGCAGCAACTTTTTGTCCTTTTTTTCTAAGTATTGTTATTGCTAATTCAGAATCTCCTTCTGCTTCTACAAGAGCCTTCTTGCAATCCATCATTCCAGCTCCAGTTTTTTTTCTTAATTCGTTTACTTGTGATGCAGTAATTTTCATTTGTTACGCTCCTTTATAAATTATTTTTCTACTTCTTCTTTTGTTGCTTCAGCCGCTTTTGTTGCTTCTGTTTCTGCAGCTGCAGCAGTTTCTTTAGCTTCTTTCGACTTATCTTTTGCGTCTTTTCTTTCAGAAAGACCTTCCATGATTGCGCCAGTTACAATATCCATTATTTTAGCAATAGATTTAGTTGCATCATCATTTGCAGGAATAACGAAATCGATATTTCTTGGATCTGAATTTGTATCAACCATTGCAAATGTTGGAATACTTAATTTGTTTGCTTCCCTCACTGCAATTTGTTCTTTGAGAACATCTACGACAAATACTGCTGATGGCATTCTTGTCATATCGGCAATTGTACCGTAGTTTTTGTCTAATTTAGCTCTTGTTCTTGACAACTGTAAACGCTCTCTTTTAGACAATGTTTTCATTGTGCCGTCTTCTCCCATTTTATCAATAGAAGTCATTTTTCTTATGGCTTTTCGAACTGTTCCGAAATTAGTTAACATACCACCAGACCATCTTTCAACAACGAAAGGCATTTTGGTTGGTTTAATTCTAGCTTCAACTATTTCTTTAGCTTGCTTTTTAGTCGCTACGAAAAGTATTTTTTTACCAGACTTTGCGATTTGTTTTAATGCTGCACAAGCTAAATCTAGTTGTGCAACTGTTTTGTTAAGGTCAATAATGTGGATACCTCTTTTTTCAGCAAAGATGTATGGAGCCATGTAAGGATTCCATTTTCTTTTTAAATGTCCGAAGTGAACTCCGGCTTCTAATAGCTCGTCAAATGTTGCTCTTGCCATTTTTGTAATTTTTTTTAATTGTTTACTTTCTTTTTAATTTTTCTTGCGCGCTTTGCGCTATTGGTGAAAATCAACAGTTAAGTAGTACATTTCTGCAGTCTTAACCATTTAGATACTAAACCAACTGTTTTAGATAGAATATTAACGTTTCGAGAATTGAAATTTCTTTCTCGCTTTCTTCTGTCCTGGCTTTTTTCTTTCAACCATTCTTGGGTCTCTAGTCATTAAGCCTTCAGCTTTTAAAGCAGGTTTCAAATCAGCATCAATTTCTACCAATGCTTTTGAAATTCCTAATCTAATTGCTTCCGCCTGACCATTGATGCCACCACCGTCAACATTTGCTACCACGTCATACTTTCCTACTAAATCAGAAATTGTAAACGGTTGGTTAACCTTGTCTAAAAGCATAGGTGTTTTAAAGTAAACACTTAAATCTTTTTTGTTGATTGTGATTTTTCCAGAACCTTCTGAAAGATAAACTCTAGCAACAGATGTTTTTCTTCTACCTAATGTATTAATTACACTCATCTTATTGTCTGTTTAAAATTGTATCTAAATTGATAGTTTCAGGTGCTTGTGCAGAATGATCATGCTCAGTTCCAGCGTACACCTTCATGTTTTTGTAAAGTTTGCTTCCTAATTTGTTTTTAGGTAACATCCCTTTGACAGCCATTTCAACCATTCTAATTGGTCTCTTTGCCATTAATTCACTCGCAGTCAAAGATCTTTGCCCACCTGGGTATCCAGTGTGGCGAATGTAGGTCTTTTGCTCCCACTTTTTTCCTGAAAGAGAAATTTTCTCTGCGTTAATAACAATAACGTTATCTCCACAGTCAGCATGAGGCGTGTAATTCGTCTTGTGCTTTCCTCTAATCATAAACGCTACTTTACTGGCAAGTCTACCAAGCGTTTGTCCCTCTGCATCAACCAATAACCACTTCTTATTAGCGGTTTCTCTATTGCCTGAAATTGTTTTGTAGCTTAATGTATCCACAGTATTAAACTTTTAAATTAATTTATAATTGCCCCAAATTGGGGGTGCAAATGTACAAACTTCATATTTATTAACAAAGGATATTGAAAAAAAATTATTTCTTTATTTTTTTGCCTTTCTACCAAGTGAAATATATAATTTTGTGAAGATAAAATAACTCGGTTTAATATCTCTATGAGCGATCCATTAAAACATGAGTGCGGAATTGCACTTTTAAGACTCAAAAAGCCTCTTCAATTCTATCTCGATAAGTATGGTTCAGCCTTTTACGGTTTGAATAAAATGTATTTGCTGATGGAAAAGCAGCACAATAGAGGACAAGATGGGGCAGGACTGGCCAATATTAAGTTAAATATGGAGCCTGGTGAACGCTATATCAGCCGAACCAGATCGAATGCGCAAAAGCCAATTCAAGAAATATTTAAAACAGTAAATTCCAGATTTACCGAAATTGAGGAGGAGGCGCCTGAGTTATTGAAAGATGTTAATTATCTAAAACACAATGCTGGTTTTACGGGAGAGTTATTTCTTGGCCATTTACGGTATGGCACATATGGTAGAAATAGCATTGAAAGCTGTCACCCTTTTTTACGTCAAAGTAATTGGATGACTAGGTCTTTAATTGTAGCTGGAAATTTCAATTTAACAAATAATGACGAACTATTTAAAGTTCTTTTAAAAATAGGTCAGCACCCAAAGGAAAAGTCAGATACTGTGACTGTACTGGAAAAGATTGGGCATTTTTTAGATGAAGAAAATTCTGAATTGTATCAAAAATATAAGCCGCTTGGCTATTCTAACAGAGATATATATAGTCAGATTGCTGAGCAAATATCAGTCCCAGATATTTTAAAAAGATCCTCTGAAGATTGGGATGGTGGCTACGTAATGGCGGGATTAATAGGACATGGGGATGCTTTTGTATTGCGTGATCCGAATGGAATTCGTCCTGCATTTTGGTACGAAGATGATGAGATTTGTGTGGTGACTTCTGAACGACCAGTTATTCAAACTGCGTTTAATGTACCAATTGATAAAATTCAAGAAGTGAAACCTGGTCATGCTTTAATTATAAAGAAAGCGGGAGATGTGAGTGAAATTGAAATCAATAAGTCAGAAAAAGTAACTCAGTGTTCTTTTGAAAGGATCTACTTTTCTAGACCTGGCGATAAGGACATATATAATGAGAGAAAAGAATTGGGGCGTTTAATGTTGCCTCAATTATTAAAACATATTAATAATGATGTAGATAATGCTGTTTTTTCTTTTATACCAAATTCGGCAGAAACATCATTTTACGGTTTAATTAAAGGGTTGGAAGATTACCAGAATACAGTTAAGTTTGATTTATTAAAAGAATCAGCTGATCAGTTAACTGATGAAGAATTGATGAAAGTCCTGAATAGACGAACTCGAATAGAGAAAATCGCAATAAAAGACACTAAGCTTAGAACATTTATAACCCAAGATGACGGTCGTGATGACTTAGTGGAGCATGTTTACGATATTACTTATGGAACAGTAAACGAAGGTTCCGACCATTTAGTCGTGATTGATGATTCTATTGTACGAGGGACAACTTTAAAGAAAAGCATATTAAGAATTTTGGATCGTTTAAATCCGAAACAAATAGTGGTGCTGTCAAGTGCTCCGCAAATTCGATATCCTGATTGTTATGGAATAGATATGGCAAAAATGGGAGATTTTATTGCTTTTACTGCCACAATTGCGCTTTTAAAGCAAAATGGACAAGAGCATGTTATTCAGGATGTATACGATAAATGTAAAGCCCAAGAGCACTTGCCAAAAGAACAAATTAAAAATTATGTAAAGGAATTATACGATAGTTACTCTGATGATGATATCTCGCAGAAAATTGCAGAAATGCTTAAACCGGAAGGTGTAAAGTCAGATGTAAGAATTGTATTCCAAACAGTTGAAAATTTAAGAATTGCTTGTCCAAACCATACAGGCGACTGGTATTTTACAGGTAACTATCCAACGCCAGGAGGTAATAAAGTGGTAAATAAAGCCTTCATTAATTACATGGAAGGAAATAATGAAAGGGCTTATTAAGATGCTAAATATGTAAGTTTTTAGGAAGCATCTCATTTTTTGAGGTGCTTTTTTCTGGGCTAAATTAGATGTATACATTGCGCCATGCGAAACTATCCCCCATTGACCCAGACGCAATTCTTAAAAAGAGTTAATTCAGTAATTTCCCAACCCTTTTCCCGACTCATTCAATAGTAAACAATCAAAATATTGTATTTTTAACAAAACCTATTAAAATGTTGAACTGGAATAACGTTATTAAATTTGCAACTCACGGGAGTCCTGCACCTTTAAAAAGAGTTGAAAAAACCGAAACCGAATGGCAAGGAATATTAACACCTGAGCAATTCAGAATAACTAGAATGAAAGGAACTGAACCAGCAGGTTCAGGTGCTTTATGCTCTGCCTATGATCCAGGAATTTACAATTGCGTATGTTGTGAAACACCACTTTTTGATTCTATAATTAAGTTTGAATCGGGTTCTGGCTGGCCTAGCTTTACACAACCAATATCTGAAAGTGCTATTAAGTATGAAAAAGATACTGGTTTTGGTATGGTCAGAGTAGAAGTGATGTGTAATACATGTGATGCCCATTTAGGACATGTTTTCCCTGATGGTCCGGAACCTAGTGGTTTAAGATATTGTATTAACTCGGAATCAATGGTATTAGAAATGGAAGGGATGACTAATGAGTGAAATTGTACATGACAAAGAAAATCGCGAATTTACCCTGAATCTACATGGCGGTCACAAAGCATATGTTAGCTATTCTATGGAAGGCGAAATTATGAAGCTTGTCTATTCAAAAGTTCCGGATGAGTTGTCAGGTCAGGGTATAGGTAAATTACTGGTAGAGAAAACTTTTGAAAAATTAACTAAGGAGGGATATAAGGCTATAGCTATTTGCTCATATATCAGACTTATTGCCATGAGGAGTAATAAATGGAAAGAAATCATTCACTATTAAAAAAAATATGTCAGTTTTAGAAAACATAAAAGCTTATTTCAGTAATAAAAAATTAGTAGATTCTACTTCAGATAACCCAAAAGGAACATGCCCGACATGCTGGGGGCAAAGTGAATGGGATGGTAAGTTTTATGACGTGATTAAAGATGAGCATGCCCAACCGGGTTCAGCTGTATACGACAGTTTTATTTCTGAGGTGGTAAACGATCATGTAAAAAAAACGCATAATTTGAAAGATAAATATATCTGTTCCAATTGCGATCAAGAAATACCAGCATGACTTCATTTTTAGATTTAGAAATAGTACCTCAATTTTCTGCCGAATTACCAGCGGATCCTGATTTGAGTAATACAAGAAGACAAGTGAGTAATGCTTGCTTTTCGTTAGTGGATACAAAGGTGCCTGCCCATCCAACATTGGTGCATGCCAGTAACCAGTTTATGCAAGAATTAGGAATTGACCTTGGTGTAAAGGCAGATAGCTTAAAAGTACTGTCTGGAGCCAAACCATTTCCTGATTTTAAGGCTTATGCTATGTGCTATGGCGGTCATCAATTTGGTCATTGGGCAGGTCAATTAGGGGATGGTAGGGCCATTAATATTGCAGAGTTAGACATCAATAATCAAAATTGGAAATTTCAATTAAAGGGTTCGGGTCCTACGCCGTATTCCAGAACGGCTGATGGTTTGGCGGTATTGCGCTCAAGTGTCCGTGAGTATTTATGTAGCGAAGCCATGCATGCTTTGGGCGTGCCAACAACTAGGGCTTTGTCGCTGGCGTTAACCGGTGATAAAGTTGTGCGAGATATGTTGTATGATGGCAATCCTGCAGAAGAATTAGGCGCTGTAGTTTGTAGAGTGTCGCCCTCTTTTTTAAGATTTGGCAGTTTTGAAATTATTGCTGCTCGTCAAGAAAAAGAGAACCTAAAAACCATAGTTGATTATACAATTAATCATCATTTTCGAGAATTAGGGTCGCCAAGTAAAGCAACTTACATTGCCTTTTTTAAATCGGTAGTTAATAAAACCAGAGCAATGATTGTGCATTGGCAGCGGGTTGGTTTTGTGCATGGTGTGATGAATACCGATAATATGTCAATATTGGGACTAACCATTGATTATGGGCCTTATGGCTGGTTAGAGGATTTTGATTTGGGATGGACACCAAACACAACAGATGCTCAACATAAACGTTATCGTTTTGGCAATCAACCTAACATTGCGCTGTGGAATTTAGTCCAATTGGCCAATGCTTTGTATCCATTAATTGAGGAGGCTGAGCCTTTGCAAAATATATTAGATGAGTACAAGTCTGGTTATTTGATAGATTATAATAAAATGATGTGCAGTAAACTTGGACTCCAGAAAGCAGTTGAGGTTACTGATGATTTTATAACTGAACTGGTTAATTTAATGCAGACGAGTGAAATTGACATGACATTATATTTCCGATTACTAGCCTCAAAAGCATCTGACACGTTTGCGGGCTTTTGGAAATTACTACATGAAGTGACCTATTTAGAGAGTGAGAAACTTGAAAATTCAAAAGATAGATGGGAGACTTGGCATAAGCAGTATCAGGATTATATTTCGTCTGAAAATGTCAGTGCTGACAATAGATTTACACAAATGAATACTGTTAATCCTAAATATGTCCTCCGAAACTACATGTCGCAATTAGCCATTGATGAGGCCAATAAAGGAGACTTTAAATTAATAGATGAGCTTTACACAATGCTGTTAAAACCGTATGATGAACAGCTACAATACCAGAAATGGTTCGCAAAACGACCAGATTGGGCCAAATATAAAGTAGGCTGCTCGCAATTATCGTGCAGTTCATAATTGAAAAAAATACAAGAAAATGGAAGAAATAAAAAAAGCATATATATCAGGAGGCTGCTTTTGGGGAATGGAAGAACTCTTCAGAACCAGACCAGGTATTATTGATACCGAAGTCGGGTATATTGGTGGTGAAAACGAAAATCCTACCTATAAATACCACCCAGGCCATGCGGAAGGACTCAGAATTATCTATAATTCTAAGGAAACTGACTTTAGAGAGATTTTAGATTACTTTTTTAGAATCCATAATCCAACCACAGTCGATCAGCAAGGAAACGACAAAGGTTCAAGCTACAGATCGGCTATTTTTATTCAAAATGAATCAGAAAAAGCCACGGCATTAGAAGTAATTGATATAGTTAATTCCTCAGGAAAATGGAAAGCAGATGCTGTGACTACTTTAGAACCGTATTCCACTTTTTGGCCAGCAGAACCTGAGCATCAAGATTATTTGGTGAGAAACCCGAATGGCTATACTTGCCACTTTGAGCGTTTTGATACTTTTTTGTAAACTAATACCACTTTAAACGACCAAGTAATAAATTCACATTATGGAAAACTGGAAGCACATTACAGATATAGCAACAATTGATACAATTATAGAAGCATCAAATTCAAAACCACAAATTCTATTTAAAGATAGCGTCACTTGTGGCATTAGCGCTTATGCTAAAAGTAGATTAGTGGATGGTAATGATTTGATAAAGGAGGGCGCTGATTTTAATTATTTAGATTTATTAAAGCACCGCGATATTTCGAATCACATGGCTGATGTGTTTAAGGTGCACCACCAATCACCACAAATTATTGTGCTAAAGAACGAAGAAGTGGTTTATACGACTTCTCACCATTCAATCCAACCAGGAGAAATAGCCAAACATTTATAAAAACAGATAAAAATGGTATTATCAAATAGTGAGGTTTTAGAACTTCTAGATCAAAAATCAATTGATTGGTTGTTGGAGGAGGGTAAAATTACCAAGCAGCTTAAATTCAAAAATTTTGATTTGGCTTTCGATTTCATGACTCACGTAGCCAGAATTTGTAAACTAGCCAATCACCATCCATTTTGGACTAATGAATATAGTAGAGTGAGTATAACTTTTGTAACACATGATGCCAATGGGGTTACTATGAAAGATATTGATTTGGCTGAACAAATTGATGCTTTGTTGATGGCAAAAAAAAGCTGGGTAGCTGGATATTGATTAAATTGAATGCTGCTACAAAAATAGGATTTGGAGGCGGTTGCCATTGGTGTACCGAGGGCGTTTTCAGGTCTATTAAAGGTGTGGTGAAGGTAGATCAGGGTTGGATTGGGTCGAAAGGTGAAGCAGAAACACTGTCAGAAGCAGTTATTGTTCATTTCAATGCCAATAAAATTGATTTAAAAACTTTAATTGATATTCATTTACAAACGCATGCTTGCACTTCAGAACATTCCATGAGAAGCAAGTATAGGTCTGCCATTTATACATTTGAAAACACTCAAATACAGCCGGCCATTGATATTTTGCAAGGCTTTCAAGTTCACTACAACAAACCCATTGTGACCCAAGTATTGCCATTTAGCATTTTCAAATTAAACATAGAAAGTCAGCTCGATTATTTTTATTCGAGGCCAAATGCACCATTTTGTAAACAATACATTTACCCTAAATTAATAAAATTAAGACAAAATTTTTCTGAAGTATTGGATGAAAATATAATTTCTAAAATAAATTAAACAAACATGGAAGTACTCATTATTCCAACAAGAAATGGCAATACTTTAAGTGCCAGATTAGAGCTGCCTGCAGATGGTAGAGTTCATCAGTACGCTATTTTTGCGCATTGTTTTACATGCTCAAGTAATTTGGCTATTGTTCGGCATATCAGTCGAAATTTAACTTCAAGGGGCATTGCTGTTTTAAGGTTCGATTTTACAGGTTTAGGAAATAGTGAGGGTGATTTTGCTGCCACAAATTTTTCTAACAATGTAACTGATTTGCTAGATGTGAATAGATTTTTAGAAGATAATTATGAAGCCGCTACTTTACTGGTGGGCCATTCTTTGGGTGGTACTGCTGTTTTAATGGCTGCTTTTAATTTGCCAAAAGTACAAGGTATTGCAACTATTGGTTCTCCTTCAAATCCAGGTCATATTAAAAAGTTACTGAAATATGATGCTGAAAAATTTGTTGAGACTGATGTGTACGAGGCAAATATTGGCGGGAGACCGTTTAGTATTCAGAAACAATTTATTGAAGATTTAGAGCAATATGATTTATTGAAGCAAATTAAGAGCATAAAGAAAGCGCTTCTCATTCTACATTCTCCGCAAGATGCTATTGTTGAAGTAGCCAATGCCGCTGAATTATTTAACAGTGCTTTTCATCCTAAAAGTTTTGTCAGTTTAGATGGTGCTGATCATTTATTAACTAAAAAAGAAGATGCCATTTATGTGGCGGATGTGATAGGTGCTTGGGCAAGTAAGTATATTGATCTCAAAGTTGAAGAAAAGCAATTACTGTCAACCGAAGGAGAGCAGGTAGTCGTACATTTAAACTTAGAAGACAACTTCACAAGTCAGATTTTTACGAACAAACATCATTTAATTGCAGATGAACCTAAAAGCGTTGGTGGTGATGATGTAGGTGTTTCACCATACGAATTGCTGAATGCAGCCATTGGTGCTTGCACAGTAATGACACTTAAAATGTATGCTGAGAGAAAAGGTTGGGATTTGAAAGAAGTGTTTGTTTACTTGAGTTATTCCAAAAAGCATGCTACTGAGATAAATATTGAAACAGAGGAAATGGGTCGGATTGATGTCATTGAAAAGAAACTTAGATTTGTTGGAGATTTATCTATCGAACAAAAAGAAAAGTTAAAACAAATTGCATCTAAATGTCCCGTCCATAAAACGGTAAGTAAAGAGGTGTTTTTTCAAACGGAATTAGCATAAACATGAAGAAGGTGAGTTGTGAAAAACAATTGCATAAAGAGATACTTAAATGCCAAATTTGTAAAGACTTTCTTCCTAACCTTCCAAAACCGATACTTCGTTTCAGTAAAAACAGTAAGATAATTATTATTGGTCAAGCTCCTGGCAATGTTGTCCATCAAAAAGAAGTTTCTTTTGATGATAAAAGTGGTGATACCCTGAGGAAATGGATGGGAGTGACACGAGAAGAATTCTACAATGTAGATAATTTTGCAATTGTCCCAATGGGTTTTTGTTATCCAGGAAAGGGTAAAACTGGCGGAGATGCACCGCCAAGAATGGAGTGTGCGCCTCATTGGCATCATTCAATATTCGAACTACTAAAAAATGTTGAGCTTGTTTTATTAATTGGTAATTATGCTATTAAATACTACTTAAGGGATGGTAAAAAGAAAAATCTCACCGAGACTGTCAGAAATTTTGAAGACTATTTAGAGACTCATTTTCCTATTGTCCATCCTTCGCCTTTAAATTTCAGATGGCATTCAAAAAACGAATGGTTCAAGCAGGATGTGGTTCCAATTTTAAGATTAAGAGAGATAATAAATAGGGAGTGATCTCTGTTTGCACTATTCCTATCAAAACGCTGCATCTGGTTTCTATTTCTCTATCTGACGCTCTTCAAATGCTGTCGTAATACTTTGAGCTTCATCAAATTTTGCACCATCCACATAAACTTGAGCATGGCCACTTGTCCCGAAACCAGCTGTGAGAGCGGAATTCGTATCACTTTTCTCTTGTGCTAAAATACCAGCATCAAGCAATTCAGTTTTCAAAAAACTAGCCAGTAAACTCGGTCCGGTATATATCCAAACCCACTCAATTTTTTCAGTCATATTCATATATTTTATATCTTCCTCTTAAAATACGATAATTTGTGCATTAAAACAAACAATTAGACCTTTGTTTTAACTTTATTCCAATTTTTTATCTGCCATGTGACGGTGGCTGTACATATATGATTGCTGTCATTGTCATAAGTGTTTACTGTATTGGTAATTGTAATTTTATCACTGGATTTAAGAGGTGTAAAAATCTCCGATTCAAACCAATTATTAGATAATTCAACTTTAGCGTAACATGTCGACTTTGCTTGGTAGTGATAACTCATTTCAATTTTTTCCATTATTAACCTGTACTTTTTAAAATTTAAGTTGGTCATTAATAAGAATCCGGATGCAAATTCGGAGCAAGTGGCAAGGCCGCAAGCATGAATTCCTTTGATGTGATTAAAGTTTTTTCGCTTGTATGGAATAACTGCAGATAATTCATAATCTTTTATTTTATGAATTTTAATACCATGGGGTTTGTTGAATGGAATGGCCCAACTAAGCATCATATTAAGTTTCCATAATCCAAAACTGCTGCCTTTTGCAGCCTTAATGTGTTTGTCAATATTCATAGTTATTGTTTGTTCAGATAAATCAGCTAAATTGGCTTCAACACTGCCTTAAATATCGGGTATTTTATTTAAAAAACTCTAAAAATCCATTAACTTTATGGCTTAATTATAATCACAGAATTGTCCTATTAAATATTTAAAAAAAGGAAATTATGAAGAGAGTAAGCTTAATGATGATTTTATTATTCGGAATGCAGTTATCTGTTTTTGCTACAGAGGGGATGTGGATTCCGTCTTTGATCGATATGTTTCATTCTGATATGAAAACCTATGGTTTAAAATTATCAGCAGAACAAGTATATTCTACTAACAATGCCTCACTTAAAGATGCAATAGTTCATTTTAATGGAGGATGTACTGCTGAATTAGTTTCAAATCAAGGCTTACTTCTTACCAATCATCATTGCGGATTTGACGCTATTCAAAGACATTCCTCACTCGAAAACGATTACTTAAAGACTGGTTTTTGGGCAAAAAACAAATCTGAAGAATTAGCATGTCCATGGCTACACGTTACTTTTGTTAAAAGAATTGAAGATGTAACAAACGCGGTGATGACAGGGCTAACAGATGATATGCCAGCTGCGGATAGAAAGAAAAAAATGGCTGAAAATATTAAAGCGATTGAAGCGACAGCGACTAGCGGAAACAGTTACAAAGCTAAAATTAAACCGTTTAATTTAGGGAATCAGTATTATATGTTAGTGACTGAGGATTTTGATGATGTAAGGCTAGTTGGAGCACCTCCTTCGGCTATCGGAAAATTTGGAGGTGATACTGATAATTGGGTTTGGCCAAGGCACACAGGTGATTTTTCAGTTTTTAGAATTTATGCAAATGCTGAAAATGAACCTTCTAAATTTGCAGACAAAAATTTGCCTTTCAAACCAATTCATTTTTTACCAATTAGCCTAAAACCAAAGAAAAAAGAAGACTTTACCATGGTTTACGGTTTTCCGGGCTCAACTGACCAACATTTTTCTAAAGAAAAATTGCAGTTTTATATCAATCAAGAAAGACCAACAAGAATTGCAATGCGGCAACAAACTATTGATATTTTGAAGCCAGCAATGCGTAAAAATGATTTAGTAAGAATTCAATATTCTAGCAAGCAGGCAAGAATAGCAAATGCATGGAAAAAATGGATTGGTCAACTGAAAGGATTAAGAGAGCTAGATGCCATTGGACAAAAAGCAGCATGGGAAGAAGAGTATTTATTAAAGGCAAGTGAAAGATCTGAATGGAAAAAGAAGTATTACCCTGTAATTAAGGAACTCGAGAACTTACAGAAAGAAGGAAGCAAATATGAGTTAGCGACTGCAATGATTAGTGAATATTATGGTGCAGGACCGGAGTTTATGCGTTTTGCAAGATCGTTTGGAGGGTTAATTAAGAATTATTCTTCATTGGAGGCAAAAGGTGAGTTAGATGAAACACTGAATAAACTAAAAAAAAGTGTTGAAGGCTTTTTTAAAAATTACAATAAAGAAATCGATCGGGATATTTTTAATGCATTGACACCACTTTACTTGAAAAATGTAAGCCCGGAATTATTACCTACAGATCTCGGGGCAAGATGGAATAGTTTTGGGAAAAAGATATTTAAGAAGTCGATTTTTGTTAATAAAGATAAATTATTAGCAGTACTCAATAAGTTTGGAAAATCAAGTGTTAAAAAATTACAGAAGGATCCCGCGTTTCTTTATGCCAACTCAATTATTGATGCTTATCGTACAAAAGTGAGTCCATCATATAGCGCTTTTCTTCAAAAAGAAGAACGTTTGATGCAAACTTATCTAGAAGGAATAATTATTATGTTTCCTGATAAAAAAACATGGCCTGATGCAAACTCCACTTTAAGAATAAGCTATGGAAAAATTGATGGTTCTGCCCCATATGATGGCATGGAGTATACTCATTACACAACAATTGAAGGGATTATGCAAAAAAATGCAGAAAATAATCCTGATTTTGAGTTGACTGATAGGTTTATTGAACTGTACAATAAAAAAGATTTTGGAAATTATTTACAAGACGGGGAATTATGGGTTTGTTTTACGTCGTCTAACCATACAACTGGAGGTAATAGTGGAAGTCCTGTAATTGATGCTGAAGGTAATTTAATGGGAATTAATTTTGACAGAAGTTGGGAAAGTACTATGAGCGATTTTTATTTTAGTGAAGAAAGGTGCAGAAATATTACAGTAGACATGCGATATGTTTTATGGGTGATTGATAAGTACGGTGAGGCTGGTCATTTAGTTGAGGAAATGACTCTTGTTCACTAGTATATTAACCGTGAATAACTTTATGATTACAAGCTGTAGTATTTATCGATATTTTTTTATATTTGAGTTAAATAATTCTTAGCACTATGCTTTTAAAAATTGAAGCCACTGCAAAAACACCTAAACTTAAGGTTAATGCAGAAAAAGGATTGATTCAATTGTCTGGAATATCTATTCCGGAAGATCCTCGTGCGTTTTATACCCCTTTTCTAGAAGCAGTTAACAAATACATTTCTGATCCTAAAGAAAAAACTTTGGTAGAGTTTAAACTGGAGTATTTCAATACAAGTACAACTTTGATTATCCGTAATTTGCTTCGTAAATTGTCAGAATTAAAAGAAACTTCAATCCTGCAGATTCGTTGGTATTTTGAAGAAGATGATGAAGATATGGGAGAAGTTGGAGGTGAGCTTAAAATCTTGTTCCCAGATATTAACTTTGAAATTGTAGAAGTTCAGCAATTTTAAATTGTTTTTACCGTGGCTCTCGTCAAAAAGTACTTTGGACTGTTTCTATTATTACTGGCCTTACTAGGTTATGGTTGTTTCCAATTAATACAAAAAAACAAGTTTAATAGTTTTTGGAATAATCCAAAAAAAGGTGATATCTACATATTTAGTGGTGGGAGTAAAATGAGTCCATACCTGCTGGATATTGTCGTAAATGATTCGCTGTACTTTTTTTCTCATCCGTACGATTTTTCTGATAATCTGCCTAGTCACTCGCAAATCTTAGAAGATTCTTTCCATGATAATATTCACTATATTTATGGGCAGTCTGAGATAATTAGATTGATTGAGGAAGAAAGAATAATTAAAATATACCGATAATGCCAATTCGAATAAGAAAAGATAATAGAGGCTCAAGCCAGCCTACAAAAAAATATAGAAATACTTCGAAGTCTGGGACTGGAGGAATGGGAGCTGGAATGATTGGGTCTTTACTTCCAATGGCAATGAGCTTGTTTAAGAAAAAACCAAAGCTTGTATTAATTTTAGCCGCAGCTGCAGCTGCATTTTATTTTTTAGGAGGCGCAAAAATGTGCACTGCAGAAGGTGGTGCATCAAACCCGATAAGTAGTTTGTTTAGTACAGGCCTAGATATGGACCAAAAAGTATATGATAAAGCGGAGGTTTTTGAGCCATTAGCTGATAATATTAAAAACCCAATGCCTGAAAAAGTTTCTTTGCTGAAATATGCTCCTAAAAGGTTGAATCAAGGATCTCAAGGTTCATGTGTAGGTTGGAGTAGTGGTTATGCGGCACAAACAATATTATATTCAAAAGCAACGGGTAAAAACCCAAATAATGTCACTTTTAGCCCTTCATTTTTGTACAATCAAATTGCTTTAAAAGGTTGTCAAGGTACTTATTTGCAAAAAGCAATGGAATTAATGTACAATAAAGGGTCTTTGCCATTTTCCAGATTTGCTTACAACGAAAATGAATGTAATACAAAACCAACAAGAAGCCAAATTGAGGCTGCTGCTAATTTTCGAACGAAAGGATTTAATAGATTATCGAAAGATGGAAATAATTATCAGACAGATTTATTAGCTATTAAGCAAAACCTAGCCCAAGGAGCCCCTGTGGTAATTGGTATGATGGTTGGCGGAACATTTATGTCTAAAATGAATGGGAAGTCACTTTGGACTCCGGCAAATAGCGATTATGAGCAAAGAGGTTTTGGCGGGCATGCTATGTGTGTAATTGGCTACGACGACTACAAAACAAATGAAGAAGGCGCCTTTCAAATCATGAATTCTTGGGGTGAAACTTGGGGAGATAGAGGTGTTTTTTGGATTCGCTATTCTGATTTTGAAGAATTTAATAAAGAGGCTTATGGGCTTTACCCAATGGGTGATTCTGAAAAGTTTTCAAGCCAAAAATTAAAAGCTGAAATTGGTATAGTAGTTAATAAAACTGGAAAATATATACCGTTTCAATATAAAGGAGGGATGACATTCAAAAATAATCAAGCTTTAGTTGCTGATCAAGATTTTAAAATTGAGATTACAAATTCTATAGAATGCTATGTTTACGTTTTTGGTGAAGAAACAGATGGATCGAGTTATACTTTGTTTCCTTATACACCAAAACATTCCCCGTATTGCGGAATAACTGGAACAAGATTGTTTCCAAGGGACTACTCCTTATATCCAGACAATACAGGTAAACAAGATCATATTGCAATTGTGATTTCAAAACAAAAACTTGATTTTAATAAATTAAATGCTGCCATTAATGCCAATTCTGGAAATACTTACGAGTCTAAAGTATATAATACTTTAAAGAATGAGTTGATCGAAAATGTAAAATTCTCGGCAGATGGAATGATTTCTTTTGAATGTGATACTAAGCAAAAAAATGCTGTTGCACTGATTCTAGAATTGGGAAAATAAATTAGTGAACTAAATTGCCAAAAGATTTTATAAATCGTTGAAGCAAAAAGTAACATTCAATTGTTGAGTGGCTATCTGGATTCTTAAAAACAATATGTCCTTTGCTTAAAAAGTCTGATTTATTGCTGTCTTTCGATATTGAGAATTTCACTTCTTCAATCTCTTTAAGGTAAGAGAAGTCGTCGAGCAGGGTTTTTATTATTTTGATAATTTGAGAGGCTACTAATTTAGGCGGGTTACTGAGATCCTCTCTAAATACCATTTTTTCAATAATCTGCTGAGGATGAATGTACAATTCAAAATAAGTTTTGATACTATCTGAATGTTTCTCAAATATTTTTTCAGATTGAAATAGTTTAAACCGATTGTCTCCTATATTGTACCTAACTTTTGCTTTAACTTCTGAATTTATCATAACAGTATCATCAAAGACCAATAGGTTTCCTTCATCTACCTCAGAATCGAGGTATTTAAGCCAAGTTTTTTCATCATATACATCCAGCATAAGATTAATATTTGGAAAAGACGTGACAGGAATAACATCATTGTTAGTCAATAAATTAACTCCATCATAATCTAATGCAATTTGTTTGTAATCAGGCAAATTTCCAATTTTAGTATCGGTAAAAAGATAGATTGAATGCAATAGATTTAATGAGGACCTTAAACTCAATCCAATATTATTTTCTGGTTTATAAGCTATAGCTTGTAAATCCGTACTCCCAATCGGATGAAAGTATCCATCAATATCAATTTCTGAGGATTCGAAATTAATATTTAGATATCCATCAGTAATATAATCAGACTTTAAAGATTTTAAGTAGACGTTAATTTCGTTTTGGTCAGAAAAATCAGTCTTTACAATTGGATGGTTTAAAATTGATTTTACCTTGTGAGCGGCAATGTTCTTTAAATGTTTCCACACTTCCACCTGATTATTAGAAACAGTCAATTGTAGTAGGGCTATATTTTTCTCAAATAAAATTTTAGTCTTAGGCAAAGCTCCTTCTATGTATTTTCGAAAATTATCCTTGTTATTAACTTGGACAACAACAAACCATAAAGATTCATTAGCCCATTTCTCTTTAAATAGTAGTATTTTACTGAAGGGATTGACTCCGGTTTCACCCAACATAGTGGGCATGTCATCCTCTTTTATATCTGAATCTGAAATAAAATGTTCTGGTTCGTATATCCATTGATAGCCCACTTCATTAACAAAATTGAATGCGTTTACTTCAATCACAATATCGCTCTCTACTGGCACATAGCTATACAACGAATCTGAAGCTGGTAAAATAAAAAGATTGGCAACTGCAGCAGCACTTGCAATAAAAATTGAAAGATATATTAAAATGAAATACTTCTTAAACTGAGTCATGAAATACAATTGCTATATACTACGCCAACTTTTTAAATAAGTTCTATTTTTTTTCTAAGTGTAGAGGGTTTAATAAATCAATAAAATTCTTTACTGGACTGAAGCATTTTGAATCTATTTCGTAAAATAAGGTCAACCAGTTGTACATGGCCCCATTCCATAGGCCTGGACGTTCAATATATTTTATCTGCTGTCCTTTATGGTTTTTATTTACCAGAAAATAATGATCGTCATTAACAAATTGAAGTAAATCAAATTTTTCATTTTTGTAATTTCTAACACCACAAATAATTTCTACTGGATTAAAATGTGTAGCCCTTAAATACGAAGAGTTAAATGTGTCCTTCGCCGATATCTGTGATTTTTCAATAATTTGCCTACTTAATTTACCATTTTCAGTCTCTACCCAAAATGGTCCTCCGCCTATTTGTCCTTCGTTGGGCACCATTCCGCAAAGTCGTATAGGCCGATTGAAATACTCAAATAAAAACTGAGTGTTCGAAATTTCCTCTAAACTTAGTTTTAATTGATATTTTTCATTGATGTCAGTCGCTAAAAGTGTTACTTCTTCAGACTGAAGATCAATGGCGTTTAATAATTTAAATACAGTACTTTGAAAGTCAAATAGTTTAATTCCAAGAGCTTTTTTAGTGTTAATTGATTTTTCAGCTTTTGTATAATGTTGCACATTATCAATATTTTTAATAAATATTAAATCGGCATGGAGGTTATTAAGGTTTTCAATTAACGCACCGTGACCAGCTGGTCTGCGAAGAAATTGGCCATTTTCATCAGTTACTGGTTCATTGTTGTCGTTAAATGTATAAGCATCTGTTTCTTTGTTTTGTTCAGAAAATGTGTAGTCAAAATCAATTCCTGTCATTTCTTTTAAGAAATGGAAATTGGAATTTATTTTGTCTTCGAAATCCTTATTTATTGTGAAGTGAAAGGAGGCTGCATCACCGCCTATTTTTGCTCCCTGAACAATATGTTCCTGGAATGGATTAATGATAAACTTACTATATCTGTGAAATGGAATTAAACCTTTTGGCAACGCACCTAAATTAAGTCCATCTTCATTTAGGATGTAATTTACCAGATCTGTAATGTTAACAGAACCATCTTTTAGCTGTTGCTTAAAATGCCTTGGTAGCTTATTGTAAAAGGCAAAATCCTTATACTTATTGAGTAATTTTTCTATCGATTCGTAAACGACTGGTTTTAAAGGTCCTTCCGCGTTTAAGAAGTCATAAAGTTTACCAAACATTCTTGAGCCAGAACCTGAAGCAGGGATAAAAAAAGTAATATGCAAATCATCTTTTACTTTTTCAAATCTATTGATTAGATCAGCTTCTTCATGTTTGTGTATTTTTAATACACCATCATCTACTCTGCAAGGCTTAACCAGTTTTATGGAAGGGTTTCCAGCTAAAAGTTTCTGTTTTTGTATTTCTAATTCTGAATTCAAATCTTTAATATTAAATAATTGGTCTGAAAATACATTTTCAACCATTTATAGCTTCAAATATACATTTATTTTAACTTTGTTTGCATGATGATAGACTATCTGCGGTATATCTTTAGGTCAATCTCTAGTTCAGAGGATATTTCTATAAATGAGCGTAAATTTTTAGAGGTAATTTCAAATTCTCATTCAGAGTTTAATGACATTGAAATTAAACGGAGAGCAAGCCTCTTAAAGAATAGCAGTAAAATTATAACTGTTAGTGATTTTGGTGCCGGATCGAAGGCTATGAATGGAAAAGAACGGCAAGTATCTAAAATTGCAAAGTATGCGAGTATTCAGCCGAAATTTGGTCAGCTATTTGCCAGTATTATCAAAGAGCTTAATTTACATACTTGTATAGAGCTTGGAACCTCTTTTGGAATTGGAACAAGTTATTTAGCTTTAAATGCGGAAGAGGTGATAACTATTGAGGGTTGTCCGAATATTGCTAATATAGCAAGCGAAACCTTCAATATCTTGAAAATTAAAAACATTAAACAAAAAGTAGGTGAGTTTAAGGAGGTATTAGCTTCAATGAGCGTACCTAGTGCTGAACCTCTATTAGTTTATATTGATGGAAACCATAGATATAAGCCCACAATTGAGTACTTTGAATTTTTTAAGACAGTACTGCCAGAGGATTCAATCATTATTTTTGACGATATTTATTGGAGCAAAGGGATGAAGAAGGCATGGGCGAATATATCACAACAGCCTTATTTTACAGTTGACTTATTTAAAGTTGGAATTGTTCTTTTAAAAGAGAGAAGTGCACAAGCTTCAGTTACCATACGCTTTTAAAACTCAGCTACTAATTTTAAATTTAGCCTAAATCCAGCTAAGTGATTTGGTATGGAATAGTATCTACCATATATGTCCTGCAACCAATTAAAAGAAACAATATTTGTAAAGTTCAGCAGATTTGTCGCATTGAGGCTGGCTGACAGACGACTAAACGAACTTAAGACCTTTTTGTTTTTGTATTTATCGTAATTGCTCTTAGTGATGATGTCATAAATAATTCCCAAGTCGGTTCTAAAATATGCTTTGCTTCTTAAAATATCCTGGTATCTATTAAAGGTGGGTGGTCCATATGGTAAACGCGAACCATATTGCATGTTTATTGCCAATTTGAAATTTTCATAATTTGGAATTTTATCTTGAAAGAAAACACTAAATGTTAAAAATTGTTCTGTTTGTCGCGGTATATAACCCGGATAAATAATTGCACTGTCCGCAATATTATTTGAACTTGCAAAAACTACTGCTCCGGTGTCATTGTAATATTCGGTATAAAAATCATCTACTAAATCTTCTTTTGTTTGAAGTAAACCAATTCTAAAATGAGATTCTACACCTTTTATAAATTCCCCATTAATTTTCGCATCAAAGCCGTAAGCAAATGCATTTGAATTATTTTTAGCATAATATCTAATTTTTACATTGTCAATCTCATAAGGATTAATGTCCCACATGTGCTTGTAATATGTTTCAGCTACAATTTTAAAGGGTCTACCCCACATTCTCACATATACATCAAGCCCTAAAACATTGTGCCATGATTTTTGAGCCATGACCTCAGGAACGATCTGGCCAAACAAATTTCGCATTTCTCGAAATGCTGGGGGTTGAAAGAACAATCCGCTTGACAGTCGCAACTTTATATTACGGCGAGATACTGTGCCAGAACTATCTATTAAATAGCTTCTTGGTGAAAATGAAACATTTGCTCGCGGAGTAAGCCAGGGTTCTTTGTTGAACATACGGTAGCCAGCTCTAGTGCCTGCAGTAAAATTCCAGCTCGACGGTGCGTTTAGTATAGTGTCTAACTTTGTAAGAACATATTTACCGGTATCTGTATTAATTTTCCTCTTTAGGTTTACGGGCAGTGTTTTTCTGTTTACTCGCGTGTAAGTATATTGACCAAATGCAGTAATATTTGAATTTGTAACTATATTTTCAGTTTTTATAATATTTTGAATAGTTAGATCATTATTGTCAAGTGGAATAATATAGCCGCCTGAGTCAATAATATTCCATTCACTCAGCAAATCATCATACTTTTCGTATCGATAGTTTGCTCCCCAGCGAAAATTGGAAGTCGAAGACCTTTCAGCATTGTATTCTAGCGCATTTTTGAACTGATATTGTCCCTCAAATTTTGTGTTGTTTACAAAGACCTCTAAATTGTTTCTTGCATGATTTAAAAATCCACCAACGCCTATATTTTCTGTTGAATCCCCAAAGTCTTCTTGTGAAGGATCTGTTTCTAAGGTGTTAATTAAGTATTCTCCTAAAATGTCATAACTTTCATTTTCGTTTGAGTAAAAAGTGGAGTTAGTAACTGTCATGCTTAGATTTTTATTTACTTTCCAATGATACCCAAAAGCTCCAGTTACAGTCTGAAAATTAGACTTTTCTTGTCCTTCATAAAATATGCGAAGTTGAAAAGCTTCATTTACTGTTCCAAAACGTGTATTTTTTGTCTGCGGAATAAATTTGTAGTTATTATTAGCAAAATGACCTAAAACAAAAAACTTTTGGTAGGATTCAGAGCTATTATATACTGTATAGTAATTTAAGAATAGTTGATAATCAAAAAAGTTTGGGAAATAGTCTCCTTCAGTTGGCAGGGCATTAAGCAAGTAAGCATTTGTTCTGTAGCGTGCGCCAGTAATAAAATTTCCTCTGTTAGCCGTACCGAAAGTATTTTCAATATGAAATTCCGCTCCCATTAAACTGATTTGGGCAGAGCCTTTAAATTCAGTGGCTTCTTTATACTGCACGTCTAAAACTGAAGATAACTTGTCGCCATAATTGGCATCAAATCCGCCGGCCGAGAAATAGATGTTTTCTACAAATGCTGAGTTTATAAAACTCAAGCCCTCTTGCTGACCAGACCTAGCTAACAGGGGTCGATATATTTCAATTCCGTTAACATAAATCAAGTTTTCATCAAAATTTCCTCCACGCACGTTGTAGTTTGAGGTTAGTTCATTGTTTGAACTAATTCCTAATCCTGTCAGTTTAATATAGTCTTCAAAATTTCCAGTACTTGTAGGAATTGTACCAATTTGAGGAGGTTTAATTTTTTCGATTGAGCCTCCAAGTGCTCTGGATTCTACAATAATAACTTTGCTATCCTGATGTAGAATTACAATTTCCCCTATGTTTTGAGCCGTAGAATAGACGTAAACAGTTTTTTGTTCTGTTTTGAAGTTAAATGCTGTAATAATAAGATTGAAGGTGTTTTCCTTTTCAAGGTATAGAGTAAAATTTCCGTTTTTTCCGGAGGTAGAGAACAAATTGTTTTGAGACACTTTTATCAGTGCATTTTCAACTGGGCGCCCCTTACCATCTACAATTGTACCTGAAATTTTAACGGACTGTGAAATTACAGGTACTGCAAGCAAGCTGAAAAAAAAGAAGAGAAATAGTTTACTTATCATTAATAATAGCTTCTGCTAATGGCAAACGGCAAAAATAGGATATTATTCTAATATTTCTATTTTTAGAATGGTGTTGGTTTCACCAGTTATGGCATATTTTTGATTGACCGTTTTTCCAACGAGCCAAACTACCTCTGCTCCGTCTAGCACAGCCAATTGGTTTTCTTTTTCAAACCTATTTGTTTTAGCATCTATTAAAATGTCGGATAGTAGTTTACTTCCCTTCATTCCCAATGGTTGCATTCTCATTCCAGAAAAAGAATTAGTGATTTTCAGGGTACTTTTAATTTTTGAAAAATCCAAAAAAGCAGATTGCGGATTAAACTGAATATTTGCGTTTTTGATCTTCGAAAACGAAATTCTTTTTCCATTTAATGATTGTTCCCAAGGATATGATTTTACAAACTCCTCGATCACTGTGCGTTCAGTGCGGTTTTTAATCAAGATTGCACTTCTATTTTTGAGAAAAGTAAAATTATTGTTTTGAAATATTGCCCCAGCCTGACTGTTTAAAAGTTTTTCAATTTCTTTTACTTGAATTCGTTGAACATTGTATGTTTCAAGAAGTCGAGCTAAGATTGGATACTCTAACATGCGAAGTTGATCTATTGCAATACTATCTTCTCCATCTTCACTTTTAATAATACGACTCTTTAAATTATTCACTTGTGAAGTCAAAAATGAGTCTATTCCTTTCAAGTCTTGCATTAATATTTGCATTTTCTCATCAAACTGGTCAGTCATGCTCTCCATTAATGGAATTACTGTGTGTCTAACCTTGTTCCTTGTGTATTTTGTCTCTAAATTACTTTTATCCTCTCGAAAAGGAATGTCATGCGCAACAGCATATGATTTAATGGTAGATTTAGAAAATGATATCAACGGTCGTAAGATCTGTTTTCTCTCTTCTTGAATTCCTGTTAATCCCTTAATGCCAGTTCCTCGTAATACATTTATAAAGAATGTTTCAATGGAGTCGTTGGCGTGATGTGCAGTAAACAGAATTGAATTGCTATCTTTTTGCAAAAATGAATTAAACCAGGTATAACGTAGGTTTCTTGCACAAACTTGAACAGTTTCTTTTTTATCTTTTGCAATTTTAGATGTATTGAATTCAGCTGTGTCAATTGGGATATTATTTGACTGACAGAAGGACTGCACAAAGTCACTATCGAGTTTAGAATCTTCTCCTCTCAATTTAAAATTGCAATGAAGTGCATAGATATTAATATCCATTTGTTTGCACAAATGAAGTAAAACCATTGAGTCTACACCACCACTTAAAGCTAAATAAACTTTTTTATTTTTAAGTTTTTCAGCTATACTTTTAAAATGCGATTCTAAACTTGTTGTTAGCATATTGTTATTAAACAGCAAACGCCTTGCATGGCAAGGCGTTTGCTAATAATATAAAAAAATGAAATTACAATGAAATGATAAATTCTACTCTTCTATTCAGCGCTCTACCTGCTTCGGTTGAATTGTCAGCGGCTGGTTTTGTAACTCCGAATCCTTTTGAAGTCAGTCTATCCGCTGCAATTCCTTTGTCTATTAGATATGCTTTTGCAGCGTCCGCTCTTTTTTGCGATAGTGCTAAATTTGATTCGGCGTTTCCTGTGTTATCAGTATGTCCCTCAATATTTAATTTATAGCTCGGATTTTCTTTTAACACTTTTACCACTGCATCTAAAACTGGGAATGATTCATCTTTTATTACTGCTGATGCTGTGTTAAAAAATAGTCCTTCTCTTGCCTTCGTCATGATAACAACTGATTGAGTGTAATTTCTTGGACAACCACCTTCTTCCTGTATTCCAGGAATATTTGGACATTTATCATCTAAATCAGCAATTCCATCTCCGTCCGCATCAGGACAGCCTCCGGTAGCTTTAGTTCCTTTTATATTCGGACAGCTGTCTTCTTTATCTTTTACACCGTCACCATCTGAATCTTTTCCTGAAGCTAGGTTATAACTTACTCCAATTGCATTATATAGAAACTGGTCATCCCACTTTCCTTCAACTTGTCCATCTGCTCTATCATTCACCATATAGTTGTAATGAGTTTCAATTGATGCACTCAGTTTTTCGTTAACATTGAATTTAAATCCAAAGCCCATTGGTAAGTTGAAAACTGCTAAAGGAGCATCTTTTACACCTGTGGTTACATCTGTGTATATTGAGAGTGCATCCCCTATACCTAAAAATAGATATGGTGCAAAAAGACTTTCTTCTTTTAAGATATAGCCATTGTTAAACTTATATTTTGCCATGATGTTAAAGTCAACTAAGGTGTTTTTAAAAGTGTTCCGATCTATCTGACCACCTCTTATTTTACCCATAAGGTCAAAAGATGGTGTTACATATTTTGAAACATTTAAACCAACAGACGGGTGAACACCATCCGTAAATTTAAAAAACTCATTACCTAAATCTCCCTTGTATTCAATAGTTCCAAACTGCAATCCAATTGCAATATCTTCATTACTGTTTTGGGCATTGGCTTGAATTAGTAATGCCATCATGGCTATCGTAGCGAACAAAAAAGTTTTTTTCATAGTGTTTTAATTTCCAAATTTTCTGCAACAAAAATAATCGGTTTTAGGGAATAAGTTATAAAATATTAAAAAATATTAAATTTCAATACGGTTAGAATTCAAGAAGTTTGTAGCGGTAGATTTATGGTTTCAACCACTGTTTTAGTAATATTGCTATCAATCGAACGACTGATTAGCATTTTTTGACATTTTAATAATTTTTTCAAAATCAGCTGGACTTAAGTCTGAATGAAAGAAATGAACTGGGTCTACTTTTTGTCCATTTTTTTCGACCTCATAGTGAAGATGAGGAGCTGTTGATTTTCCGGTACTCCCAACGTATCCTATAATTTGTCCTCTTGTTACTTTTTGCCCTTGTTTTACATTAAATCCATTTAAATGCGCATACCTCGTTTTGTATCCGTATCCATGATTTATAATCACTGAATTTCCGTAGCCCCACATTTTGGACTCAACGGTCTCTACAACTCCATTTCCTGTTGCCATTACATTTGTGCCTGTCGTAGCTGTAAAGTCTAGTCCAGCATGCATTCTTTGTGTATGATAGTGCGGGTCAATTCTTATTCCAAAACCAGAAGCAATTCTTTTTAAATCTTTATTGGTTAACGGCTGAATTGCAGGAATAGATGCTAACATTTTTTCTTTTTCAGTGGCCAGTTTTTTTAACTCATCAAAGGACAAAGATTGGGCATACATTCGCTTCTCAATTTCTTTTATTTTTCTAGCATTCTCTATTAGTTTTTTGGAGAGCGCATGGCCTTCAAGTTCTTTAAATTCCTCGGAACCGCCTGTTCCCATTTTTCTCATTTCTGAGGGAAAAGGTTCGGCATTAAAAATGACTCTATATATTCCATTGTCGGCCTCTTCCAAATACTCAGCAACATCATCCAAAAGCTCTAAACGCTCTGAGTGCTTGTTTATGGTTGATTTTAGAAAACTATTTTCTTTAGCTAGTTTTATTTCATTCGGCGATTTAAACCAAAAAGAAAACAGGAACATGAAAGCAAATCCGAGTAACACGGCTGGTGCAATTACTAAAAGTGATTTCAATAATTTTTGGCTGAATGATGATTCTACTTTTTCGTAATCAAGCGTTTCAGGATTGTATTTATATTTTTCTCCTCTTCCCATATTAAATATCTCAAAACCTAATTTAGTTGTTAAGAGAGGACAAAATTAGGCTAATTAGAATAAATTTGTACCGTTTTGGTAGAATTTAACAATTTCTTAGCAAATCAACATTGCTGGTAATACCTTTAATTCTCTCTGAAATAATAATATAAAACTAAAATATTGCAAATAATTTGTTATGACAACTTCAGAAATCCGTCAAACTTTTTTAGATTTTTTTGCTAGCAAAAACCATAAAGTCGTGTCTTCGGCTGCTATGGTAGTGAAAAATGACCCAACATTAATGTTTACAAATGCTGGAATGAACCAGTTTAAAGACTTTTTTTTAGGGTATAATGAGGCTGTTGATAAACGCGTTTCCAATACACAAAAATGCCTTAGAGTTTCTGGTAAACATAATGACCTAGAAGAAGTAGGAGTGGATACTTATCATCATACTATGTTTGAGATGATTGGAAATTGGTCTTTTGGAGATTATTTTAAAAAGGATGCCATTGCATGGGCTTGGGAACTGCTGACTGAAGTTTATAAAATTGATAAATCCAAACTCTATGTTACAGTTTTTGAAGGCGACAAATCTGATGGGTTAGATGTTGACCAAGACTCAGTGGATCTTTGGAAGCAATGGATTGATGAGGACAGAATTATTTTGGCTTCAAAAGAAGACAATTTTTGGGAAATGGGAGAAACAGGCCCTTGCGGTCCATGTTCAGAAATTCATGTTGATATAAGGTCGGAAAATGACAGAAAATTAGTTGATGGAAAATCATTGGTTAATAAAGATCATCCTCAAGTAATTGAAATATGGAACTTAGTGTTTATGCAGTTTAATCGAAAGGCTGACAATAGTTTAGAGCAATTACCTGCTACTCATGTAGACACTGGAATGGGACTTGAAAGACTTGCAATGGTTCTACAAGGAGTGACTTCAAATTATGATACTGATCAATTCCAGTTCTTAATAAAATATATCGAAAAGAAATCAGAGATAACGTATGGTAGTAAGGAATCGACAGATATAGCAATGCGTGTCATTGCTGATCATATTCGTGCTATTGCATTTTCGATTACTGATGGGCAGCTTCCTTCCAACAACGGTGCAGGATACGTTATTCGAAGAATTTTAAGAAGAGCAGTCAGGTACGGATATCAAACTTTAGGATTAGAAGGACCGTTTTTGTATGAATTGGTTGAAAAACTCAGCCAAGTGATGGGAGGTGCTTTTCCTGAATTAATAAAACAGCGAGAATTACTTTCGAAAGTGATTTTTGAGGAGGAGTCAAGTTTTTTCAGAACGTTAGCTCAAGGAATTAAGAAAATGGAATCTTTAATGACTTTTGCTGCAGGAGCAAATGAATCAGAAATAAAGGGTAACGTTATTTTTGAGCTATACGACACATTCGGCTTTCCAATAGACTTAATAGCACTTATGGCACGAGAAAATGGACTGTCAATCGATACCGTCGGGTTTGAATTGGAACTACAAAAACAGAAAGACAGATCGCGAGCGGCAACCCAAATTACTTCGGATGATTGGATCATTCTTCGAGAAGATGATGTTGAAGAATTTGTAGGGTATGATTTGTTGCAAACCAATGTTGTCATAACGAAGTACCGCAAAGTGCAACAAAAAAAGAAAACATACTTTCAATTGGTTTTTAATATCACTCCTTTTTATGCTGAAGGTGGTGGTCAATTGGGCGATAAGGGGTATATAGAATCGAATACCGAAAAGGTCCTAATATTTGACACTAAAAAAGAGAATAATTTAATTGTACATTTAGTTGAAAAATTACCTGAAGATAGCAGTGCTGATTTTATTGCGGTAGTGAACAAGATAGAAAGAAAACTCTCGCAATCTAATCATTCCGCTACTCATTTATTGCATTATGTATTAAGGAAACAGCTGGGTGAACATGTTGAACAAAAGGGGTCATTAGTAAATGATAAATATCTGAGATTTGATTTTTCGCATTTTTCAAAAGTGACAGATGAAGAATTAACTGTGATAGAAAAAGAAGTGAATGCTTTGATTAAGGAAAACTTGAGTCTTGAAGAAAAACGTGCGGTGCCAATGTCATTAGCAGAAGAAATGGGAGCAATGGCTCTTTTTGGCGAAAAGTATGGTGACTTGGTACGTGTTATTAAATTTGGGAATTCAATAGAATTGTGCGGAGGTACCCATGTTTCTGAAACCGGAAAGATAGGACAATTTAAAATTACTTCCGAATCATCTGTAGCCTCAGGAATTAGGAGGATTGAAGCTATAAGTAGTCAAGTTGCTGAAACATATTATCAGTCCAGAGCAAAAGCATACGACGAAATAGCAGTATTGTTTAACAAACCAAAAAAATTAGTTCAGGCAGTTTCTGATTTAATAGAGAAAAATGGCCAGTTGCAGAAGCAGATTGAGGTATTGCAGCGCGATAAAGCCATTGCAATTAAGAAAGGATTATCGGATAAAATTATTGAGAGAGATGGAGTTCACTTTTTAGCCATTAAATTAAATTTGGAAGCCAGTGCAATCAAAGATATTGCCTTTCAGTTAAAAAACAAATTCGAAAACTTTATAGGAATATTTGGAGGAGAGACTGACGGAAAAGCAAGCTTGACAATAATATTTTCTGAGGACTACGCTAAGTCAAAGGATTTGCATGCAGGCAACATAGTGAAGTCATCCGCCGCACTAATTAAAGGCGGTGGAGGTGGACAACCGTTTTTTGCAACTGCAGGCGGTACTAACCCGAATGGAATTGATGAAGCAATCGCTTTTGTAGAACATGAAATATTCAAATAAGGTTTATTGGCCTTATTTTTCTATAGTTTTAAACTGACTCCAATTCCAAGTGAAACTGAATTAATTGATCTCAATCCGTACGTTTTTTGATAGTAATTTTGAACTGCGGGTGAAAATCGCACTTGACCTGACATGTAGAAGTTATTAAAAACATTATACTGAGCAGTGGCTCCTACAGTATAATTGAATGTCGTTCGCTTTAAGATGGTTCCCTCATTGTGATTAATTACTTCATTATTGAGCAGGTATGACCCTTTACTTTTTACTAGGAAGTTGATTTGAGCTCCTAAATCTGCACCAAAAATCCACTTATTTTTCTCTATCTGATATCCTAAGCGAATTGGGATTTGGTAGTACTGTTGACTAGAAATACCAGAATGATTGACTAAACTAGTTACCGAAATGATTGTGTCTTGCATTATATACACGGAATCAATAATGGCATTGGTGCTATCGTAAACGTAGTTGCTAAACACGGAATTTGTTTCGTATTCAAATATTTCGGATGTTGTTAAAAATGTGGTATTGTAAGATTGACTTTCGTATCCAAAACCCATAGATGCTGTGATATTTGATGCAGTAACATATTTACCCGTTAACTGTCCTTGGAAGCCTAATTTTTCGCCATGAAACTTATTTAACGATTGTCCAAACTCAGTATTTCCGTATTTGGCTGTATTAATATTCGGTCCAATATTAGCATCAATCATCCAATACCCTTTTCTTGATTTTGGATTTTCTTCAATTTTTACTGCCGAAGAATTATAGACTGTGCTAGAATTGTTGTTCGCTGTGTCAACTAATTCTTGGTCTGGATTATCGATACTCTTATTTTCATGAACTACACTTAGGTTTTCGTTTAAGTCCGCGGAGGGTATGGGTTGTTCAACAGTGTTTATTATTTCTAAGTCAGTTTTCGGCTTAGAGCTTTTGAATTCTGGCTGGGGGTTAACTTCAACTGAACTATTTACATCATTTGCTGCAAAATCAGTGCTTGTGGAATCCTTTTCGGCTGCAGCAATTGAGTTTCTATTTTCTGCTGTTGCGGAGCCTTCTGTTTTTAAGTTGTCGTTCACATGGATTGTTTGATCATTTAGATTTGCTTCAAACTCATTTGAACTAATAGAATTATTATGTAGATTATTTGAATTGACATGATTACGAGGTGACAGCAGTGAAGAATAATTCATCTGACTTTCAAGTTCTATGCCAATTTTACTTGTCTCAATCTTGGTTTTTCCAGCCAAAACCTTTGCTCTTGAATTATCAGGCTGGCTATTTGATTCGACTATTGCATTATAATTTTTAAATTCTAATTGTGGTTCATTTTCTCTTGGCTGATAATTCGTTAGTGCAGTATTCGAAGACATTGAATTTGTTAGAGCAATTGCTCCAACAGCTGTTAAAAGCAATAATGCCGCGCCTACTAGCCACCAATTTCCACCACCTGTTGAAGCCAAAACACCTTTTTTTACACTTTTAGGTGCAATCGCGTTCCCATTTCCAATGGTCGATTTAAAAAGTTCATCAATATTTTTGTATTCCTTGCTCATCTTACTTTTTTATGAGGTTCTTTTCAATTAATATTTTAGAGATCATTTTCTTTGCCTTGTGCAATTGAGATTTAGAGGTGTTTTCACTTACATTTAAGTAGTTCGAAATTTCTTGATGTGTTAAGTTTTCAAACACGAATAAATTAAAAACAGTTTTGTATCCAACTGGTAACATATCTAATATAGCTATTAATTCAGATTTTAAATCTTGTGTTTTCGCTACTTCAAAATTTTCCAATTCAGACTCAGTGCCTTCAAATGTTCCAAAATCTTCTACCAAATCAATTTTACTATTTTGGCGAATATGATTAATGGCTGTGTTAATGACTATACGCTTTATCCATCCTCCTAACTCATATTCAGGGTTAAAACTGTCGCATTTTTGATGAATTTTGATGAATGCATCTTGCAATATGTCACAGGCTTCGTCTGTGTTTCTTGTATACCTTAAACATACATTATACATTGCGTCGCAATAACGGTCGTACACTACGGTAAAAGCCTTTCGGTTACCATTAATAAATTTTTGTTTTAGTGCCTCGTCCTTCAAACTAAACTTAAAAAAAATACTTTTTTATGATTCTCTTGCCAAAATACAACTCAATTTAAGTATAGTTGCCTGAAGTAAGAGCTTATTTTATAGATTCAATTCTTAAATCAAATACAATATCAGTATTTGGAGGAACAAGCTCTGCTATTCCAGATTTACCGTATGCTAAATTTGAGGGAATTTCGATAAAAGCATGTTCACCTTGTCGCATAATAGAAAGACCTTGATGTAACCCGTTAACAACATTATCGTTTTCAAACTTTACTGTAAAAGGTGTGCCTTTTGAGTACGAATTGTCATACAAACCTGGATTGATCCCTTTTTTGTATGTAAAATAATCAAATGTAACATTCTGATTTTTTGCAGGCGTAGGGAATGTCGTATCCACTGATTTGTATTTGTAAACTTTCACTCCTTCAGATAGTGTTTCAGGTTCTATTTTTCCTACAATTTCAATTTCTACAATAATATCTGCATTTCTGGGTACTTTGCCCTGGTATCCATAGTCTCCATATGCGAGTTTAGATGGAATCATTATTCTTCCTTTGTCTCCAACACTCATTTGTAAAAGTGCTTTTTCCCAACCTTTTATGAGTTGTCCAATGCCTAGTTTTAGAGGCAATGGGGCACCCGTTCCTCTATTTGAGTCGAATACCTGGGCTCTTGCTACACGGGCTTCATAATTTGCAAGAACTAAGTCGTTATTGTTAATCTGATTTTCCTGTGATCGAATGGTCCATTCAATCCGCAATCCATCTTTTCCATTCCATACTAGTGGTAGTCCAAGATCGTCTTTAACCGTATCAGGTTTAACGGGCTCAAATTCTTTTTTCAAATTCACAAATGCTGAATCGACGGATGAAAGAGTTTCCACAGTATCTATTATTGAATCTTTTGGGTTTTTTACACCTGAAACATCACAAGAAGTTAGCACAACAGTTACAAATACCAGCACAAATAATTTAATCATTTTGTCTATCAATTTTAAGAAGTTCAACATCATAAATAACAGTTTCCATTGGGGGGATTTCATCTAAATCCCCTATGAGTCCATGAGCAAGATGGCTAGGTAAAATAAATTTAGCTTTTTCGCCAACAGACATGAGTTGTACTCCTTCATGAATTCCACTTTCAATATCTGATTTTTCAATCATAAACGATTCTGGTTCTCCTCTTTTTGAGGAATAACAAATATTATTGTTAAGTAATGAAGTTGTGAAATTCACCCACACAACGTCTCCGACCACAGGGGATTCATTTTCAGTGCTTTCGTAAATGAAGTAGTACAGTCCTGTGCCCGTTTTTTTTATTCTCCAATCTGGTCGCCTTTTTAAGTAACTATCAATGGCTTCAATTTCTTCGGCAGCAAAAGTTGAGTTCATTCGAATAGATTCTTCCTGTGACCATTTGGAGATTGGTAGCACATCTTCCTCTTTTTGCTCACAAGCTATTAGAAAAATAAGAGAGTTAAATAAAAAGTATACTGCTTTAAAGTTCATATTATTTGTGAACGTATTCTGGTAATAAAGTTACTAATTTCTTAATTGCTTCAGAAATAGTACCAGTAAATTTGCCCCCTGCTGCATAAATGTGTCCACCTCCTTCAAAATAATCTCTTGCGAGCTCATTAACAAAGGTGTTACCTTTCGAACGGAATGATATCTTAACATACTCGCTGTCTTCTTTAAAGAAGATGGCCATTTTCACACCTTTTATTGAAAGTGCTTTATTTACGAGTCCTTCAGTGTCTCCTTTGGCTGCGTTATATTCTTTCATTTCAGACATGGTGAGTGAAATATATGCTACAGGTAAGTTGTCTATTAATGTCAATTTTTCTGACATGGCGTAGCCATTGAGTTTTATCTTTGAAATTGTATTCACGTCATGAACTTGCTCATGAATGGTATGGTTTTTAACTCCTTTGTCTATTAAATTTGATATAATTTGATGAGTTCGAGCGGTGGTAGACGGAAACCTAAATGAACCTGTGTCGGTCATTATTCCACAATAAATGGCATTCCCAATCGATTCATCAATTAATGACTCCTGGTTTAAGGCGGTAATAAATTCGTAAATCAATTCACAAGTTGAACTAATTTTCGGAAAACTAAATAGTATATCAAAATCAGAACCAGACGGATTTTGATGATGATCTATCATAATTTTTTTAGCTGTCGAATTAACGAGCGCCGTTTGCATATTTCCAACTCTTGAAGGATGGTTATAATCCAAGCAAAAAATCAAATCTGCTTGAGCCAGAGTTTCCTCAACTGCCACTGTATCCTTATCAAATGTCAAAATTGAATCACTGCCGCTAAGCCAATTAAAAAAGTCAGGCATTTTATCGGGATGGCAGATTGCACAGTTATCTACACTTTTATTCAAAAAATGCATTAGAGCTAAAGAGCTTCCAACACTATCTCCGTCTGCAGATTTATGAGCTGTAATTACAATTCTAGGATTATTTTTCAATAAATTTTTAACTGCTTCTAATTGTTGTAAATCAAACATTTTTTAAATAAAAAAACCGCCTCGTATAAACAGAGACGGTTCGGAATTTATATTCTTTCTAATTAAAATCCTAATCTTTCTGCTTTTGAATGCTCCAATAGAACTCCAACACATACAAAGTCAGAATCCTTAAATTCTTTGGCTTCACTTTTTCCTGAAACAGGAATATTAACCCTTAAATAAAGCTTTTCAGACTTTTCAACTCTAAATTTGTAGAATTGAGTCATATCATTCGCCTTATTGTTATAGATTGAAACTTTTTCTTTAAAAATTCTCGGGTTTCCATTTTTATCTGGCCTACGCACTAGTTCTGAGTGGAAAATTTCAAAATTGATCTTTTCCGCATCTTCTACATCTGTACAAGTTGATATTCTGTAAACAAAATTTCCGTATGCAATAAAGCTCATTTCATATACCTTTCCTTTTTCAACAGTTGCATACTTAGACTGGTTATCCATTTCCCAGTTTTTAGTTTGTTGTTCTTCTGGAATTCCATCTTTACAGAATTCGTGAACTCTTCTACAACTTTGTTGTGCCTGGATTGATTGTAAAACAATAAATCCGACTACCGCTAATCCAAAAATAATTTTATGTCTCATTTTTACTGTTGAGTTATTTTGTTTCTTAATACTTTAATTTCTTCTAAAACAGCATCAAATGTTTGCTGATTCATTTTGTAACTCCCTTTGCTTCCAATGGTTGTCACTCCTTCACTGTCAGAGCTATTAGTTTTACCATCTTCAGCAGGAACAAACTCCATGTTTTCTTCAAAAACTGAACGTAACTGCATGATATCACTTAGAGCTTCAGAGACCGCATCAATATCTGCATATTGCGCACAGAAATCAATAATTTGATCTAAAACCAAATGTTGGTCACCTATTTTTTCTACTATCTCGCTTCCCTCAGAGAAGTCATCTACTAAGTTTGTAATAATGTATACGCTTTCTATGTATCCACCAATAATAATCAGCGACAATTCTTGCCCTTTTTTATTTTCTTCTAGGTAAGCGTAACTGTTGTAGTAGGTTTGGCTAGAGATAGAGAAAAGTGAATCATAATTTTCTTCATTATTCTCAATTCTATCAAGTAAAGTAGCATCAAATACCTCTGTAATACCTAGGTCTCCCGCTAGGTCTTCAACGGCTTTCGTATACTTTAAAAATTCGATTCCATTATCGAAGCAACTCATATAGCCTAAGTCAGCTGAATAAACACCAAAATTCAGTGCTTTCGACTTTAGATCAACATATTTATCTTTGTTTTCAATCGAGTTGATAAGTGACATGTTTAATTCTCCACCTACAGCTTTAATTATTTCAAACAAGTCGTTGGGTGTTGGCACAGCATATGCGATTGTTGGCCCATCATTCTCAGCTACCACAGTAGTGTCAATAGAATCCTCAACTTCCAAATCTAAGTCTGCAGTTGAATCATCACAACTAACAAGACTCATACTTGCAGCTAAAAAGAATGTGAATCCTTGTAAAAATCGTCTTTTCATGAATTTCAAATTGGTTTAAAAACAAATATATACTAATTTGTTAATTAATAGGTACATTTTTCTAAAGTTTGTCTAGAATTTGATGTATTGCAGTTTTTGTATTTGCAGAAACGCTGATTAGTGGTAGACGAACGTTAGTATTGCAGATTTTGTAGTATGCGAGTACTTCCTTTATGCCAGCAGGGTTTCCTTCCGAAAACAAATGATGGATGAGTTCAAAACATTTGTAATGTAAATTTCTAGATAGCTCATGATTTTCATTTAGGCCAGCATGCACCATTTGGCTGAATAATTTGGGCAAACCATTACCGATAACTGAAATTACACCGTCTCCCCCCATGGCTATAAAAGGTTGCGTTAAAGCATCATCTCCAGATATGACTAAAAAATCTGAAGGCTTGTTTTTTATAATACTCATCACTTGTTCAAGGTTTCCACTTGCCTCTTTTATAGCAACAATATTTGAGCAACCCTTTGCCAATCGAATAGTTGTGTCAGGATGGATGTTTGAACTTGTTCTACCAGGTACATTATACAAAATAATCGGGAGTGGTGAATGTTCAGATATGGCTTTAAAGTGCTGATAAATGCCTTCTTGAGTTGGTTTATTGTAGTATGGCGAAACCGATAGGATTGCATCCACACCTTTGATATCGAAGTTTTGAATAGTCTTTGCCACCGCCACTGTATTATTTCCTCCAATACCATAAACAATTGGTAATTTTCCTGCATTTTCAGCTATCACAGTTTCTAAAACTGCTTTTTTCTCTTCTTTAGAAAGTGTTGGAGACTCTCCAGTTGTGCCCTGAACAACTAAGTAATCGACTCCGTTGTCTATTAAAAAGTGAGTTAATTTTTTTAGTCCTTCAAAATCAATTGTTTGATCTGTTAAAAAAGGAGTAACCATGGCCACGCCTAAGCCTTTTATATTTTTCATTCTTTGTTATTTAGAGTAAGTTTATGTATTTGCTCAGCTATTCCATCAATTAAATTTTCTACGGTTCCCCTGTTATTGACAAGTAAATCGAGGTTGTAATTTGAATCCGAATTAAAGCAGCCAGCTTTTAAATTTGCAGGAACATTTCTACAAAAGTATTTCAAATTTTTATTGTGACTTAGGTCCATTAATAAATCAAACTGCAAGGAAAGTAATGTTAAAAGACGGTCATTTTTTACTTTTCCAAAGCGCTTATCTCCACTGTGAAAAGTATAGTTTTTTCCAGAAGACTTATCTTGTCTTTCTGTTCTGATGGTTAAAAAAGTAAATTCTGCTGAAGGGAATGTATGATGAAGTTGATTATGTCTGATTTGTTCAGCTTTATCTATAATTACTAGAATGCTCTTGTAGGACAATAACGGTAGCAACTTTATAGTTCTGTTTTGGTCCGAACTCAATATTTTTGATTTATTGGAAGCCATACTACGAAATCATTTCAGCAAAATTCTGCTCTGTAATTATTTTAATGTCAAGATTTTTTGCTTTTTCAAGTTTTGACGGCCCCATTTTATCACCTGCAATCAAAAAGTCTGTTTTTTTAGATATAGAGCTGGTGTTTTTGCCGCCGTTTGATTCAATAAGTAACTTTAATTCTTCCCTTGAAAATAATTTGAAAACACCTGATATTACAAAGGTATTGCCATTTAGTACATTGGTAGTTTCACCCTCGTCCGCTATTTCTAGTTGTAACCCTTGCAATCTCAATTTTTCTATTTTACTTCTATTCAATTCTGTACCAAAATAACTGATGATGCTTTCTGCAATTCTATCACCAATTTCGTCAACTGAGGTGAGTGTGTCGAAATCGGCAGCCATTAATTGATTGATGTTTTTGAAGTACTTTGCTAATTTTTTAGAAACAGTTTCTCCAACATATCTTATTCCTAGTGCAAATAGAACTTTCTCGAATGGAATTGTTTTTGACGCATCTATACTCTTTAAGATATTATTTGCCGACTTGTCTGCAATTCTCTCTAGCTTTACTATGTTATCAAAAGTTAAATCATATAGGTCGGTAGGGTCTTTTATCAGACCCTGTTGGTAAAATAATGCAATTGTTTCAGGTCCAATGCCATCTATATTCATAGCTTTTCTTGAGATGAAATGCTCAATTTTGCTTTGTATTTGAGTCGGACATCCATTTTCATTTGGACAATAGTGTTGCGCTTCTTCTTCTTTCCGTTCTAGTGCAGTTTGGCAATCTGGACAGTGACTTATAAATTCTACTGCTTCACTATTCTGATCTCTTAAGTTTAAATTTACACCCACGATCTTAGGAATTATTTCTCCTCCTTTTTCAAGGTAAACTGAGTCGTGATAATGTAGGTTTAATTTTTCTAATTGATCAGCATTATGAAGCGACGCACGCTTTACTGTAGTTCCAGCCAACAAAACTGGAGTTAGATTGGCAACCGGAGTAATAGCTCCTGTTCTGCCAATCTGATATGTAACCGCTTCTAGTCTCGTTTCTGCTTGTTCCGCTTTAAATTTATAGCTTATGGCCCACCGTGGGTTCTTGGATGTGAAGCCCATTATTTTTTGAGTATCGTAGTCGTTTATTTTAAAAACTATTCCATCTATTTCAAAAGGTAGGTTATGCCTGTTTTTATCCCAGTGATTAATGTATTCCATCATTTGATCAATGGTTTTCACTTTTTTGATGTAGTTTTTTTGAGCTAAAGGAGTCTTAAAGCCCCATTCCGCAGCTTTTTGCACTTCATCAAAATGATTGTCTTTGGCGTCAGTTCCGAATATTCCATATAGAAAGCAATCTAAACCTCTGTCAGCTACTATACTTGAGTTTTGTAGCTTTAGAGTTCCTGCGGCAGTATTTCTTGGGTTAGCGTACATTTCTTCTCCATCTTTAGCTCTTTGGATATTTAAAGCTTCAAATCGTTTTAATGGCAGAAATATTTCCCCTCTTATTTCAAGGTCATTAGGATAATCTCCAGTTAGTTGAAGGGGTATTGTACGAATGGTCCTTACATTTTTCGTAACGTCTTCTCCTTTTGATCCATCTCCTCTTGTAATAGCTCTAAACAAGTGTCCATCTTTGTATTGAATGCCTATAGCTACGCCATCATACTTTAATTCACATACAAAACTAAAATCGTGCTCAATCGTTTTTTTAATTCGATTAACCCAATCAATTAATTCTTCTTTTGAGTAAGTGTTGGCTAGTGACAACATAGGATACTTGTGTGCCACTGTTTCAAAATTTTTGGTGATATCACCACCTACTCTTTTTGTAGGACTGTTTTCTGATGCTAATTCTGGATTTTCTTTTTCAAGCGTTTCAAGCTTTTTTAGCAATTTGTCAAACTCAAAATCCGAAATAGAAGGCGCGTTTAACACATAATAAGCATGATTGTGCAATTCTATTTCTTTTGATAACCTTTCTATTTCTTTTTCAGTATCCACAATTTATTCAGTTGTTTTTCGCAAAGATTCCGCTTGTTCAATTTTAATAATTTTTTTCTGATAACGTGATTGAACAAGGTCGACAATCACTAGTGTAATAATTATAAAATAGAAAGTAGTTTTACTCATAGGTTCAATTGGATTGCCAAACAATTTAACGTGTGCTAAGTGCCCACCTTCAGTCAAAAGCATAATACCTACTATAAAGAGAACAAAAAGGCCCAGTACTTCATACATTCTGTTCTTTTGTAAAAAGTTTGAAACCTGATCTGCCATAAAAATCATAATAATTCCACTGACCACTATAGCTATAGCCATTAATATAAATTCAACAGTAGAATTACCAATGTGGTTTGTTAAGGCAATAGCACTTAATATGGAATCGAAGGAAAAGACAAGGTTCATGATGACTATTGAAATAACAACAGATTTTGCTGTTTTTTTACTAGCCTCTTGTTTTACGTCGAAACTGTGATTTGAGATCATGTGCCAGATTTCTTTTATGGCAGTGTACATTATGAAACCTCCACCAAATAGTACGATTAAACTATGAAAATTAATATCAAATTCAACGGCATTTGTATGAGCCGCGACAAAAGGAGTTTGCAAGCTTTGAATAATTGAAACCAAAATAAATAGCAAAGCAATTCGAAGAATAATTGCTATTCCTATTCCTTGCTGTCTCACTTTTTTTTGTGATTCAAGAGGTGCTTTTTTCGATTCAAGTGAAATGTAGAGTAGATTATCGAATCCCAATACTGCTTGCAGCATAATTAGCATAAGCAAGGTAAAAATATTTTCAATTGTAAAAAGTTCTGACATTTTTTTAGGTTTTAATTTGGCGTTAAAAATAGTTATTCGTTTTTATTTAAGGCTTAATAGCACGGGTGATTTCTCGTTTTCCTGGTGGACCAGGTAAGTTTTCTACTTCAAATCCTACAGATTTTAGATCTCTTTTAAATTGTCCTTGTGCACAGTAGGTTATCAAAATACCACCGCTTTTTAGTGAGTTATACATTTTTTCTAAAATATTTGGATACCATAAATCTGGCTGAAATTTAGGTCCAAATGCGTCAAAAAAAATAATGTGATATGATAATGGTTGTAACTTGTAATGGTGTATATCATTCTGAGTTTTAAATAGCTCAAAAAAAGAATTCATTTTGGTGGTCGATTCCCATTCGCAGTCATGAGCCATGTCAAAATACTTTATGATTTCATCATTTGCAAATGCATGTGACGGTTTGACTGCAGTAATTTCTTGAATGCTCAAAGGGTATTTTTCAATTGAATGATAAGTGACTATTAAATTATGTTTCTGGGCATAAACTGCCGAAAGGATTGCGTTTAAACCCGTCCCAAAACCCATTTCAAATACTGTAATTTTGTCTTCACCAGCAAAATATTTCAATCCATTTTCTAAAAAAATATGAGTGGATTCAGTAAAGGCTCCGTGGCGCGAGTGGTAAGTAACCTCAGTATTGTCAATTAACAAAGTTTTTGAATTATCTTCAGTGTCAACAACTATTCTTTTCATTTGATTTTTATCTTTGCTCAACACGATTCAAAGTTATGACAAGAATTCTTTTTTCTACGGTTTTATTCGTTATCTTATCAACAACAAGTTGCCAAAAATGTCAACAGTGCTCGTATACCTACACAAGAATCGAAATCCAGTCAACACCTAACGGTGAGGTAGAAGTGGAGTCAACTGTCTCAGGCAATTTGGAAGATGGTGATTTTACAACTGCGACAGAACAAGAGTGCGTAAAAGGCTCGGAAGAATATACTATTGAAGGAAAATACGAGATTGAAGAAAGCACAACCGATAAAATGGATTTTACTTACACATGTACCGAAACATAGTTAGAAATGCGGATCTAATATCTGAGTCAATACTTTTGGACATGGAATTGGTTTCATATTTTTTTTTGAAACAAAAACAAGTGTTGTTTTGCCAGCGGTTAAAAGTTCTTTTTCTTCATTAAAAATTTCATAGTCGAATTTAATTCGTACACCGGGCTTTTCAAAAATAGTTGTTTTTATTGTAATTAAATCGTCATAAAAACTTGGCTTGAAATACTTAATGTTCAGCTCTAAAACCGGAAGCAAAATTTCCATGTCTTCTAATGCCTTATAGGTCATGCCAAGTGCCCGCAAAGTTTCAACTCTGCCTATTTCAAAATATAGGGCGTAGTTACCGTAGTACGAATAGCCCATTTGGTCTGTTTCTCCATATCTAATGCGAGTTTGTGTAGAAAAAGTGAACATTATAAACGTTTAAAAATGCCTCTTAAAGTAAGTATTTTTTTTATTTGACTGAAAAAAAACGGACAATTTTTAATTTTATTTTAAGCTGTAAAAAAAAACAGAAAAACAAGATGGAAATCATTTTTTTATTAACTTTTTTATTTGAATATTTGTCATGTTGAAAGCGACGGGATAACCACCATCCTGAAACAGATTTTTTTACCAAAAACCCTTTATATAAAATGAGTAACAAAAAAAACCACGAAACAGTTTGGAGAGACTGTCTCAATGTGATTAAAGACAATGTATCATTACAAAGTTTTAAAACGTGGTTTGAACCAATTAATCCAATAAAATTAAAAGATAAGGTATTAACAATTCAAGTTCCTTCACACTTTTTTTATGAATGGTTAGAAGAGCACTATATTGATTTACTAAAAAAAGTAATCAAGAAAGAAATTGGAGTAGATGCCAAGCTAGAGTATTCGATTGTAATGGATAGGAATGCCAATACAAAGAAGACCCCTTATACTGTTAATCTTCCAACAAGCGACAAGAAAAGTCTTTCAAATTCTCCGGTTTCAATGCCAGTTAATCAGGAAGATAACCCAATTAAAAATCCATTTATTATCCCTGGATTGAAGAAAGTAAGTGTTGATTCTAATCTCAATCCTACCTATTCGTTCGATAATTTTGTTGAAGGAGATTGTAACCGTCTGGCGAGAAGCGCAGGTTTTGCTGTGGCAAACAAGCCAGGTGGGACTGCTTTTAATCCACTATTAATTTATGGTGGAGTAGGATTAGGTAAAACACATTTAGCACATGCTATAGGGATTGGTATTAAAAACCAGTTTCCAAATAAAACAGTTTTGTACGTTAGTGCAGAAATGTTTACGCGACAATTCGTTGATTCAATCAAAAATAATACAACTAACGATTTTGTAAACTTTTACAAATTAATGGATGTATTGATAGTGGATGATGTTCAGTTTTTTGCTGGAAAGGAGAAGACACAGGACGCTTTCTTTTATATCTTCAATCACCTGCACCAAACAGGAAAACAAATTGTTTTAACATCTGACAAGCCACCAGTAGAAATGAAAGGTGTAGAACAACGTTTATTATCAAGATTTAAATGGGGACTTTCGGCAGATGTACAAGCGCCTGGCTTGGAAACAAGAATTGCCATTCTTCAAAAGAAAATATACGGTAATGGTTTAGACCTGCCGGAAGATGTGTTGGAATATTTAGCCTACAGTATCAATACTAACATACGTGAGATGGAAGGCGCTCTAACGTCTCTAATTGCACAGGCTACTTTAAATAAAAAAGCCATTACAATTGAATTGGCTAAAAAAATGATTGATAAATTCGTGAAGAATACCGCTCGCGAAATATCAATGGATTATATCCATAAAATTGTATGTGATTACTTTAATTTACCAATTGAATTATTAAAATCAAAAACAAGAAAAAGAGAGGTTGTTCAAGCCCGACAGATTGCCATGTTCTTTGCTAAAAAGATGACCAAATGGTCGTTGGCAAGTATTGGTGCGCAATGTGGAGGTAAAGACCATGCCACTGTTTTACATGCCTGCCGAACGGTAAACAATTTAGCCGAAACGGATAAGCAGTTTAGAGGTTACCTCGAAGATTTAGAAAAAAAATTAGCAGTTAATTAACTGATGAAAAATCCTCGCAGAAACAGCGGGGATTTTTTATGTGAAATATATTTAAGAGCAATGAAAATATTAATGGTTTGTTTAGGTAATATCTGCCGTTCGCCATTGGCGGAAGGGATCATGCTGAAAAAAATAAAGGACCTAAACCTAAAGATGTGGGTTGAGTCAGCAGGTACCTCAGGTACTCATGCTGGAGATGCGCCAGATAGACGAATGCAAAAAACAGCTACCATGCGAGGTGTTGATATTGGGGATTTGAGAGCAAAAAAATTCAAAAGAAAAGATTTTAAGAAATTCGATCATATTTATGTGATGGATGAGGACAATTACAATAATGTAATTGATATAGCTACAACAGAAGTGGATAAGTCTAAGGTGAAGATGATTTTAAATGAATTGAATCCAGAATCAAACACACCTGTTCCTGACCCTTATTATGGAGGGCAAGATGGCTTTGAAATAGTATTTGATTTACTAGATCAAGCAACAGATAAAATTATAGAAAAATTGAGGTAAATGAAGGGTAATCTGTTCATTATTCCTATCCCTATTAGCAATCGGAATGCTGAGTCTGTTTTAGGAGAGCACACCATAGATATAGCAAAAAAGTTACGGTATTTTGTTGTTGAGAAAACCAAAACAGCAAGACAGTTTTTACGAAAAGTAGATAGAACTTTTCCGATTGACGATTCTGTTTTTTACGAATTGAATAAACATCATAGTTATGAATTCAATCAAGACGTAATACGGTACTTAGAAAGTGGTGAAGATGTAGGGGTGATGTCTGAAGCAGGTTATCCAGGTATCGCCGATCCAGGCAATACAGTAGTTCAACTTGCACATAGCAAAGGAATTAAGGTTATTCCACTGTATGGACCAAGTTCTTTATTTTTAGCTATGGCAAGTAGTGGTTTAAATGGTCAGGGTTTTACGTTTCATGGATATCTACCAAAAAGTGAGTCTGAGAGAATTAGTGCAATCAAACAACTATCTCAACAAGTTGCTCAAACCGGTTTTGCTCAAATATTTATTGAAACTCCATATCGAAATCAAGCCATTTATGAATCATTGTTAAAGCATACTTCGTCTGAATTAAAATTAAATATTGCTATGGATATAACTGGAGACAAAGAATTTATTAAAACAAAAACAATTAGAGACTGGAAAAAGACCAACTTATCATTTGATAAAGCCCCTTGTGTATTTATTTTAGGGCAATTTTAATTAATACCTATCTTTAGGTTATAAGTGTAATATTATGAGAAAAATAGTTTTAATACTAGTAGTAGCTTTAAGTTCACTGTCAGCTTTTTCACAAGCATACTGGCAGCAGCATGTTGACTATAAAATGGATATTAATTTTGATACGAAAAATCATCAATATGAGGGTAGACAAACGCTTAAGTACACTAATAATTCTCCTGACGACTTAAATCATGTTTATTATCATCTCTATTTTAATGCTTTTCAACCAGGCAGTATGATGGATGTTCGGTCGCGTACCATTAAAGATCCTGATGCCAGAGTTGGTTCTAGAATTCAAGCATTGAAAGAAAATGAAATAGGTTTTCAGAATATTATTTCTTTAACTATGAATGGTCAACCAACAGAGTATAAAATTGTCGGTACCATTTTAGAAGTGAAATTGCCCTCAGCTATTAAATCTGGAGAAACAGCAGAATTTAAAATGGAATTTAGAGCTCAAGTGCCAATTCAGATTAGACGAAGTGGGAGAAATAGCAAAGATGGTATTGATTATTCAATGACTCAGTGGTATCCAAAAATGAGTGAATACGACAAAGAAGGATGGCATGCTAACCCATATGTAGGCAGAGAGTTTCATGGTGTTTGGGGAGATTTTGATGTGACTATTCACATGAATGACAACTATACTATTGGTGGAACGGGTACATTACAAAATCCAGGAAACATTGGAAAAGGTTATGCTTCTTCTGATGTAACACCTGAGCCTACAGAAGATGGGAAATTACATTGGCATTTTAAAGCCAAAAATGTTCATGATTTTGCTTGGGCTGCCGATCCTGATTATAAACATGATATTCAAACACTGAGCAATGGTACAAAAATTCACTTTTTTTATCAGCCTAAAGAGGAAGATGATAAATGGCAAAAAGTTCAGTCTTTAACGGTGAAAACCTTTGAGTACGTCAATAAGAATTTTGGTGAATATGTGTATTCAGATTATTCCATAATTGAAGGTGGAGATGGAGGTATGGAGTATCCTATGGCAACATTGGTGACAGGAAGAAGGGATTTAAAAGGTTTGTTTGGAGTCATCACGCACGAAAGTATTCATAGCTGGTACCAGGGAATGCTGGCCACAAATGAGTCAAAATATCCTTGGATGGATGAAGGCTTTACATCATATGTGGAGTATTTAGCTCTTGATCATGTTTTAAACTTAAACCAAAAGCATCCTTTAGCAGGGATACAAGGTTATTATATGCAAATGGCTACTTCTGGATTTGCTGAACCTTTAACTACTCATGCCGACCACTATAAATTAAATAAGGTGTATTCTGCCTCAGTGTATGGGAAAGGAGCTATATTTTTAGATCAATTAGATTATGTTATCGGTAACGAAGCATTTATGCGAGGCATGATGAGGTATTATAATGAATGGAAGCTAAAACACCCAACACCTGAAGATTTTAAAAGAATAATGGAAAAAGAATCTGGAATTGAATTGGATTGGTATTTCGAACAATTTATTGGAACAATTAATACGGTTGATTACGGAATTGAATCTGTTAAAAAGAAAAATAAAACTTCAATTGAAGTCGTATTAGCAAGAAAAGGAGACATGCCTATGCCGCTCGATATTACTGTTAAACTGAATGACGGGACTGAAAAACATTATTATGTTCCACTAACCATTATGCGAGGTGAAAAAACAGATTCTAAATTTGGTGAAATATTGACCGTAAGTGAAGACTGGCCTTGGACAAATCCAACATTTACAGTTTGTTTAGATGTTAAAATGGGAGATGTGAAAACGGTTGAAATTGATGCTTCAGGCCGGTTAGCAGATGTGGATAGATCTAATAATTTATTTCCGAAAATAGATGAAAAATAAGGATGTAGAAAGAGCTATTTCCCATTTAGAAATTGGCAGAAAAACTTGTTTAAAATTAATTGCTAATGTCCCGCATGAACAACTTGTAAAAATCCCACAAGGGTTTAATAATTCAATTATGTGGAATGTTGCTCATTTATTGGTGACGCAACAATTGTTGAATTACAAACTATCGGGCTTACCACTACACATATCTGATAAATTAGTGTCAGATTTTGGAAAGGGAAGTGCAGCCAGAAACGATTATTCCGTCGAATCTTGGCAAGATATTTTACTTCTATTTTTAGAAATGCCCCGTAAATTAAAGTCGGATTACGAAAGTGGACTGTTTAAAAATTTTAAAGAATATCCAACAAGTTTTGGAGTTACTTTAAATACCATTGAAGATTCCATAGCATTCAATGGTATTCATGAAGGATTACACATTGGTTATATCATGGCTTTAAAAAGAGCATTGTAGTTACGGCAAACTATTTTACTGGAAACATCACCTCAGTTATTAAATCCTCTTGGGCTGTATTAAACGGTGAGTTTTTATAAACTTCAAAAGGGTCCTGTTTTGTGTTATGCTTAAATTCTTTATTTCTTTGCATCATCATTTGCATACTCCATGCATTAGCCAAATGATTATAGTTGCCTGTTAAACGGACCAAATTAACCGGAGTGCTTTCAATTTTTCCGGCCGTCATACCAGTTGCTAAATTTTGTGGTACAGCGTCAACAAAAGCACCAGTTGTAAAATTAGTTGTCATGTTTTTTAAGTCCCATTTGTGATAAATAGAAACCATTTCGCCGCTGGCTTTTAGGTTATTTTTTGCAATAAAAGTTTTTATCAATGGAATCTTCTCACTCATTACATTACTCATTTTACCCATTGGGCTAGTAGACCTATAGCCAATAAAATGCTTGCTGTCAAAAATTGCTCTTTTTTCAAGGTCTAACTTGCACGGAACTGTCCCTTTTTCAACTAAATCCTTGAGCATATTTAAGCCACGGTCGAAGTCCATACCTATCATATTTTGCATCATATTTTTCATCCAAAACATAAAAAAAGGCAAACTGCTTTTCATTTCCCAAGTCACTGCTGTGCCATTGTTTTTTTCTTCAAGCGAATACGCAATTTTTGCCTGCGACTTCCAAGGTTTTAAAAAAGTTAAATCTGCATGTATCCACTGGTTGGCTTTTTCTGAAGTAATTTTCATTTCTCCAGCGCCTATTCTCGTGCCTTTCCAGTCAAAATATTTTCCATCTGGTGCTACGGAAACAGAAGCTTCTTTTTCTAAAATTGCCCATGGCGACCATTCAGTCCATTGATTAAAATTGTTTAGTAAAGGGAATACCTGCGATACAGGTGCGTCAATATAAATTGATCTGTTAACATAGGTTTTAGGCATAACTTCGAATTTATGGTTTCTCTAAATTACAAAAAAAACAAAAAATTGAACGGCCCTACAATCATGAAGTAGATTGTAAACTAATGTAAGTAAAGTTAAATTTTCACATATTTACTTAAAAATCAAGTTATATCGAATAAGATTCTCTAAATTAGAATTTGAAAAAATATTTATGAATTTGTACTCAGGCAGACCATTTCATTTTGTAGTTCTATTCTTTCTCCTATCGCTGAATCAGATTTGTTTTTCGCAGTCTACTCAATTGCTGGGAACCATTGCTGTAGATCAAGAAACGCTCTCTATGGGAACAGCTGCAGTTTTTCAATCATCCGATTCTACTTTAATAAAAGGTACTTTTTTAGATTCTAATAGGATCAACATATCTTTTAAAAGTATTCCTGCTGCTAAATATTTTTTAAGACTAACTATTCCTGGATATTCCGACACTTCTATTGCCTTTTCTGCAATAGATTCTATTTTAAACCTTGGTTTAATTACACTAATAAAGAATAAAGAATTAGAAACTGTTGACGTCTTATATGTAAAAGAAATGTATGTCAGAACCTTAGACGGATTGACTGTCAATGTTGAAGGAACTTCATTGCAAACGTTAACTAATTTATTTGAAGTACTCAAAGCGTCTCCTAAAATCACTTCGCCAGATGAGGAAGCGATTGAAATTATTGGAAGGGGTAGGCCATTGATTTTAGTGGATAGACAAGCCATTATTTCAAATGATGAATTAAAAGCCATTCCTGCAAATCAAATAGAGAAAATTGAAATCATTACCAATCCATCAGCAAAATATAAGGCGCAGGGAAGTGGAAATGGGGTAATCGAAGTGTACACCAAAAATTTTCATTTGGAAGGCTACAATGTAACTGTTAGAGGCGGAGGAGGTTTGAATACCAAGTTAAAGCCATCAGCAAATCTAAATTTAGGATTTAGTTTAAAGAAGAAAAAAATTTCATTGAATGGCTATTTTGGCGGTAACTTTAATTCAACAATTGGTTTTGGCAGTACAGTAGGCGAATCCACAGATGACAGCAATAGAGGTTTGAACACAGATAGTGACTTCGAGAATAGGAACACTTGGCAGTATTATAATATAAAGGGGGCGTACAATATTAATGACCGTAAAAGAATTACTATGGGGGTAAACGGGTATGGCAGTAATGGCAGTAATTCAAGTATAAGTCGTACTATTTTTACTCAAAATGACGTACCGATTATTCAAAGTAGTTCTACTTCAACTAATGCGTGGACATGGCTTAATAATTCTGCGTTTATTAACTATACAATTGAAACCGATACAAACAAAAGTAATTTTGAAGTCAATTTAAACTACACCAACAAAGTAAGCAACTCAGATAATTTTGCGCTGAGTGATTTGAAAAATATGCAAACTACAACAAACTCAGTTTTTGGTGTTAGAAATGATTCCCGAGACATTCCAAATATTGGTGAATTACGGATTAATTATGAACATGTTTTTGATACTACTGGTTGGAAATTTGGAGTTGGACTTTCATATAGTATGTTGGTAAATGGTAAAAAATTAGATCGTTTTTCTGGGCAATCTGGAAATTGGATTATTGATGATTCTCAATCTAATTCTTACGATTACTCTGAAAATATAGGGGCCACGTTTGCTGAATTAACAAAAAACTGGGACAAATGGAGTGTGAGGCTAGGCATGAGGGCGGAATACACTAACCTATACGGATATAGTAATTCACTCGAGCAAGAATTTATTGATTCAGTTTACCTTATTCCTTTTCCTAGCGGCAGTGTAATGTGGCAAGCTTCGAATAAATTGGCAATGACATTATTCTATGACTCAGGAATTGATCGTCCTCAATTTGACAATTATGATCCTTTTATTGTGCAGACTGACAGCTTCAATATTAATTACGGGAATCCATTCCTTCGACCCGGAATAGAAAATACAATCGGAATCGATTTTGATATCAATTATAAATACAATATTTCCATAAGTTACAATCATGTTATAGATCCATTGAGTTCAATTTCATTCATTGCAAATAACTCATTTGTTACTGAAACAACGCCTTGGAATGCAGGTTCGGAGCAAGGATTAAGTGCTTCTTTTAGTATTCCACTAAACACGCCGTGGTTAAGAGGTTGGAATTCAATTTGGATTGACTATACACGCTATAGCTTTACTCCCATTTTTGAAAGAGAGACTTTCGATAACTTGACTTTTGGATTATATTCATATTTAACTTTTCTACTACCAAAATCGCTCGAAATAACAAATCGCTTGCACATTAATAAGTGGGGGAATTCGTCCAATACAAACAATGCAGTTGTTAATTGGGGGGTGCGGGCAACTAAAAAGTTTGGTGGTAATAAATATCAGTTATTTGCAGATTTGGGCAATATTATTCCACCAAAAAATAAACGTCAAAAAATATCAGGAAACTATATTTACGACACTTCTTATCAGAATCAGTTTACGACAATACAAATAGGTTTTTTCGCCAAATTTGGACGATTAAAACAAGCAAGTAATATTGAAGAATCAAAATCACAGCAAAGCGGACGGATTTAAGTTATTTAGTTCATTAGTTTTTTATTGTTTAGTTAGACTCCAAGTGCTAGCCATTGGTCTGTAAAACAAAGCAACATAAAAACTATTTTCTTAAGCCTCAGTTTTGAGCCTTTCGAAGAAAATAGATTCGCAGGACAGATGGGAATTTACCTTGTTTTAAATCCATAATAAATCATCAATCCAGCCTGACTTTCATCAATTTTCACTTCATAGGTAACACCTGTTTCGCAATCACAAAAGTCACATGAAGGATTTCGTTCACCATCAACTCTAATTTTAAGTGGAATAATACCTTCAGCTTTTAAGAATTTCTCTAAGTTTTGTCTCGATCGGTTATCGCTATCTTCGTCTGTCCAAAACGGATAGCAAACTGTCTCTTCGTAAATCATCCATTCACCGTCTGTTGTTTTTGCGCAACTCATTACATTCAGCGCCACAATTGCAATGGCTATTAGCTTTTTCATAATCGGAGTTTTGGGAACTTAAGTACCAAATTTCATTCCAATATTCTAAGCATTCTATTATATTTGTGATTCTTCATAATTTATAGAATCCATGCAGCAAGAAGCACCATATAAGCCAAAATATAAAGTTAGAATTGTAACCGCAGCTTCGTTATTCGACGGACATGATGCGGCTATCAATATCATGCGAAGAATCATTCAGTCTACCGGATGCGAAGTGATTCACTTAGGGCATGATAGAAGTGTTGAGGAAGTAGTGAACTGCGCCATTCAAGAGGATGTGCAAGCCATTGCCATGACAAGTTACCAAGGTGGTCACACGGAGTACCTGAAATATATGTACGACTTGCTGCATGAAAAAGGAGCTGGTCATATTAAAATATTTGCTGGCGGAGGCGGAACTATTTTACCATCAGAAATTGAAGAATTACACAGCTATGGTATCACAAGAATTTATCATCCAGATGATGGCAGGGCAATGGGTCTGCAGGGTATGATAAACGACTTGGTTAAACAAGCAGACTTTGCTGTAGGCGACCAGTTAGGTGAAGAACTAAAGCATTTAAAAGATCAAAAAGTAACCGCAATCGCAAGGTTGATTTCAGCTGCCGAAAACTTTCCTGAAGTATCGGCAAATGCTCTAGAAGAAGTGCATAAAATGGCCGAGAAGGTGGATACTCCAGTTCTGGGTATTACCGGAACAGGAGGAGCAGGAAAGTCGTCCTTGGTAGATGAATTAGTAAGACGGTTTTTAATAGATTTTAAAGATAAAAACATTGCTATTGTCTCAGTTGACCCCTCTAAAAGAAAAACAGGAGGTGCCTTGTTAGGAGATAGAATTAGGATGAATGCCATTAAAAATGACCGAGTTTATATGCGGTCTTTGGCAACTCGTCAATCTAATTTAGCTTTAAGTAAGCATGTATCAGAAGCTTTGCTAATTTTAAAAGCAGCAGATTACGATTTAATTATATTAGAGACCTCCGGAATTGGACAGTCGGACACTGAAATAATGGATCATTCAGATGTCTCATTATACGTGATGACACCAGAATTTGGTGCAGCAACACAATTGGAAAAAATTGACATGCTTGATTTTGCCGATTTAGTGGCCATCAATAAATTTGACAAAAGAGGAAGTTTAGATGCGTTAAGGGATGTAAAAAAGCAATATATGCGAAACAACAACCTTTGGGAAGTGCATCAAGACGACTTACCAGTGTTTGGAACCATTGCTTCGCAATTTAATGATCCGGGCATGAATACTTTGTACAAGGCCATTATGGATAAATTGGTAGAGAAAACTTCTGCCCAAGATTTAAAAACAAGTTTTGAAATTACATCAGAAATGTCTGAAAAAATATTTGTGATTCCTCCTTCAAGAACGCGTTATTTATCTGAAATATCAGAAAATAACAGAGGATATGACGAATGGGTGACCAATCAGCATCAAATTGCTCAACAGCTATTTGGTATTTATCAAACTATCGAAACAATATCGAATTCCCCAATTACGATTAATACAATTGGAATTGATGAGAATATTAATGTTGAAGGTGATAGAAAAGAGTTTTTGAATCTATTACTAAAAGAGTTTGCAAAAATTAAAATGGATTTGGATCCTTATAATTGGGAACATATTGTGAATTGGTCAGACAAGGTGAAGAAATATGCTGATCCTTTGTATGTGTTTAAAGTAAGAGATAAAGAAATTAAAATTGAAACACATTCTGAATCTTTGTCTCATTTACAAATACCTAAAGTTGCACTGCCAAAATACACGGCATGGGGTGATTTATTAAAGTGGATTTTACAAGAGAATGTGCCTGGTGAATTTCCATTTGCTTCAGGTCTTTATCCTTTCAAACGTCAAGGCGAAGATCCGTCAAGAATGTTCGCTGGTGAGGGTGGGCCTGAAAGAACTAATAAACGGTTTCACTATGTCAGTGAAGGAATGCCAGCAAAGCGTTTATCTACTGCGTTCGATTCTGTAACTTTATATGGAAACGACCCCGATTCGCGACCAGATATTTATGGGAAAGTTGGAAATTCAGGCGTGTCAATTTGTTGTTTAGATGATGCCAAAAAACTGTATTCAGGTTTTGACTTGTCGCACGCCTTAACGTCAGTGTCCATGACTATTAATGGGCCAGCGCCAATGTTGTTAGGATTTTTCATGAATGCTGCCATTGATCAGAATTGTGAGAAATACATTAAAGAAAATGGCCTAGAAACGGAAATTGAAGCAAAAATAGCTGCTAAGTACCAAAAGGCAGGAACTGAACGTCCAAAATATCAAGGTGAACTTCCGCAAGGAAATGACGGATTAGGATTAATGCTGCTAGGTGTAACTGGTGATGAAGTATTACCAGCAGACGTTTATGCAAAAATCAAAATAGAAACATTAAGACAAGTAAGAGGTACAGTTCAAGCTGATATTTTAAAAGAAGATCAGGCGCAGAATACTTGTATTTTTTCAACCGAATTCGCATTGCGATTAATGGGTGATGTACAAGAATATTTTATTGATAACGGAGTTCGAAATTTTTACTCAGTATCCATTTCGGGATATCATATTGCTGAGGCAGGTGCCAATCCAATAACGCAGTTAGCATTAACATTAGCAAATGGCTTCACTTATGTTGAATATTATTTGAGTCGAGGTATGGATATTAATGCCTTCGGTCCAAATTTATCATTCTTCTTTTCAAACGGAATCGATCCGGAATATGCCGTAATTGGTAGAGTGGCTAGAAAATTGTGGGCAAAGGCATTGAAGCTGAAATACAAGGCCAATTCTAGAGCTCAGATGTTAAAGTATCACATTCAAACATCAGGCCGATCACTTCATGCTCAGGAAATCGATTTTAACGATATCCGGACATCTTTGCAAGCACTGTACGCCATTTATGACAACTGTAATTCATTGCACACAAATGCTTATGACGAAGCCATTACTACCCCTACTGAAGAATCGGTGAGACGTGCCATGGCTATTCAGTTAATTATTAATAAAGAGTTAGGGTTAACCAAAAACGAAAACCCTATTCAAGGCTCTTTTATTATTGAGGAATTAACTGATTTAGTGGAAGAAGCCGTATTAATGGAATTTGACAGAATTACTGAAAGGGGAGGTGTATTAGGAGCTATGGAAACCATGTATCAGCGTTCAAAGATTCAAGAAGAAAGTTTGTACTATGAAACATTAAAGCATAATGGAGACTTTCCGATAATTGGTGTAAATACATTTTTAAGTAAAAACGGATCACCTACAATTGTGCCTGCTGAGGTAATTAGAGCAACTGAAGAAGAGAAACAATATCAATTAAATATGTTGGCAAATCTTCATCAAACAAACAGTGCAAGAATTCCAGAAATACTTAAAACTATCCAGATGAAAGCCATTCAAAACGAAAACATTTTTGAGGAATTAATGGAAGCGACAAAGGTGTGTTCTTTGGGGCAAATTACCAATGCATTGTTTGAAGTAGGCGGGCAGTATAGACGAAATATGTAAAAAATAGCCTAAAAAAGGTACCATTTCTGCTTATTATCCGTTAAGCTAGTATATGATGACGGATAATTTTGTTAAAGGGCTGTTTCTTGTTGTGCTTGTAATTGCAGGTTTTTCAGGTAATGCGCAAGATAAATTTGGTGCAACTCATTCTAATTATTCCCCAACAAATTCAGTGCATTTGAATCCGTCTTCAATGCTGGATGCTAAAACCTGGCTGGATATTCATATTGTGGGTGCAGGCTCATATGTCAATAATAACTTTCTAGCGATCGAAGACAATTCTTGGTTAAATGTTGCGCAGCAGAGACAGGTAGATGAAAATCAATTATTATATAATACCAATCGAAATCGGTATCATTTTTATAATAGGAATAATGTTAGCGCTTTGTCTGCTGTTTTAAGTCAAGGTGATCATGCTTTTGGACTTAGTTTTAATGGGTATACATATGCAGATGCCAGAAATATTAACAACGCAATTGCTCAACCTCTAGCACAGTATTTAAATGGACAAAATGTGGATGATTTAAGCAATTTAGATGTGAATAATTTGCGCTTAAATGCTTTGAGTTATGGTGAGGTTAAGCTATCATACGCCTACACTTTCAAGAAAGTATTTAGAGAATTATGGATGTTTGGGGGATCATTCAAAAAAATATTTCCAGTGGCTGGGGGAGCTGCAAAAGTTTCGGAAGCCAATTATAGTATCTTGCCAAATGACCTACTGGCTGTAGGAAGATTCCAAGGAGATGTTATGTTTAACCAATCACCCGAGTTTATACTGTTGGGAGGTATGGGCATAGATTTGGGTTTTACATTTCAAAAAATGCAAGAAAGATCTAGCATTTATTTTCCAAATTCTCAGAAGAGTGGATGTAAAAGAAATCATTATATCTATAAAATAGGCATTTCTGTTCTTGATTTAGGCTCAGTAAAATTTAAGGAAGCAACAACGCAATCTTATGCTGTTCAAGTTGACTCCATAACTGTTAATCCAAGTTCAAATATTGAGAGCATTCTCAGTTCAGTGACCACTGGACAGGAGGCTAGCGGAATAAATAAAACAAATAAAATGAGCCTGCCAACTGTATTGAGTCTACAATTAGACTTTAATGTATGGAATAATATGTTCTATATTAACGGAACTTTAATTCAAGGAATACCTCCGTTTTCTGGGTCATTTGGTCCTAGAAGAGCAAATAGTTTATCTATTACGCCACGTTTTGAAACAAAATGGTTTGATATTGCTATGCCATTCTCAATCTACGAGTATAGGCAAGCACAGTTGGGCTTAAGCACGAGATTGTATTTCCTGACCATAGGAACCGATAAATTACTGAGTATTTTTGTTCCTTCCGATTTATATGGAGCTGATATTTATGCGCAAATAAAGGTGCCACTTTATAAAAATCCAAAATGTAAAGACAAGAGTTTCAACAGTAAAAAGTCGCGAAAGAAACGCAAAAAACTTTGTGAAGCGTATTGGTAACCAAAGTGTTAGTTCGTATTGACTTATGCTTATGATAACGAATTTTTTATATATAAATGGTTGATTTATAAATATTTTAGATATTCATTGTTAATAAGTGCCAGTGAAATTAGATTTTTGAGATTGATAGTTTTTATATCTTTACCAAAAATCTCGAAACCATGAAGACACTATTTTATTCTTTCTTGTTGACTATTTCTATACTGTTCTCAATTAGCTCATTTTCTCAAAACGTAGGACTTAGTTTTGATGGAGTTGACGATTACGTTTCAACATCATATGGCGGAATATCGGGCTCTGCAGCACGAACTATTGAAGCTTGGATAAAAACCACTGCAAATACAGTTCCTACTGCGGGTGGGGTTCAAAATGTAATTGCGGATTATGGGACATTTACTACTGGCGCAAGATTCACCTTTTGTGTTCTTTGGGGAAATGCTATTAGGGTAGAAATAGGAGGAAGTGGACTAAGCGGAAGCATAGTTGTGAATGATGGTCAATGGCATCATGTTGCCTGCGTTTATGATCCTACCGCCACTGATAAATACGCCTTGTATGTTGATGGTTTTTTGGACGTAGCAGGAAATTTAACAACCGTAATCAATACAGGAACTGTAAATGATTTTAGAATAGGGCAGAGAGTAGATGGAATTAATGAATTTAATGGAGAAATAGATGAAGTAAGGTTTTTTGATTATGCAAGATCAGCCACAGATATTGCCAATGAACTGAATGCAGAATATTGCGTTATTCCTTCTGGATTGGTTGCTTACTACAGATTTAATGACGGTGTTGCAAATGTATCAAACCCTGGATTAAACACTGCTACTGATGACTCTGGAAACGGTAATCCTGGTACGCTCAACACATTCACCTTGTCTGGTACAATCAGTAACTGGATTGTTGGACCAGTGATAACACCGGGTTTGAACGGATCAAGTATAGCAATTAATACATGCAGTGTATATACAAGTTCAAACGGTACAGTATATAATAGTTCTGGAACATATTATGAAACTTATACTAATTCAGCGGGTTGCGATAGTATTGTTGAGTTAAAACTGGTTATCAACTACCCGACCAGTAGTATTAATGCCAATGCTTGTAATAGTTATACCTCTCCAAGTGGAAATTATACGTACACTGGAACTGGACTGTATTACGACACTTTGCAAACCACAGCAGGATGCGATAGTGTGATTGCAATAAATTTGACGATAGATAGTTATGAAGGAACAGAGGTGGTCAGTGGATGTGGGTCTTACACAACACCTGATGGAAATCAAACTTTTACAAGTTCTGGAATTTTTCCTATCACTTACACAAATGTTGCAAATTGTGATAGTATTGTAAATTATGATGTAACAATAGGAGGACCAACTACTTCTTCAATTTCTGTAACAACTTGCAATTCGTACACAACTCCGAGCGGAAATAATACATATACTTCAACTGGAACATATACTGATGTCATACCAAATACATTTGGTTGTGATAGTACAATTACAATTGATTTAACGATTGTTTTTGTAAGTAACGGGGTTTCTCAGAATGGATTCACTCTTACAGCAGATTTAAATGGAGCAACCTATCAATGGTTTACATGCGTGAACGGCGCATTTGACAGTCCAATTGCGGGAGAAACAGCACAATCATACACACCAACAGCAACAGGGGATTATGGGGTTGAAGTTTCAGTTGGGAATTGTACTACCCCTTCGGCATGTTATACAGTTGATTTTGGTAGTGTTTCTTCTTCATCTGTGGCGAGCGCAAAAATTTATCCAAACCCTTCAAGCGGAAACTTTTCAATCACTTTACCAGCGATAGAAAGCTCTATTGAATTGAGAATAATTGATTTGCAAGGTAAAATACTGGTTAAAAATAATTTAACAGCAACAAATAAAATTTTGATCAACGAAAAATTACGCTCAGGAATCTATTTTGTCCAACTTGAAGCAGATAAAAAAACAGCTACTTACAAAGTGGTAGTCATGTAAACATTCATCAATTAAATACAAAAATTTAAGTCCAATCACATCAAGGTTGGACTTTTTTTATGTGTAATTTGTAATTACTTGACCTAATTACTTACATAATCGCTTATATTTGAGTAATAAAATTATAATTATGAAGCATTTATACTTTCAGAAATTTTTAAGTGTCCTGTTATTCCTTTTGATAACTGATTTCAGTTTTTCACAGAGTGTGGGATTAAATTTTGATGGAACTAATGACTATATTCAAACCACCTATGAGGGGGTGACAGGATCGTCAGATAGAACATTTGAAGCATGGGTTTATGTGAGTACAACAGCTCCAGCATCTAACTTAGCAATTATCGATTACGGATTGAATGCTGTTGGTTCAAGAAATACATTTAATGTAACTGGAAGTAGAGGGTTAAGCTTTATTTCAGGGGGTACTAATGCTAATATTGGTACAGGGACCAATGTAGTGCCAGAAGGCCAGTGGGTTCATGTTGCTTTTGTGTTGAATGGCGGAACAGGTTATTTGTACGTTAATGGGGTACAAGAAGGCACGGGTTCACTTAGCTCAGTCAATACGCCTACTGGAAATTCAGATGTAAGGATAGGTCAGAGGGTTACAGGAGGCTCCATTCCTTTTAATGGAAACATTGATGAGGTTAGGATTTATGATTATGCAAGAACAGTAACTGAAATAAATGCAGATATGAATTCTGAGTATTGCACAATACCAGCAGGTCTTGTTGCTTACTACCGATTAAATGATGGAGTAGCAAATGGAACAAATACAGGTTTAAACACTGCAGCTGATGATTCTGGCAATGGAAACACAGGGACACTTAATAATTTTTCCCTTTCCGGAACTGTAAGTAATTGGGCAGCTGGAGCTGTCTTAACACCAGGGTTAAATGGTTCTCAAATTACTGTAAATACCTGCAGTGCTTATACTAGTAGCAGTGGTATGGTATACTCTTCAACTGGAACCTATTATGAAACATTGACAAATTCAGCAGGCTGTGATAGCTTACTAGAGATTATTCTAAGCATTTCACCACTAAGCGGAAGTATTGACGTAATAGCATGCGATTCATATACTTCACCAAGTGGAAACTATGTTTACACTGGTTCAGGTTTGTTTTATGATACGCTTCAAACTTCAATGGGGTGTGATAGTGTCATTTCTATTAGTCTGACCATTGATAACTACGAAGGAACAACATTTGTTTCTGCTTGCGATTCCTATACTACTCCAGATGGTAATGATACTTGGACTGCTTCAGGTTTATACCCAGTTACGTATACAGGTGCTGCCGGATGTGATAGCGTTGTTAACTACGATTTAACTATTCTTGATGCAACGAGCTCAACTATTTCACCAGTTAGTTGTGGGTCTTATATTCCGCCAAGCGGAGGTGCACCTTACACAAGTTCAGGTGTGTATTCGGATGTGGTTTCAAATTCAGCTGGTTGCGACAGTACAATAACAATTAATCTAACTGTAGTAAATGTTGATAATGGAGTGACCCAAACTGGTTCCATGCTTACGGCTGATCAAACAGGTGCGACTTATCAATGGTATACTTGCTCAAACGGAAATATTGATACACCAGTTGCTGGTGAAACAAGTCAAAGCTTTTCACCAATGAGTACAGGAGATTATGCAGTTGAGGTAACAATTAATAATTGTTCTGTTTTGTCAGCTTGTTATACAGTAGATTTATCTGGTGTAAACACTTCTTCAATTATAAGTGCAAAAATTTATCCAAATCCTTCAAATGGTAATTTTGCAATAAGATTTTCAGAAATTGAGAATGAAATGGAAATTAGTTTAATTGATATTCAAGGGAAAACAATCGTGAAGAAAAATCTGACTTTGACAAAAAAAGTTCTAGTTACCGAAAAATTACCTTCAGGCATCTACTTTTTAAAACTCGAAGTTGACCGCAGAGCGTCAACATACAAAGTTGTGATTTTATAAAAAACGATAATAAAAAGGCCCAATAATAATTGTGTCGATTTTTTATTGCTTAATAATTAGTTTTCTGCCCAAGAAGTCTGTTCCAATCACTTCTGCTATATATTGACCTTTCGCTAAGTTTTGTAAGTTTAATAGATGTCCACTGCTTAATTCAGTTCCAGAAACCAACCACTCTTTTAGAATTTGACCATGTGAATTATAAATATGAACACCATAATTTTCGGCGCTATTTAACGGAATCCGTAATTGTATCGTATTAACGAATGGGTTGGGAAAGGCTGATAATTTTTTATTTTCCCAAGTGCTACCATTTGTACTCAAATACCATTCATCTCCACAGTTTCCATCCGTGTTCATGTGAAAAATAACTGTTGTATTAAAGTCGCTGGCAGGTGAAGCGTTTAGCCCTGAGGCATAAGGTCCGCCTGTTTTTTCGAAATACTCATATCTTTTAGGATTACATAATGCACAAGTAATGACACCATTGCTAGGATTAAAAAACAATTCAAAATCATTCAATGTTTCAACAATAGGATTTTGACATTCATTACTCCTTTTTAAAGAGGATATTAATGCCACCGCAGTATTACTGGAGTCTATAACGGCCTCACCAGGCAAGGTTTCACTAAAGTAAGTGTTTAGATTGTAGTAAAATTTATCTTCTACTATAATAGGTGAAATAACATATTGAAGGCTCTCAGTGATTAAGTCATAAGAATGGTTAGCAGTTTTCTTTTCAAATTGATAGCGAACTGAATCGTTGCCCCATATTTCTTTGTCAATTACCTTCAGGTTGGTGACAAAAGTTTCCGTAATTCCTCCTGCTGTTTGAGGAAAAAAACTTGTTTTCTTAAAGTGAATGATGTCTCCAATTTCGTAATCATAAATTTCACCAGCGGTAAGCCTAGTGATGCCGCGTTTTGGAACTTCAGATCCCGATAATATGAGTTGATCTGCCAACAGTGTAGCACTGTTGAAAGTAGTTGCGTCATAAGGCTCAGGGAAAGAATAGAAGGGAAATACTGTGATGAAGCCTAATGTTTTTCCAATCTTTAATTCCGTTAAATTAATTTGATAATCTGGTGAATTTGAAAATAGACTGATGGTTTTAACGGAGTCTAATTGTCCCAAATGTGTCTCCTCTGTCATTGCCGAAACCCAGCCTTTAATAAAGTCTCCGTTCGGGTAAATGTAGATTTGAAAAGTGTCATTTAAACTCGCTTCTGTCAAAATGGAGATTGTGTCATTATTCTGATTGAAAAATAGATTTGTACCATTGTCTTTGATAATCACTTTTTGGCCGTACCAATTCGCTCCTAATTCAAAGTCTAACTGGTTAACTGGGCGAAGTTGCTGAAAGGAATAGAAAATTGAATCACTGTCAACAATTACCACAGAATCTGTTCTCGTGGCTAAAAAAGTATCTTCATTATTAGTGCCAAAGTAATTAACTTGATTGGAATAAATACTTTGATAGTTCTGCCCAAAACTCAATTGAAGGACAAAAATAAAAGAGAACACAAAATTACTTTTCATGAGGGCTGTTTAATGAATTAACGGAAAATTAATGTTTTGAGTTGGGCAAAATAAAAAAAGCAGCCTATTGCAGCTGCTCTTCTATATATTATGTTTTCGTTTGTACTACATTTTATTAATGGCGTCTGAAAAGCAATATTCATTCTTTTCAATGGCTACAGCAGCAATTCTTCTTCTTGAAGCAATGGTATTGTAAACCGCTACTTTGGTGAAGCGCTTTAAGCCCATCATCATCATGGTTAATTCATCTGCCTCTACAAACGACATTAAAGCGGTTTTTCCTGCTTTGTTGATTGCATCTGCTGAGTCGAATAGTAATGTTCTCACTATGTCAATATAAATTGAACAGGCTTCTTCACTTTTGTTTTTCACCATTTTTTCAACCCTCAATAAAGTCGATTCACACAAGTAAATGGCATTGGCTATATCTGCAATATTCATTAATACTTCTTGCTCTTTCGACAATTCCATCATTAATTTTTGTGCGGCTGTCCCGGCAGTCATCAATAATGCTTTTTTGAAATTCTTGATGTATTTTTTCTCTTCTGCAAATAATTCATCTGAAGGATCTTCAAAATCAGGAATGCTCATGAGTTCATTAGATATGGCCATGGCTGGTCCCATCAAATCAAGCTTTCCTTTCATGGCTTTCTTCAAAATCATGTCAACTGTTAATAGTCTGTTGATTTCATTAGTTCCTTCAAAAATTCTATTGATTCTGGCGTCTCTGTATGCCCGTTCAATTTGAGATTCAGCAGAAAAGCCCATTCCTCCATGTATCTGCACACCTTCGTCAACACAATAATCCAAAGCATCAGATCCTAACACTTTTAACATGGCACATTCTGCTGCAAATTCTTCAATGCCTTTTAGCGTTGCTTTGCCTTTTTCCATGCCACCTTCTTCTAAAGATTTAATAGCCATGTCAATGTCATGAGCGAGTCTGTAGCTTGCCGATTCTAAAGAGAATGTTTTGACGATTTGCTCACCAATTTTATGACGAATTGCCCCGTACTTTGAAATCGGTCTCCCGAATTGTTCTCTCTCATTTGCATACTTTACAGAATGATTAATAGATTCTTTACAACCTCCTAAAACACCACCAGCTAATTTAATTCTACCAATGTTTAGTATGTTCAAGGCAATTTTAAATCCACCCTCTCTTTCGCCCAACAGGTTTTCGGCAGGAATAATAACATTATTAAAAAATACTTGACGAGTAGATGAACCTTTGATGCCCATTTTCTTTTCTTCTGCATTTAAAGTAATGCCTTCTGCATGAGCATCAACTATAAATCCGGTCAAATTTTTATCGTCACCAATTTTAGCGAATACGGTAAAAACATCAGCAAAACCACCATTGGTAATCCACATTTTTTGTCCTGTGATAGCGTATGTTTTTCCATCTTCCGACAAGACTGCTTTTGTTTTACCTGAGTTGGCATCCGATCCTGAACTTGGTTCAGTTAAACAATAAGCGGCTTTCCATTCGCCAGAAGCCAGTTTTGGTATGTATTTCGCTTTTTGCGCCTCAGTTCCGTAGTATAAGATTGGTAAAGTACCAATACCTGTGTGAGCACCATAAGCTACCGAAAAAGAATGGCCTCTTCCTGTATATTCAGTTCCAAGTAATGAAGTAGGGAAGTCCATTCCCATACCGCCTAATTCTTGAGGTACCGACATACCAAGCAGTCCTAATTCGCCTGCCTTATCCAATAGAGACGGCATTAAACCTTCTTCCATTGCATCAATCCGCTCCAAGTTTGGTGTTACCTCTTGCTGAATAAAATCAAGACACATTTGTGCAATCATGCCTTGTTCTTCTGTATAATCCTCAGGCGTAAAAATGTCGTTGCATTCTGTTTCTCTGATGATAAATTCTCCTCCTTTAATTGCTTCTTTTGCCATATTCTGTTGTTTTTGGATGGGTTATTAGTTAATTGTTATGAGTTAATAGATTGTTTTATTAAAGTCTACCTGTCCATTTTTATTTCCTAACCCATTCTTGTTTTTTTAATTTATTTCAATTCTTTTTTATTAGTAATTAGTCCTCTAGTCGTGTGTCTTGCGTCAGTACTTTATACTCAATACTAACTATCGAGCCTTCGAGTGCCTCAGGCTTCGGGTGTTGCAAGTCCTAAAAGTACTTTATACTCAGTACTAACTACTCAGTACTAACTACTCTGTACTAATCTAACTACTCTGTACTAACCTTCAAATACATCAATTTATGCGGTCCAATATCAGGCACATCATAGGTTTCGCCTACTGTTTTAAATCCCATTTTTGAATAAAATTCTGTTGCTTCAATTCTGGCATCACACCAAACTATATCCACTTTTTTATCTTTCAATTTTTCTAACCCTTTTTCAATCATTTTTTTGCCCAGGCCTGTTCCTCTGGCTGAGGGATGGGTGGCCATAGCCCGCAATCTATACTGAACAATGTCGCTGAAATTTTCATTAGTTTGAGTAATGAAAGTGGATGTTCCCAGTACATTATCGTCTGCATCCATAGCACCAATGTGAAAAGTACTCCTTCTCAAATCGCCTTCCATCCCACAATCCAGCAAAATTTTATGACGCCACAGAACCAAGTTCCGCAGTGGCCATAATTGTTTGCTGTTTTTAATTTCAACTATTTTCATTGTGTCCAGTTATTAGTTTGTTGGTTAATAGTTATTAGTTGATTTTCTGGTTGTTAATTTATGTTGGAAGCTTTTCATAATTATTTTAAATGTTTTTTTGTGTTAAAATTCCAGTTTTATTCCCACAATCCACAATCCATAACCCATAACCCATAACCCATAACCCATAACAAAATCACATCATCTCAATCACCCCAGCGGCTCCTTGGCCTGTTCCTATGCACATGGTGACTACGCCATATTTCTGGTTTCTTCTTTTTAACTCATTCATAATTTGAACCGATAGTTTTGCCCCAGTGCAACCCAGTGGGTGACCTAGTGCAATGGCGCCTCCATTTACGTTAACGATATCGGGATTTACCCCCGTTTCTTTAATTACCGCTAAAGATTGTGAAGCAAAGGCTTCATTCAATTCAAATAAGTCAATGTCTTTCATTTTTAAACCAGCCATTTCAATAGCGCCAGGAATGGCATCAACTGGACCAATTCCCATAATTCTTGGTGGAACGCCAACTACTTTATAAGACACTAGTCTGGCAATTGGCTCCAAGTTTAACTCCTTCACTTTTGCTTCCGACATCATTAAAACAAAAGCGGCCCCGTCCGACATTTGCGAAGAATTTCCAGCGGTTACTGATCCTCCGTTTTGAAAAACTGGTCTTAGTTTAGCCAATGCTTCAATTGAAGTACCGAATCTTGGTCCTTCGTCTGTGTCAATAATATTGGTGCGTTCTGCACGTTTGCCATTTTTATCTAAATACACTTCATTTACCGAAATAGGGGCAATGTCATCTTTAAACTTCCCTTCTTTAATGGCTTTTAGTGCTTTCATGTGAGAGTTAAAAGCAAATTCATCTTGCTGCTCACGGGTCACATTATATTTGGCCGCTACTTCTTCAGCAGTATTTCCCATGCCCCAATAATAGTCGGCATGTTCTTTAGACACTTTAGCATTTGGAACCACTCTCCAGCCACCCATAGCAATAGCCGACATGGATTCTGTTCCACCAGCAATAATAATATCGGCCATTCCGGCTTCAATTTTTGCCTTTGCAATGGCCATGGTTTCAATACCAGACGAACAATATCTGTTCACAGTCATGCCTGGCACCTTGTTATTGTCAAGTCCCATTAACGAAATAAACCGACCGATATTCAAGCCTTGCTCTGCCTCAGGCATTGCATTCCCTACAATTACATCATCAATTTCTGTTTGATCTAATTGTGGTAATTCGGCAAGCATGTGTTTAATCACATCTGCTGCCATATCATCTGGTCTTGAGAATCTGAATCCTCCTTTATTTGCTTTGCCTACTGCTGTTCGATATGCTTTTACTATGTATGCTGTTGTCATGATGGTTATTAGTTTATAGTTATTAGTTAATGGTTTTTGACCATTATTTTTTTAATGTGTTTTTTAATGCGTAAGTCATTTTTTGGATAGACTGGAGTTTCTTAATCAGAGGATCAACATCAATTCCAAATAGCTTATTAATTAATAGTAGTTGGGTTTCTAGTTCATAGTAAGAGCCGTTTGAAATGTCTAAAAATCTAGAAAATTCATTTTTTGTATTTCTTCCAGCTCCTTCTGCAATGTTGCTTGGAATGGAAACAGCGCTTCTTTTTACTTGAGAAATAATACCATACTTTTCATCAGAAGGCATATTTTCGCAAAGTTTATAGACATCTGCAGCAACTTCCATTGCAATTTCCCAAATTTTTAATTCCTTGTAGTTATACATTCACTTCTAATTTTTTCTAATAACTCCAAACCAATAACCCATAACTAGGCATTTAGTTCCTCAAAACCTTCCCCTTCGTCACAATACTCTGAATCCGCTCCAAAGTCTTCTTCTTCGTACATAAATCCAAAAATGCTTTTCTTTCTAGATCTAATAAATATTGTTCATCTACTTTTTGAAGTTCTGATAAATCGCCGCCGGCTAGGACGAAGCCTAATTTTTCAGAGATGTACTTATCGTGTTCGGAAATGTATTTTCCATGCTCCATGGTGTCTGCTCCAACATATACAATTCCCAAACCTTCTTGCCCCAGAACTGTGATGTTTTTCTCTTTGGCAGGTTGGCTATAACCTGAGTTGAATAGCCCTAAACAAGCTTCTTTAGCTCTAGTCAACTGGTAGTCTCTATCCATTACAACTTCATCAATACCTGTTCTGAGGTATCCCAAATCAAATGCTTCGTAGGCTGATGTTGACACTTGTGCTTGGCCAATGGTTAAAAAAGCTTCTCTAAATCGGTTGATTCTGACATCCCCTTCCGATAAATTATCAGATAATCGCTTAGCGAATTCTTTACTACCGCCGCCGCCAGGGATTAAACCCACGCCAAATTCAACTAATCCCATGTATAGCTCGGAATGTGCTACCACTTTGTCGGCATGCATTGACATTTCACAACCACCGCCTAAGGCCATGTTATGTGGTGCAACAATTACTGGACAAGCAGAATAGCGGATGCGCATCATGGTGTCTTGAAATTGCTTGATGGCAAAGTTTAATTCATCATATTCTTGCTCAACAGCCATCATAAAAATGAGTCCAACATTAGCGCCAGCCGAAAAATTTTGACCCGTATTTGAAATCACCAATCCTTTATAATCTGATTCCGCTAAATCAATACCTTTGTTAATGCCTTGTAAAACACCTCCGCCAATGGTATTCATTTTTGTGTGGAATTCTAAGTTCAATACACCATCTCCTAAATCAATTAAATGACAATCGTTGTTTTTCCATACCGTGTTGCCTTCTCTTAAATTATCGATAAATAATAAATTTTCGGTACCTGGAATTGGCTGGTATTGCTTGGTTTTAATGTCGTAAAACTTCTTTTGGCCATTCTCGATTGTATAAAAGCTCTTGAAACCACCAGCTAACATGTCGTCAACCCAAGGAGCGACTGTTTTACCAGCTGCTTTTACTATTGCTAACGATTTTTCAACGCCTACGGCATCCCAAGTTTCAAATGGGCCTAATTCCCATCCAAATCCAGCTTTCATGCCGTCATCAATTTTGTATAAGTCCTCTGTTATTTCTGGAATTCTATTAGAAACATAAGCGAAAATGCCGTTGAAAGATTTTTGGTAAAATTCGCCAGCACGTTCTTTAGCATAATAAAGTACCTTGGTTCTTTCTGCTAAATTATCAATGGTTTTAGTCACAGCAAATACAGGAAACTTCGCTTTTTCTTGCGCTTGGTATTCCATTGTTTTTAAATTCAATGCTAAAATTGCTTTTTTACCATCAACCTTCGCCTTCTTGTAAAAACCTTGGCCGCTTTTAGAGCCTAACCATTTATTTTCAACTAATTTTGATACATAGCTAGGTAATTCAAAGGCTGATTTCTCTTCGTCATTCGGACAGTTTTCGCGAACACCATTGGCCACATGCACTAAAGTATCCAAACCAACCACATCACAAGTTCTAAAAGTAGCAGATTTTGGCCGACCTAAAACCGGGCCAGTTAATTTATCAACTTCCGCTACCGTTAAATCCATTTCCTCAACTGTATGGAATAAATTCATGATGGAATACACCCCAATTCTATTGGCAATAAATGCTGGTGTGTCTTTACATAAAACGGTTTTCTTTCCTAAAAACCTTGCTCCATAATGCATAAAAAAGTCAACAATTTCTGGCTTTGTTTTCGGTGTTGGAATAATTTCCAATAACCTTAGGTAACGTGGTGGATTAAAAAAGTGTGTTCCACAAAAATGACCTTGAAAATCTTCACTTCTTCCTTCCAGCATCATATGGATTGGAATACCAGATGTATTGGAAGATACCAAAGTGCCAGGCTTTCTATAAGTATCTACTTTTTCAAGAATGTTTTTTTTGATGTCTAGTCTTTCTACAACTACCTCAATAATCCAGTCGGCATCTTTTACTTTTGCAAAATCGTCCTCAAAATTACCAGTTGTAATTCTAGTTGCGAATGACTTTCGATAGATAGGAGAGGGCTTTGATTTTAAAGAATTACCTAAATGATAATCTACTAAACTATTTCTGAAAGAAGGGTGATCAGTAGTCATTCCTTTTGCTTTTTGTGCTTCCGTAGGTTCTTTAGGAACCATATCGAGTAATAGTACTTCAAGCCCAATATTCGCAAAATGGCAGGCAATTGCCGAGCCCATAACACCTGATCCTAAAACGGCTACTTTTCTAATGTTTCTATTCATTTTACTAATCTTTTCATTTAGTTATCTAATAATTCTGTTACTACAGAATCTACTTTTACCATGGTATTAAAAAAGTTTTTTACTTCTTCTTCAGGTATTGCATTGTACAATTTTTTATTGAATTCTATAACAACGGCTTTGGCTTGTTTACGCATAGAAATTCCTTTATTTGTTAAAAACACAAGCGCTTTTCTTTTATCACTTTTAGAATTTTTTCGCACAATAATGCCTTCAGCTTCCATTTTTTTTAAAGTTCGAGACAAGCTTGTGGATTCCATTCCCATTTTTGGACCAAGTGCCGTACTTGGTGTTCCCTCTTTTTCAATATTCAAAAGAATAAATCCCCATGAAAATGAGATGTTAAACTTGCTAGCAAGCTGGTTATAATACCTCGAAATTTTAAACCAATTGTTGCGTATGTGAAACTCAAAAAGCTCTTCTTTGTTCATAGGTATTAATTTATCAACAACTAAGATAGTAATAATTCACAAACTATGCATGCATAGTATAATAAATATTGTTAAATTTATTTTTCTTGAATTTTTAATCGGCTAGGTTTGCAAGAGTATGGTTAAAGTGTGATGTGTCAATAGTTGACTTTTTGTATTTTTGTAAAAAAAACGACAACATGATTTTAAGACTACTCACAATTGCATTTTTACTTTTACAAACAGTTACTTTCGGACAATGGGAAGAGGTTGAAGGGTTGCCTACAAACCGTGACCACGGTATAGGGTTTAGCATAAACGGATATGGTTATATGCTAACAGGAGGGGATTCTCCATTTGGAGCTACAAAAGATTTTTACAAATACGATCCTACAACAGATTCTTGGAGCCAATTGCCCGATTATCCAGGTCCAAATAGAGGTGTTGGAATAGGAGAAGTTTTAGATGGCAAATTATATTTTGGTTTTGGGACTGATGGTTTTTCATATTTAAATGATTTATGGGAGTATGACGAGGCCACCAATACATTTACTGAATTGGCATCCTGTCCATGCCAAGGAAGAGTCCACCCTGCATTATTGGCAGTTGATGGAAAAGTTTACGTTGGAATGGGAGGAGATGCAACTGGTGATTTAGATGATTGGTGGGAATATGATATTGCTGGCGATTCTTGGACACAAAAAGCTTTTATTCCTCAGGTAAGACATCACCCTTATCAATTTGTTGTAGATGGTGAAATGTATGTAGGTGCAGGCCACAGAACCACTTGGTATAAATATGATGTAGCCAATGATGATTGGATTCAAATAGCTGGTTTAACTGCTAGAGTAGCAGGCGCACAATTTTCGTACAACGGAAAGGGGTATGCTTTAAGTGGAACTGATACAAACCATGACAGTTATCCAGTTGGACAGTTTTGGGAATATGACCCAGTTTCTGATACATGGACAGCTATGCCTAATCATCCAGGAACATCTCGTTGGGCACCTTCTTCATTTGTAATCGATAATTACGTTTATTTGTTTGGAGGATACTATTATATGGGGAATTTGGTAGCAGAAACAACCATGTGGCGCTTTCCTCTGGGTCCAGGGGCTGTAAGTGTTGATGAAACTGAAGAAGAGGTAGTGAATTCAGTTTACCCTAATCCTGCTACTGATCATCTAAATATTTATACATCAGCTAACTTGACTGAAACGGCCATCACAAACGTCTACAATCTTAGTGGACAATTGGTTTTATCTGTCCCTTTTTCACAGCAATTGGATATCGCCAACCTAACTGATGGAATTTACATTTTAGATGTGGTTGACGAAGGGGTGACTGTATTAAAAGAGAAAATCAGTAAATTGTAAATTCTACGTTAGAAATGTATTTGGCCACTACCTTAAAAACAGGTAGTGGCTTTTTTTTGTAGAGGCGTAAATGATTTTAATTCGCTATAATTCAGTTTTTCAGTTGTTTGTTGGTATTTTTATGGTAATTATTACTTTTAGAACAAGATGAAAAAAACTCTGTTGATACTGTTGATTTTTAATTGCTTTTTTTTGAGCTCTTATGCTCAGTCTGAAAAACTTCTGTTAGAAAAAAAAGAAAAACGGATTCAGAAAAGATTCATTGACCCAAAATCGAGATTTGTTGCATTGTCTGCAGGATGGGGTTTAACAGCTACCATTGTTAGTGATCCAAATAATTTTTTAACGGAGGGAGTGAGTATGATGAATAATACTTCCTTTCCTTCAATAATGTATGAGCATGGAATAAAAAACAACTTTTTTGGAGAAGTTGGGTATTCCTATACTGGGCATGGAATTACTGTGAAAAGACTAGTTGATGGGATTGGAAGTTCTTTCTATGTTGGGATATATCAAAGTCATGACTTTCATTTAGGGGTTGGTTATAGATTGATTGGGAAAAATAATTTTCATTTTTTGAATGTCCATGCTGGTTTCTTTACTGGCCGGCTTAGTAATCAAACTCCTAATATTCCTGATAATATTGGAATAGGTATGAGAGATCAAGGTATAGAATATCAAGTTAATATTGTCATTAATCGATTCAATGAGCATGCTTTTGGACCGTATTTAGGGCTTTCAAAAGAGATTAGGATCATTAACCGCATTCGTTTGTTCGGAAAATATACTCAACGATTTGGTATAAATCGAACTATTGCAGGTGATCTTGTATTGTCATCTGATCAGATTGACTTCTTAAATGAGCCTGCTAACTTTAAAGTTAGAGGTGGTGGTGCATTTCTTACCTTAGGAATAAAATTTTTAATTTTTACTGATGACGTAGAATAAACAACATTGTGAGGTTGTTTCTGTTTTCACAGCCAGTAATTTTTGGAGTTTATTGTTGCTAATTAATTCCATTTATTTTCTTAAAAAAAAGCTGTGAACATTTCTCCTAAACTAGACTCTTTCAAATCATCAACTAAATCAATATCATTCAAGGTTTCCAACTTATAAACTGAATGATTTTTAGATGTTATTTCTGCTAAGGTTTCTTTTAAAAGCGTTTCAGTACTCCAAGGCTTATTATTAAAAAACAGTTTTATAATAAGGTTAAAACAATATAATACTTAAAATTAAAGTGTTTTTAAGTAGTGCTTTACAAACTCTTGTTTAAGCTAGCTTTTTGTAATGTTTCGCAATTGTTATTAACAAACCTAACCTAAATTGTTGATAACTAGAGAAAAATTATTTTGTCGATAAAAAAGTGGTTTTTGTCGATAAAAAAGTAGCTTTTATCGTTAAATTAACAGAATTAGAGGTTGTTATGGGAGTGAGTGCAAATTTGGTACTTGTTTTTTTTTTAGTATTGTAGTGTTAAAAATTGCAATGCATTTTATTTTAACAGATTAGGACTGGTTATTTGAGAATTACTTAAAAAAGAAACAGTGGTTTTTCAATAGTCCTTAAAAAAAGAAGAGAAGCGCTGGAACGCTTCCCTTCAAAGTCGTAATTAATCTGTTCCCAGGCTAATTAACTTACGCAGCCTATGCACAGCAGTGCTCACCTGCAGTGGCAAAGGTAAAATTATTATTAATGTGAGCATAATTTAATATTATGAAAAACATAAAGTATGGCGCATTATTCCTTGCCTTAGTAGGAATTGGATTTGCTTCTTGTGAGAAGGATGATACAGCAAAGGAGATTGAAAAGGGAAATGAGAGGCAAACTGAAGTAAAAGAGTTACTTGTAGAGGCTAAATCATTTTCTAAAGAACATGACGATCATGTACTGCGAGTCTTAAATAAGATTGAAGAAGCTAATTTGCCAAGTATAACTGAAGAAAATTTTTCTGATTATTGCAATGTAATTGAAGAAGAGTTGGATGTAAAACTAGATATTTCTAGTCAAATGGACAGTGAATTTCTTAAAGTCGATTTTGCTGATGAGGAAATTAAACTTGCGGATTATATTGAGGACAAAAAAGCTAAGGAATATCTCAATAAAATTGATAATCTGTTATTTAATTCTGATGGAAATATAGCTAAATTGATTGATGAAATTAATGCTTTAGAAATCAAATTAGTTGCTGAAAAATCAATTGATTTGAATACTATGCGTAGTACTTTAAATGGTATTGAGACATTAAAAGGTTCTTTAGTTTTATGGACTAATTATTATAACAATGGTGATATGACGAAATCTGCATGCCAAAATTGGGGGAAAATTAAGAAGGCACTTTTTGTTGCAGCAGCAGATGCTCTGGGAGCACTTATTGGCTCATTTGGAGTGACTTTTGTTGTTAATGGTACCGCCATAGTAATTCCTCCAGGTTTTGTTGGTTCCGCTATTGGTGCCGGTGCAGTATCAGTTCTAGCCGCAATGTTTGTGTACTTATGCTAAGAAGTATAGTTTTATTATTATTCTTTGTACTGATATCGGTTCTCGGTTTAAGCCAAGAGTCTATTAATCAATATCGTTGGCGGATAGGTTTGCAAGCAGATATGAATTCTGCAAACCTAACAAAACCTTCTTTGATGTCTCTTTCAAGAGCAGTTCATTTAAATTACGTTGTTAATAAAAGAATTGATGTAGTGCTTGAAGGCAGAAACCATTTTTCGTTCAACCCTATTTTTTCTGGTTATAAGAATGAAGTTTCGGTTTTAGGTGGAGTGGGATATAGTCTAAAGAAAAATGACTCGATTATTGGGATTCAAATCAAAGGCTTGTATGGGATTCCTATTTCTAAATTTCCAAATTCAAAAAGTGTTTTTGATTTAAGTGCTAATCTGTTGTTTTTTAGAAGTTTTTACTTGTCTGGAGGGTTTCGATATATTAGGAATAATGAACTAAATTCATTAGGAGCTCCCATTAATAACTTTAATTTATACTGGGGAATTGGAGTAAGATTCAATTTTAAACTTTTTACTGGAAATAGTAAAAAATAAAATCAAAGTCTCACAACAAGTGCCTGTACTTTGTTTATGTACTGGCACTTGTTGTTGTTTAAGTGTCTGATAAGCAGTAATTTCTATATTGATGATTATGAGATTTTCTGATTATTAACAATTAAGTTCCAAACTCACCAGCCAAACTAGAGGCTCTTAAATCTTCAATGGTGTCAATGTCATTCAACATTTTAAGCATAGCAACAGACTGTTTTTTAGATGCTATTTCAGTTAAGGTTTCTTTTAAAAGCGTTTCAGTACTCCAAGGTTTATTATCAAAAATATACATTTCAGGTTGCGAAGTGCCTACTAAATAATAACCACCATCTTCGGCAGGTCCAAATACAAAGTCGTGGTTTTTAAGTTGTTCAAATGCGTTTTCAATCAGTTCAGCTTTAAGGTCAGCCAAATCGGCGCCGATACCAATAATGTTGGTGTAGCCGTCCGCTTGTCCTTTAGCGAAGGCGTGTTTCATTTTATCGCCTAAATTGCCTTGGCACTGAATAAACTTTTTTGCTTTTGGCCAAGGTTTGTCCATTATTTCGTGCGAAAAATAGATCCTTAAGTCAGCATTTTTTACTGCTGAACTTTCTTGTTCCGTAATGTTGAAAAGAGCGTGATAAACGGCTAAGGCTCTCTTGTTGCCAATGCTGGCGGCTAAACGGGTTTTTACTTTACCTTCAGTAATGTTTTTAGCAAATACAATTAAGAGATTCTTCGACATTAATAAACTGGCTTACCAACATTCAACCATTTACCCCATTTTTTAGAATACACATGAATATTGTTTGTTACGGTAGAACCTTTATACACTTTATAACCTTCATTTTTCCAGTGCATTAAACCACCGTATAAATTATAAACATTTGTGTAGCCATTTTTCTTTAATTTTTCTCCAATGGTTTCGCTTCTTGCACCTATTGTGCAGTACATAATAATGGTTGCTTTTTTATCAATGGCTTTCACTTTATTCATATTAAAACCAATAAAACCTACATGCATGGCGTTTTTTAAAGTAGATACTTCAAATTCTTTAGATTCTCTGGTGTCTAACAAATACATTTTTTCTTTAGCCATCATCTTTTTATACAATTGATGAGGGTAAATTAATGGTACTGTCTTTTTGTAGTAAGATCGCACCATTTCATCAAACGTCTGCTCTTTTTCAGTTTCTTGCGAGAAACCTGAAAGTCCAAATCCTACGAATAATAAAAGAAGTATATTTTTCATTTCAATAATTTTATGTTAATGCTCCTTGACAACTAGATCCTTCGCCTGCAGTGCATCCAAAACAATGGTTGTTTAAAATAATGTTTCTATTGCTTAATTCATCAATGTCAAAATCCATGATGTTTTTGGCATTTTTAACTGCAACGGGTAATTTTAGTATTTGATTAAAATCACAGTCAAACAAGTTGCCATCATAATCAACAGACAGTGTATTGGTGCACATCACCTTGTCAGCAGCAGACGGATTAAAGCTATTGGCTAATAAAACCATATAATCTTCAAGTTTGTCTTCTCTGCTTAAATATTCCAAGAATCGACTTATTGGCAGGTTTGTGATGGTGTACAATTCATTAAAAACAATATTGTAATTGCTTTTTAATTCACGTTGGTAATCTAACTTCAATTTTGCCTGGTTTGGAGCAATGGAAGCGCCGCCTGGATTATACACTAAGTGTAGTTTTAATTCCGGATCTATTCCGTAACCATAGCCATTCAAAATTTGCAGGGCTTCAATTGACTTATTAAAGACACCATCTCCCCTTTGAGCATCCGTATTTTGTTCAGTATAACAAGGTAGTGATGAAATAATCGTCACTTTGTGTTTGGCTAAAAACTCTGGATATGATTTAAATTTTCCTTCTACTAAAATAGTTAAGTTACTTCGCACAATCACTTCTACATTTCTTGAGTCTAGTTGCTCGATAAACCATTGGAATTGCGGATTCATTTCAGGTGCTCCTCCAGTTAAATCCACCGTGTGAATTGACGAATTATTATCTAAAACTTCTAAACACTTTTCTAAAATTTCAGTTGGTGTAATTTCTTTTCTTCGAGGCGAAGAATCGACATGGCAGTGTGTACATTCTAAATTACATAAGTATCCTAAATTAATCTGCAGGATTTCCAATGTTTTTGGTTTTAAAGGAAATGAATTGATATCTGACATGGTTTTGATGAATCCTTTTTCAAAATCGATTGATTTTGTCAAAGTGTCAATTTGCTTTGTCGGAGTCCATTTTTCTTGAGTAATGATAGGTGCAGCCATAAATAATGCCTTGTAGTTTTTGTTTTAATTTAGTACGGATTCATTTTAAAAACCTTACCAAAATTAGATGGTTTTTTTAAATTGATGCACTTTCTTAGGGGTAATGCAATAATGAAGCCGAATATCGGACGGAATAGTTGCAATACTATTTTGTTCTGGCTCAAAATATGAGAGACCAATAAATTGGCAATGCGAAGCGCAGTTTTTTAGAAAACTATCATAAAATCCTTTACCATATCCAACTCTGTTTCCATCTGCGTCATATGCAAGCAATGGTACAATAACTAGATCGAATAGCTTTGCTGTCGCTGTTTCACCGTAATTTGGCTCTAAAATACCCCAATCAGTTTCTTGCAATTGTTCAATGGATTCGAATTTGACGTGCTGCAATCCATTTGGGTTTACAACAGGTAAAAAATAATTAGCTGAATAATTATTTAAGAATTCCCAAGTATTTACTTCTTTAAATCGTTCAATTGGGACAAAAATGCTAATTGACTTGCCTTCAAAATTAAAACTTGCTCTAAAATTTTCAAAAATCTGTTGAGACAGTTTGCAAACGTCAGCATCCGATAGTTTTTGGCGTTTTGCTTTGTATTTTTGTCTTAATTTTTCTTTCGTCATTTTTCGAGAAGGCCCAATGCAAGGGCTAAACCAAAAATAATCATTCCAATAGAAATAGCGATTGTTAGCACATCAAACTTTATTTTCTTTAAAAATAGTTTGCCTAAAATTGCACCAACTACAGCACTGACAATTGAGATAGAAATAATTGGCCACTCTGCCTGTAAGTCTGCAACTGGTGTTTCTCTGAAATACATGGGTATTCTGGTGAAATCAATGACCAACGCTATCACAATTCCTGTGGCGATAAAGGCTTGTTTTTCTAATTGATATTTCACTAAAAAGGCCGTTCTTAAAGCGCCTTGATGACCAGAAAGTCCACCAAAAAAACCACTAATTAATCCACCAAGCCACAAACTTTGCTTGGAAAACGCGATTGACCATTTTTCAACAAGCTCAATTAAGGCAAATCCTATCAGTACTATTCCGAAAATTAAATTGATTAGTTTGACCGATTTAATATTACCGAAAAGATTATATTTTAATAACGAAATATCGGTAAAGTGACTAATTAAGTAGGCACCTAGCATGGCTGCTGGAATGGCAGCTAGCCCAAATGGTATTACAATTTTCCAATTGACATTTTTTTGCATGAGCAAGAACTTGAAAATGTTGTTCGAAAGGTGAACTACTGCAGTAGCTGCAATGGCTAGTGTTAAATCCCCTAACAAGAGGTAAAAAACTGGAGTTAAAAGTGTGCCTAGCCCAAATCCACTGAAAAATGTTAGCCAGCTGGCTCCAAAAGATACTAATATTAATAAAATTGTTTGACTTGTTTCCATTACATTCCTGGTATTATGCCCCTAGCAGATTGAGCCATTTCCATTTCTTTAGTTCTGTTTGCTTGTTCTAAGGCTCGATTTGCGGCTGTTTTTATTAATTCAGTAATTTCTGATTGACTGGCTTCTCCAGTTATTTTTATATCGGTAATCACACCGTTACCATTGACTTCAACTCTAACTTTGCCCTCCATGGCTTCGCCAATTAGCTTTATATTCTCTAATTTTCCTTTTGTTTCTTCAACTTGCTGCTGCATTTGCTCCAGCTTTTTCATCATTCCTTTTCCAAACATAAACTTTTGTTCTTTTCAGCAAAAATAGATAACATAACTTATATTTGTCACTCGAAAAACTAAAATTTAACCATTTGATAACATTGCTTAAAGGTCAAGTTTATCATTAATAAGAAACTATAAATGAAATCGATTATTGAAGCTGCTTGGAACGATAGAAATTTACTGCAAAATAAAGAAACAAGAGATGCAATTAATACTGTAATTGCTTCAATTGATTCTGGTGAACTAAGAGTTGCTGAACCATTGACTAATGGAGATTGGCAAGTTAATGAGTGGGTGAAAAAGGCAGTTGTCATGTACTTTCCTATCCGGCAAATGGAAACCATTGAAGTGGGACCATTTGAATTTCATGATAAAATGGCTTTGAAAACTGGTTATAAAGAAAAAGGAATTAGAGTAGTGCCGCATGCGGTTGCCAGATATGGAGCTTATATTTCTGCTGGAGTGATTATGATGCCAAGTTATGTCAATATAGGTGCATATGTAGATGAAGGCACAATGGTTGATACATGGGCAACAGTGGGTTCATGCGCGCAAATTGGAAAAAATGTGCATTTAAGTGGTGGTGTAGGCATTGGTGGTGTTTTAGAACCATTACAGGCTGCGCCTGTGATTATTGAGGATAATGCATTTATTGGGTCGCGCTGTATTGTAGTTGAAGGTGTAAGAGTCGGTAAAGAAGCTGTTTTGGGTGCAAATGTTGTGCTAACTATGTCTACTAAAATTATTGATGTAACAGGTGGTACACCTGTTGAGATGAAAGGTCATGTTCCACCCAGAAGTGTTGTGATTCCAGGGTCTTACTCTAAGAGTTTCCCGGCTGGAGATTTTAATGTTCCTTGTGCTCTAATAATTGGCCAAAGAAAAGAAAGTACTGATAAGAAAACGTCATTAAATGATGCTTTACGGACCCATAATGTAGCGGTATAAGTATAGTATAGAGTCAATAGTATTGAGGATAAATCAATAATTTTTTTTTCGTAAGAAGCTCTTAGGTTGCTGATGTGTTTAGCAACCGGGCCTTTAATAGAGTTTTCTCAATTATGATTCAAAATTAAGTTATCTACCGGAGTTGATTACAGCGCTCAGGAGCATAAAATTCGTCTTTTGGGCGCTGTCCAGAGCATGCGCCGCAATGAATTTAGCAAAGTGTCGAAGCAGAAGATGTCCGAATGAAAGGTGGTTCAACCAATACAACAAAATTCATTCTCTGTTTATTATGGCTGGATACGGAGTGCAAGAGCAGAAAATTCTTCCCTTGGGGAAGATGTCCGAAGGACAGATGGGAAAAAAAACCATATAATTTCCTAATTTCCCCGCCGTTTCCCCCTATAATGTTTAATTTTGCGTTTCTAAAAATAAAGAAATGGACAAAAATTCCGTTATCGGACTATTATTAATTGGAGGGATATTATTAGGCTTTAGTATTTTTAATTCACCTTCTGATGAAGATATTCAAGAAGCCAAAGAAACTGCTATTGCAGATAGCTTAAAAAATACCGCAACTGTTGCACCTATTGATACTATTTCAGAAATTATTGATACGTTACCAGCAATTATAACCAATGAAATTACAACCACTCCAATACCAACAGAATTTGCCCCAAAAATAGACAACGGAATGGTTGTTTTGGATTCTGTAGGCCAACCAGTGTATACGAGTAATATCACTGGACTAGATACTGTTTTCCCTATGGCCAAAGCATCTACGGCTCCAATAATTGCTGAAAGCACTCACTTTTTAGAAAATGATGTTTTAAAAATTGAAATTACCAGTAAAGGTGGGCATATAAAAAACGCTTGGATTAAAGATTATAGGGACTACGAGAATTATATGACAGAGGGAGATGACTTTTTGCATTTATTTGATGATCAGTCTCAATATGGTGTAAGCATTTCAGTAGGAGGGAAAATCATTAAAACTACCGATTATGATTTTAAGGTGGTGAACTCATCCGATTCTGCATTAAATGTTCAAGCTGATATTGCAGGAAAAACGGTTGAATTTGTTTACGGCTTGTCAAAAGGGTCTCACGATTTATCGCAGGTTATTAAATTCAATGGGTTTGATGCTGCTGCTCCAGGGCAAACAAAGTTATTTGCAGACATGAAATTAATGTCGACTGAAAAGTACTTATTAAACGAGCAGAGAAATGCCACTGTTTACTATGACGAGGAAGGCTCTTACGATTATTTGTCTGCTATGGGAGATGATGAATTGGTATTTGAAGAAAAAACGAATTGGATTGCATTTAAGCAATTATTCTTTTCAGCAGTAGTGATGAAAGCGGATGGTTTTGGTTCGGGATCTGAAATTGCTATTTCCCAGCGACCAGAATTTGATTCAACATATTTGAAGGACTATTCAGCTGATTTGAATTTAGGGATTAATAATATGGCAGAAACGGTAAGCTTAACCTGGTATATTGGACCTAATGACTATGATATGCTTGCTTTACACGAAAATGGTTCAGAAGACATTGTTGATTTGGGCTGGGGGGTGTTCAGATGGTTAAATGTTTGGGCGTTCCGTCCAATTTTTAACTGGTTTTTAGCCTGGGGATGGGGTGCTGGTTTAGCTATATTCCTATTGACTATTTTTGTAAAATTAGTTTTGAGTCCGGTGAATTATAAAATGTACAAATCGTCTGCTATGATGCGTGTTTTAAAACCGGAAATAGAAGAAATTGGCAAGAAATTTCCCAAGAAAGATGATGCCATGAAAAAGCAACAGGCACTCATGGCGCTTTATAAAGATGCAGGAGCAAGTCCGCTTGCTGGGTGTGTGCCAATGTTAATTCAATTTCCAATTTTGATTGCCATTTTTAGGTTGTTTCCGTCTTCAATTGAAATCAGACAAAAAGCATTTTTATGGGCCGAAGATTTATCGACTTATGATCAGGTGGCGTCTTGGTCTGGTGATATTCCTTTAATTACATGGGCATACGGAAATCACATTAGTTTATTTACATTGTTAATGGCAATTACTACTTTGTTGTACACCCATTTTAATAGTGCTAATACGCAAATGCCAACTCAGGAGGGAATGCCTAACATGAAAGTAATCATGTACTTTTTCCCAATCATGATGATTTTCTGGTTTAACTCGTATTCTTCAGGCTTAAGTTTCTACTACTTCATTTCTACTTTAATGACTATGGGTATTATGTGGGCCATTAAAACATGGATGTTGGATGAAGACAAAATTTTAGCAAAAATTGCAGCTAATAAAGCTGCTCCTAAAAAGAAAAAAGGGAAATCGAAGTTTGCACAACGATTAGAAGAAGCTCAAAAATTACAGCAAGAAAGAGCCAATAAGAAGAAAAAGTAAAACAAATGAAAATCCCTTTAAGAGTAGCAATGGTTTGTTTCCTTATTTCGGTAGGGATTACCTTGGGGTTTTATTTTACTAACCAAACTTCCTTAGGTGCTCAAATGAGTGGATTGTGGAATATGTTTTTGTTATTGTGTGCAATTGGCTTAGGTATATACTTTACCATGCGAAGTAGGGGTTATAATTCTGATACTAGTTTTGCAGAAGATTTTAAAGTGTCTGTTCAAGGTGGAATTGTGTTTGTTGTTTTACTGTCATTATTCACCTACGTTTTTCATGAAAAAATTGATCAGTCCTATATCGAAGAAAAATTAAACGAGCGCTTAGATGCTAACTTAGCTTTGGTACCAAACGAAACCGTTTACCTTGAGTTACAGAAAGAGGATATCACTTGGAAAGATAAAACATATTTAGATTATATTGAAAACCAAGAAGATCAGGCGGCTGAAGGCCTGTCTGCTTATTCTTATGCTCTTGGGCACTTGGGAATAGGCATGTTTCTGGCGCTTTTCTTTTCAATTGCCGTCACGTTTATTTGGCGAAAGATTGTGATGATGGATTCTAAATAGTTAATAGTTTTTGGTTATTAGTTATAGGAAGGGAATCCAAGTCACAACAGGCCATACTATTCTATTAACCCTCAACTCATAACCCAAAACCTTTTACAACCCCGTTAATTTAAAATCAGTTCGTCTATTTTTGGCTCTGTTAGTCGCTGAATCATTTTCAACTTTCGGCTGAGTTTCACCAAATCCAACAGAAGTTAATCTGCTTTTTGAAATGCCTTTGCTGACTATATAATTCATAGTTGCTTTGGCTCTATTTTTACTCAATATTAAGTTTTCAGAATCATTACCTTGATCGTCAGTATGCCCCTGAAGTTCTGCTGTAACTGTCGGGTTTTCTTGCAAAAAAGAAATGAATTGATTCAATACAAATTTCGCGTCACTGCTCAATGCGTATGAGTTGGTTGAAAACAGAATGTTATCGATTGTAAAAGCTTTACCTACCTCCAATTCACCAATTTCTAAATCTAATGTTTCAGTTTTAAATGTTTCTCCTCTATTGGCAGCTGCAACTTCTGAAGCTTTAATCACTTGTGTGTCGAACGAAAAGCCCTTCTTTTTCACTGTAATTAGTACATCTTGTGATTTTTCAGTTTTTACAACGGCAGCAAATTTTCCGTCGTCGCCATTAATATTAATGCTCACTGGGTCTCCACTTTCCTTATAGCTCACTTCAATCTTCGCATCTGAAATCGGGTCGCCATAATCGTCTTTTAACTGTCCTTTTACAAATAGGACATTTTTAGGGCGGGCGGCTTCATATAATTCAAAATAGTAAAGATCTACACCTTGGGCATTTTCACCTTTATCAGTTGCAATATATGCCAGTTTACCATCTGTTGAAACTACTAAGCCTACCTCGTTACTTTTGGTATTAATAGGATAGCCTAAGTTAATTGGCTCTTCCCAATTTCCACTTTCATCTTTTCGTGAGTAGAATACATCATAATTTCCATCTGTACCCGCTCCTTTGCGTGTTTCAGTTGCTTGAGAAACAAAGTACATGGTTTCAGAATCTTGATGTAAAAATGGTGCTTTGTCGTGTCCATCAGTATTAATAGGACCAGGCACAGCTTTGGCTTTGCTCCATGTGCCATCTTTTTGTCGTGTTGAAAAGTAGATGTCGGTGTTCTTAGTTGTTTTTCGCAAGGCAGAAAAGTATAAAGTATTGCCATCTGCAGATAGAGTAGGTTGAGCTTCCCAACCATTAGCAGTATTGATATTGGTACCCATATTTTTTAGAGGTGTCCAAACATAATCATACCCACCTTTTCCAGTTCTTTTAAAATAAGTCACATAAATGTCGCAGTTCAAATACTCCTGGCCTTGATTCATTTCGTTTTTGCAAGCGCAGATAAACATTTCTTTATTATCAATCGATAATGTCACCCCTCCGTAATTGTCGAATTCTGGTGTATTAAAAGGAGGTCTTAATCCTTCACCTTTATTAAAATCTGTATTAACATCTGGTCGTTGACTAACAGAAAACATTTCCTTAACATTGGACTGCACTTCTCCTAAGCTTCTAAAATCTCCTCGTCTGGTATAAAAAATCAATTCATTATCTGGTGAGATGATTGGCAAGTACTCATCCATTTCAGTTGATACATTTTTAACTTTAACAGGATTATAAGGCACTTTAGTTTCAAAAAACTCATTTTCCAATTTAATCTCTTTCTTCTTGATATCAATTTCCTGAATCAATCTATTTACCTCTGCTTTCCAACTGGTGTATTCGTCTGGAAAAGCATCAGGATTATCATTTTTATAATCCATGAATTCCTGGAAGTAGGCTTTGCCTTGTTCAGCGTCTTGCTTCACGTAATAATTAATGTAACCCAACTTATAGTAAATACTTGCATGGTAATCTGGACAGAGCATTTGGGCAGTTAAATATTTATCCTCAAGCGCTAAAAACTGTGTTTTCACCTGTGCAAAATTTGCTCTTCCAATTTTATAATCTTCAAATTTATCCATGGCACGAAACCACAAATATTCGCCATATAAAAAGTAAGGGGTCACATTGTCTTCTGCTAGGTTAATAGCTTCATTAAATGCCATTGAAGCTGTTCTGAAATCAGATTTGCCACTTAGCGCTTTGTCAAGTACTTTCATGGCTTTTTTGTTAGGTTCAGCACAAGCTTCATCTTCTTCGTCTTGAGAAAATGAACTATATGATGTCAAGACAATTAAGCAAAAGGTAAAAAGTATTTTCATATTATAAATAGCTATACAAAACCTATACCGAAAATTTAGTAAGTGGTTACACTATGGTGCCAAAACAAATTTAAATAAATTAACTTGATGAAATTGTGTAGCGCAAACTGAAATCGAAAGAAAAAAGACGGGCACTTGCCTGCGTTGTTGTTTGGATATTCTCCGTCCACAAATTTAATGGATGGAACCTAGCATGCATTCCAATTTCAAAATGGCTATCCATTAAGTAGTTGATTCCTGCATTTAGATATGGCTGCCATTGATTAACTAGGTTATTTACATTAATGAAATTTCCAAAAAATAACTGTCTGCTTAAAAAAATATAATTTAAACCTATTCCTGCACTATAAAACCAATGTTTAGTTACCCCAATTTCTTGTTTAAAAGTAATTGGAACATTTAGACTAGACATTCTAAAACTACTTGATAAAAAGTCTCCAGATTTTTGGTTAAAGGCCACATATTCAAATTTTAAAGCTGAGCCAATATAGCTGTGCTCATTTATTTTAAAATCTAAAAAAGTACCAAATAGAAAGCCATTTCCTCTAGATACTCCCCAAGTATTATTATTTGCAGTTTGTAATTGAAAATCGAAACTAGGTGAAATTTCTAATCCGTATTGATAGTCTTGCGACCAAACCATTTTCGGAATAACAAAGCACAATGTGATGATTATTAGGCGAATCTCTTTCATAACTATAAAATTACGTAATTTTTGCCTTCCATTCCCCATAAAATTGTGTTAAAAAATCTTCCATGTATTGATGCCGTTGCTCTGCAATTTTTTTGGCTGTTTTAGTGTGCATCAAGTCTTTTAATTTTAAAAGTTTTTCATAAAAATGGTTAATGGTATGTGTGCGGTTTTTTTGGTACGATTCAAGATTTTTATGTTCTATTGGATGGATAGTTGGGTCATATAAAATATTTCCAAATTTGCCCCCAAAAGCAAATGTTCTAGCAATTCCAATGGCGCCAATGGCATCTAATTTATCGGCATCTTGCACAATTTTACCTTCTAGGGTTTTCATTTTGTTTTCACCAATTCCGCCTTTAAAAGAACAGTGTAAAACAATGTGTTGTATTTCGTGAATGACTTTTTGATGCAAACCATATGGTTTTAAAAGGTCGGCAGTCCGTTTTATTGATTCCGTTTCAAAATTATCTACGAATTTATGATCGGCAATATCGTGCAAAAGAGCTCCTAGTTCGACTACAAAAACATTGGCATTTTCTTTTTCTGCTATGGCTTTGGCATTTCGCCAAACTCTTTCTACATGAAACCAATCGTGGCCACTCGAATCTCCTTCAAATTGCCCTTTAATTGTATTTTTTAAGTGATCGATAATTAGCAAGTGTTCCTTAGTCATATAAAAGTTGAGTCTAAAAAAAAGCCCTGACGATATATGTCAGGGCTTTTAAAATTTGTTAATTTTTAATTATTGTTTCATAAAAGTATCTCTCGCTACTTCTCCTTCAGCAGTTGCTACTTCATAAATATACATTCCAGCTTCTAGGTCATTAACATCAATGTTAATAAAAGAATCATTTACTGCATTATTATCTATTACAACTTTTCCGTCCATAGTCATCACTTTTACAGATGCTACTGCTTCGTTAGTTGAAATGTTAAGTACATCAGCTGCAGGATTAGGATAAGCAGTTACACTAGTTAACTTTTTTTCTTCAACTGATGCGAAATTACCAGTGATGCTTAAGTTATTAAATCCAATTGCAAATTCATTTGTACTTTGAAAATGTCTGATTACAATGTAAACAGAAGATTGTCCATCAGCCTCTGCAGAAATATCAATGCTTTCTGACACAGTATTTGCTCCTAAACCATTTGACTCTTCTTTAACTGGTGTTGGAAATGTTCCTGTCAATAATGCTGCAGTATTTGATACAACGTAAATGGCATAGTTTTCTCCTAGCCAAGATTGATCAATTCCTCTAACATCAAAGTTGAGCATCACATTAGATCCATTAGTCAAGTCAATTGCTGGAGACACAAACAGATTATCAGGTGTTAGGGCTGCTCCACTTGCATTGTCGTATGAATATGAAACCGCAGACATACCGTTTACATCACCAAACGCTTCGAAATCAAACCCATCTTGGTCAAGATCATAAGCCGTCCACAGAGAGAAGTCAGCTGAATCGTTTGCTTCATAAATTTGAGCTGAAGCATTTAGGGCCATAAATGTCCCTACAAAAAATAAAAGTTTTTTCATAATATTTGTTTTTTAGTTTAGATAAAGATACTGAAAAAACTGAAAAGAATAAGTGTTGGGAGTAGTTTTAGGAACAGATTTTTGTTAATATTACACTTTAAGTTCATTTGTAGCTTTATACAATAATCAGATGAGTCTATTCAATTTCACTGCATTTTCGGATCTAGCAACAGCGGATTTGTACGACATATTAAAATTGCGTACAAATGTTTTTGTTGTAGAACAAAATTGCCCATACCCCGAACTTGATGATAAAGACAAAGATGGTATACATGTTTATTGCAAAGATGAGAATGAAATGCTGGCAGTAGCTAGAATTTTACCCGCAGGAATATCGTACAAAGAATGGTCGTTTGGAAGAATTGCAACACATAAAAAATCAAGAGGCACAGGACTTGGTAAAGAATTAATGACGGCTTGTATGAACTTTATGAAGTTGAATCATCCTGCAGAATCTGTGCGCATTTCAGCTCAGTCGCATTTAGAAAAATTCTATGGTAGTTTCGGGTTTGTAAGCACGGGTAAAAATTATTTAGAAGACGGAATTCCGCATATAGAAATGCTTTTTGAACCAAAGGTTAGCAAATTCATGGCAAAGAATTTGTAAACTTGCGAAGCATGTTAATATCATTTCAGTCAGTTATACCAAAACCGCTAGAAAATGCCGATCTGTCTGCATCAGAAGTGTGGAACAGCCTTTTTAAAATTTCTGAATCAGGACATTATATCATTAACGCCTCCAGTGGTAAAGGAAAATCTACCTTCACTAATATTTTATATGGTTTGAGACATGACTACAAAGGACAAGTACAATTAAATGGTAGAGACATTTCAACATTTGAAATCAATGAATGGGCAAATCTGAGAAAAAACGAATTGGCAGTTGTTTTTCAAGGGCTAGAATTATTTCCAAATATATCAGTGGTTGATAATATTCTACTTAAAAACAGATTAACAGACTATAAAACAGAGGCAGAAATTAAATTGTTTTTGCAGACTTTAGAAATTGATAAATTTTCAAATAATTTTGCTGGAACGCTTTCAATGGGCCAACAACAGAGGGTGGCAATTGCTCGTTCGCTTTGTCAGCCTTTTAAGTGCTTACTGTTAGATGAACCCTTTAGCCACTTAGACATGGCAAATAAAAAACGCGCTTGGCAGTTAATTGATGAGGAGTCAACAAGTCAAGGTGCAAAAACAATCACAACATCATTAGGAGACAATTTTGGGATAGTACCAGTTAAAACTTTTAGGTTATGATTGGTTTGAAAGAAGTTTTAGCTTCTCCAAAAAACAGCTTACAATTGTGGCTAACATTTTTGGGCTTGTTGGTCGGGTTTTCGGCCAGTGTATTAGCTGTTGTGCTGATTTTTGACATTAGTCAAAGTAAAAATTCGAATTCAGATGTGTTTGGAAATAACACAATTGTAGTTCAGAAAGCAGTAAGTAACTTTACCAGTTTAGGTTTAAATTCATCAGATTTTAGTGTTGAGGAGATTCTACAAATTCAAAAGCAAGAATTCATCACAGAAGTAGCTCCATTTAAATCGGCAAATTACGAAGTAGGGATATCTGAAAATCCAGGTGATGGTTTACCGAGTTTTTATGCCGAGATGTTTTTACAGTCGGTACCAAATTCATTTATTAGCTTTATTGATAGCATAATTTGGCAATGGCAGTCAGAAGCAGATGAGGTGCCAATTATTTTACCGCAAGATTTTTTAACCTTGGTCAATTATGGCATTGTACCAAGCAAGGGTATTCCACAAATGTCAGAAGAATTGATTAAATCAGTTCGGTTTCAATTGCATTTAATAGGACCAAAAGGCAAAGCAAAAGTTAAAGCAAAAGTAGTGGGGTTTTCTTCAAAAATTACGTCTGTTTTAGTGCCTGAAGCTTTTATTAATTTTTCGAATTCAAAGTATGGTTTTAAAAAGGTAGGAAATCCATCCCGTTTACTGATAAGATCAAAAGCAAAGTCTTATGGTCAATTGAATGGGTTGATAAAAAAGATGAACTTAGAAATTTCAGAAAATGATTTGACTATTTCTAAAATCAGCACCTATTTTATGCAAATGATACTTCTATTCTTTCTTTTTGCCTTCATTATTTTAGCGCTTTCAATACTGGCATTACTTCAATATTTGCAGCTCAGGTTGGTTGAGCTTAAGTATGAAGTAAGCTTACTGACCAAACTAGGGTACATGCAGTCTTCTATTTTAAAAGTTGTACGACAGCAATTTTTTAAAATTGTAATTAGTTTGGCATTGGCAGCGTTGCTCATTGTTTTTATTGTCAAGTTTTCAGTTATTCAGCCCTTTATGATAAGCATGGGTATTGATGGGAATTATTTTGGTTTTATTTTTGGAATACTATTTGTAATTCTACTCCTGATACTAAGTTTAACAGTTTTGAAAAAGTCAGTTTCAAAGACTATCTTAAAAATTTATAAAAAGGCTTAAAACGTTAAAATATTGTTAAAGTTAGAACGGCGGAATCTTTATCTTCGTCTATTGTAATAAACACAAAGCAAATAAAAAAAATATGTCAATCAAACAATTTTTTCTTTCATGTTCAATATTGCTTTTCAGCAGTATTGGAAATTCGCAAGAGCTTAAATTTAAAGTGAATAACTTAAAGGATACTACCGTCCATTTAGTGAGGTACTCTGGTAAAGGAATGTATTACGCCGATACTGCTGAAGTGTCAAAAGGTGTAGTAAAGTTTGATGGCTCAAAGCACAAAACAGGTGTTTACGCGCTGTTTTTGCCAGGTCAAAAGTATTTTGATTTCATTCACGCGCAAGAAGATGTGGACATATTGGTTGAAGATCAAAAAAACCTAATTGGGTCTTTAACTGTAAAAAAATCAAAAACCAATATGGCGTTTTACGATTATATTGATTTTATGACCACGCAGAAAAAAGCAGCTGCTAAAGCAAATGCTGAAGCTGGAACTGCCAACGAAAAAAGGAAAGAGGAGTTAAAAAAAGAGCTGACCGACTTAACTAATGAAATTAACACTTACCAAAAGAAGCTGGTTAAAGATAATGAAGGAACTTTTTTAGCTGACTTAATTAATATTTCAATTGATGTTGAAATTCCTGATGCACCAAAAGATGAGAATGGAGTAGTGATTGACTCTTTTTTTCAATACCAATATTTTGTCAACCACTATTGGGATAATGTAAATTTAAAAAATGAGGACATTATAAGAACGCCGTTATTTCATAAAAAATTAGAGGCTTACCTGTCTAAAAGTGTTTTAATTCAAAATCCAGATACAATTAGTTTGTATGCTGATAAGCTAATTGATAAAGTAGATGAATCAGGCTTCTTATTTCAGTATATTGTTTCTCATGTTACATCAAGCTCAGAGCAATCAGAAATGATGGGGATGGAAAATGTATTTGTGCACATGGCCGACAAATATTATTGTTCAACGCCATCAAGAGCGCCATGGATGACTGATGAAGGAATTACTAAATTGTGTAAACGTGTGAACGAAATGAGAGCGACATTAATAGGTCAAACAGCGCCTAGACTATGCTTGCCGGATTCGACAGAAAAAAACTGGATTGACTTATACAAATTGCCCGCAAAATACAAAGTGGTTTATTTTTGGGAAGCAACTTGTGGTCACTGTAAAAAAGCAACTCCTAAACTACAGGATTTATATGCTAATAAATTAAAAGAAAGAGGCGTTGAAATTTATGCTGTTGGCAAAGCAATGGGTGAGGAGTTTGATAAGTGGAAATCGTTTATTGATGCCTATGAACTCACATTTGTGAATGTTGGTTTAACTAAATCTGTGTATCAAGAAGCTCAAGAAAATGCTTATAATATTTTAAAAAATAATAATACAACCTTGGAAAGCTTAAACTACACTAAAACGTACGATATTTCATCTACACCAAGAATTTTTGTTTTAGATGAAAACAATAAAATCTTATACAAGCGACTTTCTATTTCTCAACTCGAAGAGGTGCTTGATAGATTACAAGGTGTGCCAAATGCTAAAAAGTTGTATCCTATGTCTGAAGAAGATCCAGAGGATAGAGAACGAGCAAAAGAATAAAGTTTTTAATAGATAGCCAGAAACCCATTCGCACATAGCGGATGGGTTTTTTATGTTTGGTTTTTATCTAAACAGGCTTCGTAAACAATCTGCCAATCCCTCCACTCCATTTGGTTTCCAATGCTGTGATTATGCCATAGCGGTATAAATTGGCCTCCTACTGATTTAACTGTTTTTTTTAAGTCTAAAATAATATTTATGGCATCTTTCGGATTGAGTTTCATATAGTCTTTTAAAGTACCATCCATGAATGCAAAAGGCACTATTTTTAATGGCTTTTTTGAATTCGTAGTTAAATCAAAAAAATGAAAAGAAAAGGAAGTGCTGGCTCTAAATCCGTAATGGTCGGCATATCCCATGGTGTAATCATGAGTAATACCAGCTTTCTGTAAGATTTGCATAGATTCAGGCCAAGTCATCCGCAAATAGTGCTGCCTACTTAAAATCGTTTCCATTCCGGTGATTGACCCCAACCTTTCGGTTTCTTCTATAATTTTTTCAATTTTTAAGAAAGAATTGAAAGAAGGATGAATACCAAGTTTAGCACTATTTATAAAGCTTTGAATTAAACTTTGAAGATTAGCATTTTTCCAGCTGTGATTTTTATCAAGTTTACCGTAATCTCCTAACAAAAAAAAGAGCACTGTTTCATGCCTTTTTGCATTCTCTTTAATTCTGTCATACGAATCGTATGGATCGTTTTTTTTTTCTCTTAATACCGTCATGCGTTCTTTTAGAGCTTTAGGGTTCAAAAGTTCCTTCAAAATATTAGCGGTAGTTCTCCAGACCGGTTTATGAAGGTAAGCCCAAGCAATATCAATATCGTAAGTCAGTATTGTTTTATATTGTTTCTCTAAAAGGAGAGTATTTAAGCCTAGTTTTTTCCAAATATTTTTCACCAATATGTCGCCCCAGGGTTGATGCAATTGCTGGGCTTTATATAGTAAGGATTGATTGGCAGAATATCTCCCAATTTCATCTCTTTTCTCATCAGTATACTCTTCGTACCGACTTAAGAAGTAAAAAATAATGGCAAGGTCGTCCAGCTCACCGTTAACTGTCCAAATATTATTGCCTGAATTAAATTCAATGTTCCAATTTTTGCTAACTCCCGCTTCCGAAAGCATTCCGCATGGCAACAAAAGTAGTTTAGCTCCGGTTTTCAGCTTTGTATATGCTAAGTCGTGCTTGCTATTTATGTCATTTGTCAATTCAAAAGCCAATCCTTTTTCGGTGAAAATAAAATCAAGCACATAGTTTAATCTAGGACTTTGTATGTCTGAAAATATTTTGATAGGTACTTTAGAATCCGTCATAATAAGCCTTCGTCGGCAAAGCTAAAGTAATCATTATCCGTAAAAATAATATGGTCGAGTACAGGTAAGTCAATCATGGCTCCAAAATCTTTTAATTTTTTGGTTAGTTGAAGATCGGCTTGGCTTGGCTGCAGATTTCCAGAAGGATGATTATGGCAAAGTATTATGGCTGAAGCTGTTTCTTCAAGCGCCTTTTTAAAAATCAGCTTTCCATCTGCTACTGTGCCACTTAATCCGCCTTTTGAAATTAATGCAGAACTTTTAATGGCATTTGACCGACTTAACAACAAAATATGAAACTCCTCGTGGTTTAAGTCTTTAAATAAATGACTAATGTAATTAAAGGCATCAGCTGAAGATTTAACAGTAATTGTTTTTGGAGAAACTGTTTCTTTTCGTCTTCTTCCGAGCTCTAAAGCAGCAACAATGCTAATGGCTTTTGCTTCGCCTATTCCCTTAAATTTTTGAAGATCTTTAATTGACAGTTTGGCCAATTTATTTAAATCGCCATTTACACTATTTAAAATCTCCTGGCAAACTTGCACAGCCGATTTATCTCTTGTGCCAGAACCAATTAAAATGCCCAGAATTTCAGAATTTGACAGGGTAGAATATCCGTGTTGCATCAGCTTTTCACGTGGCCTATCATCAGCTGCTAAATTTTTTATGGAAATATGTTTATCCATGACGATAAAAATAGGATTAGCAATTGGTTTAGACAAATTTTAGCTTAAAAACCTTTATTACTGCAGTAAGCACTTTTTTTTCTACTCAAAAGAAAGGAACCTTATTTTGATTTGTCCGTACATGAATGGGGAAAATGCCTATATTGAAATTTGTTTTTGATTGTGTTTACTTGAGTCAATGCAATTAGAATGTGTAAATAATTAAAGTATAACTAAATGAGCGAAAGGATACTAAAAGCGCTAATGCAACTCTTCTCCATTATTGCGAGAGTTGATGAAAACGTAGATATTGATCAGCCTTCAACTGAAGGAGCTGGTCGAGAAATTGTAAAAGATTTCTTAGGACAGGAATTAAATTCTAAAGACGTTGATGCTTATTTAGAGAAGTTTGACGACTTTTTAATTTCTTACCAAGGTAAAAAGAAACGTAAAGATGGAAAGGCAAAACGGACCTCAGTTCACTCTGTAAAAGTTCTGAGAATATGTACTGATATTAATAAAGAACTAGCGCAAAACCAAAAAGTAATTGTATTACTGAAAATATTAGGTTTTATTTATGCTAATGAAAAAATAGTTGATCAAGAATTAGAGTTTGCTGAAACTGTTGCTGAAACCTTTAATATTCCGGTTGAAGAATACCAAGCTTGTAAAGAATTTGTTGAAGCGAAAGGGGGGAGCCGAAAAGATGCGGACCACATGCTGTACGTGACCAATCAGGAAGCGGAAAAATTCAGTAAGGCTAAGCATATCTACTCTAAAAATATTGAGGGAGAGATTCAAGTCATCAATATAAAAAGTGTCAACTTATATTTCTTTAAGTACATAGGAGAAGCCGCTCTTGATTTAAATGGACAAGTAATTGTTGCAGGGCAACATATTATTTTAAATAGTGGTAGTTCAATCCGATCATCAAAAGTAAAACCAATCTATTATAGCGACATAATTGGTCGATTTTTATCAGATGAGACTGCTGCAAAAGTTATTTTTAAAACGGAGGCCATTGAGTACAGATTTAAAAATAACGCACTTGGCTTAAGAGAGTTTAATTTTTCTGAGGAATCGGGAAAATTGTTAGGTATAATGGGTGGCTCGGGTGCTGGAAAGTCAACTTTATTGAATGTTTTAAACGGAAATTATGCACCATCAAAGGGTAAGGTAACCATTAACGGAATTGATATTCACCACGAAAAAGAAAAAATTGAAGGTGTGATTGGTTACGTTTCTCAAGATGATTTGTTGATTGAAGAGCTAACAGTATTTGAAAACTTGTTTTACAATGCTAAATTGGTATTCGGCAATTTAACCGACCAACAAATTGCTAAGCGAGTTTTGAAGCTACTAACGGCCTTAGGTTTATATGATAGTAAGGATTTAAAAGTAGGCAGCCCTTTAGACAAAACCATATCTGGTGGTCAGCGAAAACGATTAAATATATCATTAGAACTGATTCGAGAACCATCTGTTTTATTTGTTGACGAACCAACATCTGGATTATCTTCAAGAGATTCAGAAAATATAATGGATTTATTAAATGAGTTAGCATTAAAAGGCAAACTCATATTTGTTGTCATTCACCAACCATCATCAGACATATTTAAAATGTTTGACAAGTTGTTGATTTTAGATAAAGGAGGCTATCCAATTTATAACGGTAATCCTGTTGATGCAGTGATTTACTTTAAAACATTAATTGACCATGTAAATTGTAACGAAAGTGAATGTAAACAATGTGGTAACGTAAACCCTGAGCAAATTTTCAATATAATTGAAGCCAAGGTAGTTGATGAATATGGTAAACAAACTGCCACACGTAAGGTGGCTTCTTCTGAATGGAACGAAGATTATAAAAAAAGTTTGGAACCAACTGTAGAACCGAGTAATACAGAGACACCTCTTCCTGATCGAATTTTTAAGATTCCAGGATTCATCAAACAATTCAAGACATACTTTATCAGAGATGTAAAGGCCAAATTAACCAACCGACAATATATGTTTATTAATATGTTGGAAGCTCCTATTTTGGCTGCGTTTTTAGCATTTTTTCTGAAAATGTATACCACCAGAGAGAATGAATTAACTTACGTATTTAGAGAAAATCAAAATATACCGAGTTATTTATTTATTGCTGTAATTGTAGCCCTGTTTATTGGTCTATCAGTTGCTGCGGAGGAGATTATTAAAGATCAAAAGATATTAAAAAGAGAATCGTTTTTGAATTTGAGTAAGGGATCTTATTTATGGTCAAAAATTAGCATTATGTTTCTAATTTCTGCTATTCAAACCATCACTTTTGTGCTCATTGGAAATTGGATTTTAGGGATACATGGCATGTGGATGACCTACTGGATTATTTTGTTCTCATTATCGTGCTTTGCCAATGTTTTGGGATTAAATATTTCAGCTACTTTTAATTCTGTTAAGGTGATTTACATTTTGATTCCATTAATAATTATTCCGCAATTATTGTTTAGTGGTGTCATTGTAAAGTTCGATAAAATAAATCCAATGTTTAATCGCGAAGATTCAGTTCCAGCTATAGGTAATGTAATGGCTTCTCGTTGGGCATATGAAGCACTTTCAGTAGCACAGTATAAAGAGAACGACTTCAATAAACATTTGTATAAGTACGAGAAAGAAAAGCAAATGGCCACTTGGAAGAAGGACTATTGGTTAAAAGAGCTGAACTCGAAACTGAATGCAGTTCACAGTAACTATAAAAAACCTGAACAAAAGAACCAAGTAGTTAATGATTTACTTGTGCTTAAAAATGAAATTGAAAAAGAGCAAACTTATTATTCTGCAAAAACTGGAACTTGTAAAGGTTGTATAGGAGAACTATCATATGAAACGTTTACGGAAGACACTTATCAAAAAGTAAATGAGTATTTCGAGTATGTGTTAAAACCAAAATACAAAGGTATAGTAGATAATAATAGATCGTTAGTTGATAAGGTTAAAACCGCGCTAGTTAAGCGAGATGGAAAAGAAGTTTACATTAAATTGTTTGACAGTTATCACAACGAAAGTTTAGAACAGTTTGTTATTAATAAAATTGAGCTTGATAAAATTAAAGAACATGAGGGTTACCTTGTTCAAAAGTCTGGTCCCATATACCGCGACCCGATAGATAAGGGATTTTTTAGCGCACAATTTTATGCACCAACAAAAAACTTTTTTGGAACTTTAATTCCCACATTTTGGGCAAATGTGATGGTGATTTGGGGGATGGTATTACTTCTGATTATTACCTTATATTATGACCTATTCAAAAAAACACTAAAAATGTTTGAGAATTTAACTTCAAGACCATTTAGTAAATAATAATTAATTATATTTGCCCTCTCTTAGCGAAAGCGGAGATAAAAACGCTAACTCTACTCGAGCGGTAGAGCGCAGATGGTGGTTGTAGCTCAGTTGGTTAGAGCGCTGGTTTGTGGTACCGGATGTCGTGGGTTCGAGTCCCATCTTCCACCCATTAAATTTTATAAGAGGTTGTCAAGAAATTGATGGCCTCTTTTTTTTTGCACAAAACATGTGGGGACGAGAAGTTCATGCTGAGCGCAGTCGAAGTAAGTCCCATCTTCCACCCATTAAATTTTATAAGAGGTTGTCAAGAAATTGATGGCCTCTTTTTTTTTGCACAAAACATGTGGGGACGAGAAGTTCTGTTGATTTTAGCAGTGAGAAGCGCCGTACTGAGCGGAACACAGTGTAGCCGAAGTATAAGTCCCATCTTCCACCCATTAAATTTTATAAGAGGTTGTCAAGAAATTGATAGCCTCTTTTTTTTGATGTGTTTTTAGAATAGTTTTCCCTTGATTATCAGGCGTATTTAGGGTGCGCTAAAGCAACAAAATTCATTCTTAATTCTGTTGTTTTGCACACAGGTTCACGTTCATCTTATGCTGTTTAAACTGTCTATTTTGCAAATGCCATGCATTAAAGACAATCATAAAGTGGCTATTTAAAAGCTGATAATGGAGTTATTTATTATACCTTTTTGGCGCAAATATCATTGAGAACTCAAGCGCTCCGTTGCTATTGTTGAATGATTTCAGGCCTGATGTTGTAATGTCGTATGTTGTAATAAAACGCATGCTCATATAATCAATTCCAAAACCAACAACCACGGCGTCTTTCACTCTGTAATACAGCAAGCCAGAAACAGATGTGTTGGTAGAGTAGTCAATCTTATAATTAAAATTGGCTCCAAAAAAGTACTCTTGACCTCTTCCTTGCCATTGATTAAGTACTTTGATATCTGCGGTGAATTCTCGTGTAAAACTGACCAAAGCTCCACCATGAAGCACAAACCTTCGTGGCAAACGATCAGTTTCCTCGGTGCCTTCTAAAAATTCTTGTTTCGGACTAGTGATATGAAATACTGAAAAACCACCATACGGAATAAACTTACTGTTTTGAGATTTTCCTAAATATTTATAGTAAATACCCCAATTAATTTCAGGAACAAATTTGCTCAGCCGTGTTAAGTTTTCTTGACTTGAAATATCAGGATTAAACCCTCCGTTTTCGTATTGATTATTAAAGGTTAAATCACGATCGTTAATGTTTTTATTAATAAATCCTGCTTGAAGACCAGTAGTTAGTTGATACCTTTTGTTTCCCGGTCTTGTAATTGAATAGGAACCAGAAACAACCATGTTAAATTCGTTGTAAACTTTTGCACCATCAAAATTTGAAATATAGCCACCAACTCCCCATCTTCTATCTATGGGCATTTCATAACTCAAATTAAAGTTTGAAAATGGTTTGTTCGACAATGAACGCCATTGATTTCGGTAGGTCATTGCAGCTGTATAATTAACACCATTATTTTGACCAGTTAATGCAGGGTTTAATTTTATTGGTGATACATCAAATTGTGAAAAATGATAATCTTGTGCGATTAAAACTGAGTTGTAAAAGCAAATCGATATTATTAAGTATAGGTATTTCATAGCTTTCTTTTTTATTTTAAAATGGATATGCTTCCTGAAAAGCTGTAAATTTCTCCAGTTTCTAATTCTGCATACACTGTGTATACATAGTCTCCAGCGGGTAGTAATTTATTTTTCCAAGTACCGTCCCATCCAATAGCTTGGTCGTTGGATTCAAAGAGTAAATTACCCCAGTTATTATAAACTTTTAAATTCATGGATTTGAATGGCCCACCTCGTACTATTAATTCATCATTTTCATTGTCGCCGTTCGGTGAGAAGCCTGATGGCACAGCAGGAGGGAATACACTATTATCTAGAATTGTAAGAACAGCTGTTGTCGAATCAATACATCCGAGTGAATTAGTTACTATTTGAGTCACTGTGTAGTCTCCGGGGAGTAAATAAGTATATGCAGGATTTTGCTCTTCACTTTCATCATTTAATTCTCCAAATAACCACGTAAATGAATTTCCATCAATGGATTGGTCTGCGAATTCAACGACAGTATTGATGCTAGGAGTTAAAGGCAGATAGTTAAATGCTGCTGAAGGTCCTGCTTCAATTTCCACTGATTCAGTTATTGTGTATTCACATCCTAAGCTAGATAAAACTGAGAGTGTCACATCATATATTCCAGCTGCACTATAGACATGAATTGGGTTTTGCGATACAGAGGAATCTGAATCTCCGAAACTCCACAACCAAGCGTCTACGAATCCGGAAACTATTACAGATGTATCTTCAAAGGCAATTGGATTTGCTTCACAAGCTACGGAATTATTGAAGCCTGGAATAATTGGCGTGACTACATTTACAGTTAATGTATCACTCGATTCACTGCAAAAAATTGCTCCGGTGGTTGTAAATAATAATTCAAAATTGTTGGAAGCAAGATCAAATGCACTTGGAATATAAAAAGCATTTAAAGCTTGGTTATCTGGCAAAAACGTACCCGATCCTGAACTGGTCCACAATCCCGTAGAAGCATTCGTAATACTAGCAAAAACTGGAATAGAATCAACCGTACTACAGATATTAACATCACTTCCAACACTGACAACAGGGCTTGGTGTAATTGCAATCGTTAATGTGTCGGAACCAGGCAAACAACCACCATTATTTGTCGAATTTAGTACAATATCTACGGTTCCATTTGTATAGTCGTTATTTGATAGTAGATACGAGCCATTCAGAGTAGTGTCATTAGGAAAAAACGTCCCTGTTCCTAAGGTTTGCCATTGCCCAGAAATTGTTCCACCACTAATTAATCCATTCAGGTTTACTGAGGTGTCAGTTTCGCAGATTGTTTGATCCAATCCTGCTCCTGCAAACACTGAATTACCAAATGTAATATTCATGGTGTCAGATGCAGCTGCACATGTTCCATTGTTTATTGAGGTTAATACTAAACTAACTAATCCAGAACTGACATCTGCTGTGCTTAAAAAATATTGCACATTTAACAAGCTGTCGTTTGGAGCGAAGGTTCCTGTTCCTAAGGTCGACCATACCCCTGATGAAGATCCATTAGCTATAATTCCATTGAGTACGGCGTAATCTGCTGTTGAGCAAACCACTTGGTCGAGTCCTGCATTACTGGTTATTCCGGTAGATATTTGAATGGTCATTGTATCTACGTCTGCACTGCAATTTCCGTTTCCTGTTGTGGTTAGTATTAGTAATACACTGCCGTTTGCTATGTCTGCGGTACTGGCAGTATAAGATATTGTTAAACTCGTGTTCGAAGGACTAATTGTTCCAGTTCCAGTAGTTGTCCATATTCCTCCAGATGCAGTAGATACGGAACCAGAGATATTAACCGTTGAATTTGTACCACAAATAGATAGATCAGGTCCTGCATTGGCAACTGGACCAGGTGTATAGGTAATTGTTAAAAAGTCTGATGCTGAATTACAGCTATTTGTAGCGGACAAGATGAGGTTGACTGAACCAAGACTAATATCACCCGCTGAAGGAACATAAGTTGCATTTAAACTCGTATTGTTAGGAATAAATGAACCTGTACCTGAGGTGGTCCATACCCCTTGCGAAGCCCCTCCAGTAATTGAACCATTTAATAACGCATCAGAATTATTACTGCACAAAGTTTGATCGTTTCCGGCATCAGCAATGCCTGTTGGAAAAATTGATATGACAACAGTATCTGAAACTGGGTTACAATTTCCAATATTGGTGGCTGATAAAACAAGAGTAACACCTAAATTTATGGAGTCTGCCGAACTTGCAATATATGTAGCATTTAGATCGGTATTGTTAGGTGAAAAAGTTCCAGATCCGGAACTAGTCCAAATACCAGTAGTATTAGCTCCTCCAACTGCTCCTGCTAAGGCTACTGAAAGATTTGATGAGCAAACTGTTTGGTCAGGCCCTGCATCAACTGTAGGTGCAGGAGTTATTGTAATAGTTATATTGTCGTTTCCTGCATTACAGCTATTGGCTGTTAAGATAAGGTCAACTGTTCCATTTGCAATATCAAATGCACTTGGAATGTAAGTGGTGGTTAGAACACTGTCGTTTGGTGTAAAAATTCCGGTACCAGTTGATGACCAAATACCGGAAACCGCTCCGCCAGATATACTCCCGTTTAAGCTAATATTGCTGTTGTTTGCACAAACTGTCATGTCAGATCCTGCAGACGCAAAACCAGCGGGCAAAATAGTAACAAGCATATCATCTGCAACTGAAAGACAATTACCATTGTTAGTTGATGATAGCGTTAAAGTAAAAGAACCATTTAAACTATCCGCAGCGCTGGCAATGTATGTTGCATTTAAGCTTGTCGCATTTGGTGAAAAACTGCCAGTACCTGAACTCGTCCAATTTCCTGTATTTGTAATGCCTGATACGGACCCTGATAAGCTGACTTGTAAATTGCTGACACAAATGGTTTGGTCGATACCTGCATTAACAGTAGGGTTAGGGTTAATAATGATGAGAACACTGTCTGCTTCAATATTACAGTTGCCAACGCCAGTAGTTGTTAAAGCTAGTTGAACTTGACCAGCTGTGATTTCATTACTCGACGGTGTGTAAACAGCATTCAAATCTGTATTATTTGGAGCAAAAGTTCCTAATCCCCCAGTCCAAACTGCACCAGTAGCTATTGTAATTGCCCCAGATAGGGTGGCAGCTGGATTATTTTCACATACGTCAATGTCTAATCCCGCATCAGCAGTAGGTGCCGCTGTGAATGACATTGTTACTTGATTTGATTCTGAATTACAAGACCCATTTCCTGTTGAAGTTAATGTGAGTGTTAAGGTACCTGAAGCTATTTCGGCTGCCGTTGGAGAGTATATGGCGTTAAGCGCATTGTTTGATGGGGTAAAAACTCCTAAGCCTCCCGACCAAACACCGCCACTTGCTCCAATTACGGATCCGTTTAATGAGATATCAGAATTATTAGCACATAGTGTTTGTGGTAATCCAGCATTTACAATTGGCGAATCAATCACAGATATTGTAACGGCATCAGTTGCAGCTGTACATGAGCCATTACCTGTGGAGCTTAAAGTTAGATTAAAAGATCCAGAAGAAATCTCTCCTGAAGTAGGCGTGTATACCGCATTTAGATCAGTAACACCGGAAAAGTACGAACCTGCTCCGCCTGACCAAATTCCCCCTGCCGCATTGGTTACGGTTCCTCCTAAATTAACATCTGCGTTGTTAGCACATACAGTTAAGTTTGGTCCAGCATTTACAGTTGGGTTTTGACTGATCGTTATTAGTATATCATCAGATACAGCAGTACAGTTCCCGTTTGTAATGGTTTGCAAAGTGAGTAACACAGAACCAGTGCTTATTTCAGCGGCTGTAGGTGTATATGTGGCAGTTAAACTATTATTAGAGGGGGCATAGGTGCCAGCGCCTCCTAACCAAACTCCACCACCAGCAATGGTAATAGCACCATTTAAACTAGCATCAGGATTATTAGCGCAAACTGAAAAGTCAGTTCCAGCATCAGCAGTAGGAGCCGCTGTATAAGTGATAGTCATGTTGTTGGTTTCTGCATTACAGATCCCATTACCAGAAGTAGTTAAAGTAAGTGTAACACTTCCTGAAGCAATCTCTGAAACAGTAGGACTGTAAGTAGTTGTTAAACTTGAATTGTTCGGTGCAAATGTACCTAGTCCACCAGACCAAACACCACCTGAAGCAATAGTCACAGATCCGGATAAACTTGCATCAGCATTATTTTCGCAAAGGGTTAAGTTGGTACCTGCGGTTGCTGTTGGGGCTGGAGTAAAGCTTAAAGTTACAACATCTGATACAGCAGTACAATTATTGTTTCCCGTGCTAGTTAATGTTAATGTTACATTTCCTGTTGCAATTTCACCAGCTGTAGGTGTATATGTTGCATTTAAAGCGTTAACATTAGGTGAGAAAGAACCACCCCCGCCTGACCAAACTGCTCCACTACTAATAGTTACAGAACCAGATAATGTAATTTCAGGATTATTAGCACATGCCGTTTGATTAGGCCCAGCATCAATTGTTGGTGCATCTGTAAATGTAATTTGAACAATATCGGATTCTGGATTACAGGTACCGTTTCCTGTTGTTGTGACTTCTAAGTTTAAAGTTCCACCAGCAATTTCCCCAGCGGTTGGGTTATAGGAAGTAACTAATGATGTGTTATTAGGTGCATAAGTGCCTGCTCCGCCCGACCAAATACCGCCAGAAGCTATTGTGGTAGATCCTGTCAAATTAACTAATGCATTATTGCTACACACAGAAACATCAATACCAGCATCAACTGTTGGCGCAGGTGTTATATTTAGGGAAATGTTGTCGTCTATAGGTGTACAGTTGCCAGTAGAAGTTAGAGTTAAGGTGACAATGCCAGCTGAGATGTCAGCAGGACTAGGTACATATTCTGCATTTAATGTTGTTGCGTCAGGCAAAAACTGACCAGATCCTGAACTTGTCCATTCTCCTGTACTTGTTCCTCCACTTATTGTTCCAGCTAATAGAATAGTGTCGTTTGCACACATAGTCAAGTCTACACCTGGATCTAATAGTATTTCCGCTGCATATTCTGAAAAGAATCCATATCTGCATCCTGTACTGGCGCCTCCATTTAAAATAGCAAGTGTAAAAACATCTGAACTATTACTGATAGAATGCGCAACATTTACAGGTATTTCGGTGGTGTTAAACTGTATTTGAGCTGCTCTCCACATACCTGAGGTACCGGGAACAATTTGAAAATCTGCTGCATCAATGGTCGCCGTTCCGGTACCAGCCACTGAAAAGTTTCCCTCATTGCCATCTCTCACCATAATGTTGAGGTAGAACGGTTCTGCAGTTGACCTGATAATGCTTATTTTTTCAGAGCCTGCGCAACCTAAAGGAGGTAAAATAGCTTGCCCTTGTTCGCAACCAAATCCTGTAACATGAGAAACATAAGCTGGTTCCGAAGTTGTAATGTATACGCTATTGTCAGTAGATGCATCTAAGTAATCCATGTCGTAACGATATGTTTGCCCAGCAAATAGCGTAGTAGTAGGTGTGGTAGCACCATCAATAAAAACTTGAGTATTATTAACTGTAGCCAATATAAAACAGCTTTCGTCACCAGTAGGATTTAGTTGACCTTTTACAGCAATATATTCAGTTCCAACAATGCCTACTGGGACAATTTGATCTCCTAATAAATCGTAACAGCCACCTGAAGGATTGTGATTAGAGTCGTCTTTGATTGTGATGGCTATATCCTTGTCACTAATGACCACTGCTCCTGAAGGGTGGTTTGCGGGGATGGTATATTTTGGTTCATTACTACCTCTGTAAGGGAAAAATTCGAGTGCTGTGTCTGTATTTCCACAAGAGTATGTTTCTCCTTGTTGAAGAGTGATGGAATAGGGTGTAAGTGCTGGGATTCCATCTACATCTACTGGTGAATAAATGGTAACAGTTGTATTGTTTTCTGTTGCAATAATGTCAAATGAAGCATACGCCAAGTTGGGACTTGAGTATGTGTCGTGATTCCAAAAAGCTTCATGCTTGTGCAATGGGATGTAGAACTCTTTTCCAAGAGAAGCGGAACCTTTTAGAGAAAAGATATCGGCGTTATTCGTATTACTTACTTCATAGTAAGCTGTAATTGTATCAGTAGCAACTACTCTTAACCCTGTAGATAAAATACTGTCGGTAGGAGCCGTTTCTAAACTGGCAACAAAGGCTGACAAATCTTCTTGATGCGAACTATTAGCACCCATCACTACTGTAATAGCAGTAAAGCCAGGATTTGCAGGTTGGTCAATTGTTACCGTAGCCGGATCATCAAAAGTGGATATATTAAGGTAAATTGGAACACCGCCAGGTGAGTTGTGTGAAAAAGTAACATCCGGTGGTGCAAACCAAAATTCAGTTCCAGATTGTGCTGTTGCAGAATTGTAAAATGCTAAAAACAGAACTATTAAAATGTACAGTTTTTTCATACTCAATATTTTTTAGTTGGCTTATATTCAAAACTTTTTCGCAGAATACGGCGAGCAATAATGAGTTTAAAAAAAGGGTAAATTACTTTTATTAATTCTTAGAATGCAGGTTTCAAATGTCATCAATAGCCCTCAAAGTACGGATTTTTATTCGGTATGAACTGAAAAAACATGATGTAAAACTGAGACTTTTCGACCAGTGCAAATTTTTGACACATGAATCCCTTTTTTTAAAAGATAGATTTTTTAGCAGGTTAAAAAAATAGCGAACGACTGACTAGTTTTTTTGTTTTTTGAAAAAACGAAACACAAAAAATGCAAAACTGGATCCGAGGAAAGGCCCAAGAATATATACTGTAAAAAAGCTATAATTAATTGAAGGAAAGGCAGCTTCATTCCATCCACCAAAATAGGCTACTAAACGCGGTCCAAAATCTCGTGCTGGATTAAAACCGCCTTGTGTGTATGGGGCGATAAAAATGATGAGTACGGATACCGTTACACCTATTATGATAGGAGCAATTGGTCCTGTTTTTCGACGTGAGTATCCTTCAATAAATATAACAAGCATTAAAATGAATGTACCTATGCACTCAGCTAAAATAGCAGTAAAATGACTGACATTCGTAGGGTTAAAGAATTCACCAAACATTTTAGCCGACAGGCTTGAATTTTCTGAGCCACGGACAATATTATTTGCAGCTTCTAACTCAATAATTTGCAAATTAAAAATAACATAAACAGACATTCCGGCTAAGACAGCGCCAAAAAATTGAGCGGTAATAAAACCAATTAAGGTTTTAAAATTGATCTTTTCATCAAAAAATAAAGCTAAACTGACGGCAGGATTCAAGTGAGCTGGGCAAAATTGACGAGAGATATAAATGGCAATTGCCACTCCTATGCCCCAAACTAAGGCTATTTGCAATAAAGTAGGTAAGCCTATCCCTAAAATAGATATAGCGACAGCACTACATCCTACAAACACTAGAATAAATGTGCCAAGTAACTCACCAAAGAAGGATTGTGCTTTTTTCATTTACTCGGAATCCTTTGGTTGGTCTTGCACAGGTTTTTTCTTTTGCTTTAACCGCTTATTTTGCTTCAGACTTTGTGTAATCATCCATTCTAACTGCCCATTTACACTTCGAAATTCATCATCTGCCCATTTTTCAATTTGCTTAAATGTTTCGGGGTCAATCCGCAATACAAACGATTTTTTTTTACTCATTTTATGAGTTTAGTGTTCCTGTATTAATGACAGGTGTTACATCTTTATCTCCGCACAAAACTACCATTAAATTGCTGACCATGGATGCTTTTTTATCTTCATCAAAGTCAATAATATTATCTTCAGATAATTGCAAAAGTGCATCTTCGACCATGCCAACTGCGCCTTCAACAATTTTTTTACGGGCTGCAACTATGGCAACTGCCTGCTGACGTTTTAGCATTGAACTGGCAATTTCGGGAGCATAGGCCAAATAACCAATTCTTGCCTCCATTACTTCAAGTCCTGCCATTGATAAGCGTTCTGTAATTTCATTTTCTAAAGCTGTATTGACTTGGTCCATTCCAGAGCGCAATGTAATGTCCGCCTGCTCATCATCAAAACTGTCGTAAGGATACATTCCTGCCAATTTTCTCACGGCTGCATCAGTCTGAACTCTCACAAATTCTTCATATTTATCTACGTCAAATGCTGCTTTAAAAGTGTCACTTACTTTCCATACCAATATCACATTAATCATAATCGGGTTACCAATTTTATCATTTACTTTTAGTCGATCACTATCAAAATTTCTTGCTCTTAGCGATATTTTAGTTCTTGTAAAAAACGGATTTGCCCAAAAGAAGCCATTGTCTTTTACTGTGCCTTTATAAGCACCAAATAAAACCATTACTTTACTGCTGTTTGGATTGACGGTGAAAAAGCCACGCGCTAAAAATAATAATACCAATACTAGGATTAAAAATACAGGGTTCTTGAATATGGCTATACCCATAATTACGGCTACTAAAGTGATAAAGAATAAAAGAAGATAAAAATACCCACTGCTTGCTTTCCTTGTTGTTTCGTTTTTCATAATGATATTGTTTTGATATCACAATGATAAGTAATATTTTTGAATTATGCAAATGATGGAACTCGGAGCTTCGAGGCCATTGGATAGCTTGTCAGCTATCCAATCCTCAGCCGCCTAGTTGATAATATTTATAATTGCTGTTTGCAATCCTCATCCGTCTGGTTGGTAATATTCTTGATTGTTATCATCACTATTCAGGCGTCTAGATGGTAATGATTATGATTGGTGCCAGTCGTACAGTTTTTTTATTTTGATACCCTAAGTTAACTGTTGCATTAAATTAAGATTAAGAAGGTTAATTCTTTGCAATTAAATGCAGTGTTTACAATAATTTTGCTATTTCAATGCAAAGAGATTTTTACTAGAAAATACTAATTAATGAAACAATTATTTAAAACAAGTAATATGAAATTACAGAAGCTATTCTTTATATTTTTTACAGCTACATCATTTATGATTAGCGGCCAAACACTGTCACAAGAAAAAGAAATAAGCACTGACGTAAAGCTGAGAGCTGTCGCTGAAATTGGCTTCTTAGGTGTACTTGAACATAAAATTCAGTTTAGCAATAGCGGCACATATTTCGATTATAAACGACAAGGAGGGCAAGATGTGTTGTTTCCAATTATCAGACCTTCATTGGAATTAGATGTTAAAGAAAGAAATACATTTATTTTATTATATCAGCCTTTGCGCTTGGAAACACAAGTGTATTTAACGGAAAATTTGATTGTAGACGAGCAATTGTTTCCAGCGACTTCAAGTGTTAAATTATTATATAATTTTCCCTTCTATCGCTTCAGCTATTTAAGAGAATTAGCGCCAAATAATGAAAAGTTTAAATTTGCAATTGGACCAACTATTCAAATCAGAAACGCCACCATTTCGTTTGAATCTTTAGATGGTATGCGATTTAGAACCAATAGAGATGTTGGAATTGTACCCGCCTTAAAAATTCGTAGTCGATACAATATTAGTAGTAGACTGTATACAGAATTAGAAGCTGACGGTATTTATGCCCCTGTTAGTTATTTGAATGGAAGTGATAATGAAGTGGTAGGTGCCATTTTAGATGCCAGTTTAAGGGTGGGCTATAAATTAGATGCTCCTGTAAGTGCATTTTTGAATCTGAGATATTTAGGCGGAGGTGCTGTTGGAACTTCTGATATAACTGATGCACCAGGTGATGGCTACGTTCGAAATTGGCTGAATTTTGGAACTGTTTCAGCGGGCTTTGTTTATCATTTTTAAAAAATAGATAAAGTTAAATTTATACTTTTTTAAGTTAACAAGTTTTAAATTTCATTTATAAATCAGAACTTTAACAAAAAATCAGAGTGTCTGTCTTTACACTTGTACCTGAAATTAAAAAAAAGATGAAAAATATAGTATTCATAATGCTGATGGGATTATCACTAAACGCTGAGGCACAATTATTCAGTAATATGCCATTTACCACCGCGCAAACCACAAACCCTGCGCTGATTGCTTTGCCTGAATTGCCGCAATTAAATGTGTTTGGGTCTTATAATAGATATTTTAGTTCTACCTATTTTGGGTATAGCCAATATTCAAAAAAGCTAAAAGGATCAATAGGAATAAACTATAATGGAATTTACAATGGCTACAATTTACCTTATAACTATAACACAGGGACCATTGGAATCAACTATGCTAAATTGTTTAACTTAAATGAAAAATGGAAATACTCATTAGGAGTAGGTGTTGATTTTGCTGGCAATGGATGGATGTACAACGGAGAATCAGGATCTAGTTTTGCATTAGTTGGAAATTTTGGAGGTGTGTTGTATGCTGACCGCTTTTTTACGAGTTTAAATGTTGGATTTAATCTTAGTGGCAGATACCAGTATGGAATACGAACGGGCTATAAATTGACCCCATTTAGAAATAAAGATTTTAGCATAACTCCAGTGCTCAGTCTAACCAAACCTTTTGCGCAAGGCGGAGGTCCAACAGTAGCACTAAATGTAAACCTAAGTTACAACAAAATTCATTTTAATACAGGTTTTACTGGGAATGACATGAATGTTGGCATAGGTTACGATTTTAAGCGTTTTCGTTTAAACTATAGCATTGCAAAAGCTGTGTTTTATGAAGGTGGTCCTATCACTCACCAATTTGGACTTCAGTTTAACTTAAATAAAAAGCACGACCCAAAGAAAACGGAGTTTAACCATAGATTGTTTTAATTAGGGTTAGCGCTTAGTAACCATAACTATGGTGATGAAGAGCTGTCTTCGGTATTCAATTTCTTGTACATATCCTTCAGTTTTTGGGCACGAGCAGCTTTTTTGTCGGCTACTTTTTGCTTCTTATTTTTTATGAGCTTGCTGTGTAGCTTCTTATTTGCTCCGTTTTTTACTTTCTTTGCCATTGGTGGTTTAAGTCATTATTGCTTCGTAGAATCATAGGCGGCTGAGGATTTAATAGCCCTTTGGCTATTAAATGGACTCGAAGCCCCGATTTCTGTTGTACATTATAATATAAAAAATAAACAAGCTAGTAATGGCTGCAAAAAAGCACCAAACCGAAATCACATTCCCATCTAACATAATTTTCCCCATGGTAAACAACACAATATTTAATGCTGCCAAAATCCACATTTTTGGAGTAGATGACACTGCATTAGGTAAAACTACTGCCGCAAAGTAAAGGCTGTGGATAATCCATAAATAGCCACTTTGGTATTGAACTTTGTATAAAATACTTTGCCCAACAATGCTGACGTTAATTGTCAATAAAAACATGGCAAGAATTAATACAATAGCTAAAAAAACACCTATGCCCATAAAGCCAAATAGTATCTTTTTGCGTCTCGGATTCTTTTCAACCCGCCAGTTGGCATAGGGAATATAAAAAGGCCAAATAACCCAAGCAAAACATAAATAAGCGTACTTGCTAATTTCTATATTTGAGGGCGATTCAGCTTCTAAAAATACCCAAACTAATCCTTCTAAAAATTGATGAACCCCAAACAAGATGGGAATCATGGCTATAAACTTAAAACTATTGGGAGTGGCTTTTTTATAAGCCACAATACCTACTGTAGAAATAACAGCCGCCGCCCCAAAACTAACTTCTGCAGAAAAACACATGCGGTAAATTTAAGAAAACTATTTAAGAGTTTAAAATGTTTCTATCAAACCGGTTAACTGGCTTCTTGCTTAATTATGATCTGTTTTTTTTTGGTTTTATAGCGCCATAAAATCACCCTTTCGGATGACAAAGTTTAATGGAGTACTGACTAGCTTTGAAAGCTGTTAACAAAAATAAAAACACATGAAAAATTTCCTAATCCTAATTGCCATTATTTTTATACAAACAACAAGTTTTGCATTCGATTATGATTTAACCGCAGTTTGCAGCAGACCAGGAGCGGCAGAATTGTATATAGGAGGGGAATTTAATACCATAGTGGTTTTGAATAAAGAAAACGGAGCGGAGTTAAGGAGGCTAGATTTGGATTTTATTGTGAAAGACTTGCAGTTTTCGCAAGATGGCAAAACCTTAATTGCGGCAAGCAGTAAAAAAGTGTATTTATTAAATCCTGAAACTGGCGCGGTGACTTATGAATTGAAAGCATCTGGCGGTAAATTATTTGCCAATTCACCATATTTTATTGATGTCGATTGGATTTTTTCTAAGTCTGTTAAAGTATTTTCAACTGCCGACGGCTCACCAATCATGACCTATACTCCAGAGTTTTCACCGCTTGATGCAGGCTTTAATTCTGACTTTACTGAATTGATTATTCTTGGCCGTTCTATGGATATTAAAGGTGAAAAAAAATTGATTCAAAAAAGAGTGGAAGAGGCCAGTGGATATAATGTTTACAATAAAGCATATCTAGCTCAGCAGGCTGATAAAAAAGGAGCAGGTTTTGAAGTGGTTAATGTAAAAACAAATGCCAGTATTTTAAAAGTGGATTTACCCTACCAAACTGCTAAAAGTTTTGGGTTGTCTATTTCTAAATTCGGGTCTGATTACTATATAGCAGGATGGGATATTTTTTTAAAAATAAATAAAAAAGGAGAAGCAACTCCGTTAGAAACCAATGAGGCAACTTTCGCTTATGCAGCAGGAGTATCCCAAAACGGAAAATCAATTGTGGTGTCAGGAACCAAAAAAGGCTTTGTTTACAATTGCGAGACCAACCAATTTATGGCTTTTGATGCCAGGTCGGATGATGAATTTTCTTATTCGAAAGACATTACAAGTGATGAGGATTTATACATGTTAAACGACGATTATACCATTTCGGTTTTAAACGAAAAAGGCATGGTTAAAAAAAGACTTACAGTATCAAGTGAAAATAGCGGAAAGTATGGTTTGTATTATTCAAATGGTTACAGCAAAAAGGAAGACCGTGACAAAGAAGCTGACATTATTAATGCCCAATTAAAAGCCAAAGAAATGCCTAGTATTAGTCTTGAAACAGGCAATAGAGATGATGTTTTGTTGGGTTTATTTAATTCAGTAGAAGCCGCACAAGAATTTGCCAATCAACTCAAAAAGGATAAATTATCCTATAAGGTTAAAGTCGCTCCTGGAAAGTGAGACATTGTCTCTGAAAAAAAATTAGCGGTTTTTGTATTCAGTTAACTGAGGGTTATTCACTTTTCTTACCCATTTCATATTGCCGCATCACTTCTAGCAATCGCTTCCAATTTTTCCGACCACCTGGATACTTGGCGTAATACAGTGAAATAGGTAATACTATGCATATCTTAAACAAAATCATCATCCAATTAAAGTGATTGATCAATCACTTCGTTATCAATTTTTTCGCGATAATCAGGCAATAAGAAATGAAGCATTAAGAATACGTTAATAAAGCTTGAAAAATACAATCTAAACCAAATAGGAAAAGAAAACATCAACAGAATGGAAATAAAAATGACCGCAGTATAAGAAAGGCTAACAATCGAAAAAACTTTAAGCCAGGTATGTTTACCCGCTTCAGCCATTAATAAGCTGACGCTAAAAAGCGGTGAAATAAATAAAAATGATAAGTTACTTAGTAAAAAAATTAAGTGTGGTGTATTGTGCAAAAACTGTGGTTCGGTAAAGTCAGTCACTAAAAAAAAGATATTAAATGAATCCATGAGCAAAAAACTGACCAATACAAAAGTCCACCGTTTTTTGTAAAAGTAGAAAGCCATTAGAAGCATAGTTATTACTGAAATGCCACCTTCAATCATTAGTTGATTGAATTTACTATCGTTACTAATAAAAGTCCAATTGGTAGCAGAATAGCTGTAGGTATAGTAAACGCCAATCATAATATAAATTAAAAGCGCGCCTGCTGTGGCCGATCTGTAATTTTCAGAAATTTGCATGTACAATGATAGTGATTTACGACGTAGTGAGCGTTTTAGGGTTTTTCACTTTTGCAATAAAGGGGTATTTCCTCTTGTGTTATTTCAAAGGAATTGTGATATTTAGACTGTGATTTAATACAGCTAGTTTTTTTAGCTTGTTAAAAACAAAAACCCAAAATATGAAAAGTTTATTTGTTTTAATTGTCCTGAGTATTTTCAATTTTAATTTTTTATGTGGTCAAACAGGGCCAAAAGCCAGTATAGATTTGCTTAAAAAATTAGATTATGTTCTCCAACAATCAAAAGCATTTCAAGCAGACGATTCATTTGTCTTAATATACAACAAGATTAGAAAGTTTGAAAAACTGAAGGCTATGGAATCTGATAGTCTGAGTGAAAAGCAAGAAGCGTATATTTATAAAAACGACTCAATTTTAGAGAAGTATAAATTTTTAAAAGATGTACATGAGTTAATTTATGAATTAGAGACCGAAAACTATCATCAAAGTCAGCTGACGCCAGAGTCCTATAAAATTCTTGAATCTTTTACAAAATTAAGATACCTCTCTGCTTTGTTAACCATTAATCAAGGTTTTTCATTTGCCGATTCGCCACATCAGCAGTTCATTCAAAAAAAATTAATTCATGCCATATCAGTTCAAATGCAAACCATGGCAGAAAATACTACACCACTATATAATTATCAAACTGTTGAAAAAAAGTGGTTTAAAGGGATGCAAATTGAACATGCCAATGATTTGTTAACATTTGGAGTCCTTCAAGATAACAACGACATGGATTATACAGGCGCATTAAGGGTTTCAATGATTACGGATATGCTAAAGGTAGATTTATTTGCACCATCACAGAGTTATCAGGTACTGACATACGGGGCAGATGTTTACACCCCTTATTTTAAAGACACCGCCATTTTTATTGCCGATACTTCTACCAATGTTTTTGATAGACCACATGGGTGCTTTCAGTATATTGGCTTAGAAAACCATGCCACAGGAAAATTTCACAAACATAGGCGAACTTTAAACATTCGACTCGGCATAATTGGTAGCCGGTTTGGTTATAATTTTCAATATTATTTGCACCGAGATTTGTCCGTGAGTCCTGCTCCTGTGGGTTGGGATGCTCAAATCGGATATCCAGGGAGATTGGCTGCACAAGTAGATTTTAGATACGAAAGGTTAATTTTAGGGGACCAATCGGAGCCAGCCGCGAGCCATAAAATGAGAGTGGTGCCAATGGTAATTGGTGGAGTAGCAGCTGGCCATTTTAATACCCATGGCGAAATTGGTTTTAACCTTTCCACTCATAATTTTAGAGAGAAAAACCAAATGAATATTGTAGCCAAATCATACCAAACCAAATATACACAAACCGTAAAAAAAGCAGTTTTTTATGCCGACTATAATTTTATTGTAAGGGGTGTATTGCACAACGCCATGCTGGACGGTTTTGGGCTATTTATTAGTGGCGAAGAGAACGAGAGGGCATTTGCGCAACAAAGTAAATATTACTTTAAAAAAGGAGAAAACAGAACTAGAAAAGTGGTAATGTTTTCGAATCTTTCATTTGGTTGGCAATTTTCGAGATTTAATATTTTTTATCGCTACAGTTTAAAATCGCCTGAATATAGAAGCAGTGGAACAATCAATACATACAACGATAAAACTCGCGAACTAACCATTATCAACCCCAATACAAGATGGCACCATTATGGAAGTTTAGGCCTTTCATTTGTGTTGTAATACTAACCCAATTCATCAAAAAAATTAGAAATGTCGAACAAAAGAATAATATTTACTGCTGATGACTATGGCGCCTATAAGGAAATTGATGATGGAATTATTAACGCTTTAAAAAACGGTAGTTTAAATTCAGTTGCCATGCTGGCTAATGGGCATGATTTGCAGAAGTCGATCCGTAAAATTAAACCCTTTCAAGAAGCCGGACAGGTTGAAATTGGTTGCCACTTTACAATAAATTCAGGCTATGCCTTAAGTCCGGCTATGAGAGAAAATGAGTTCTTCACACACAATGGTCATTTCCAACCTTTTTTTAAGATGAACTTTTCTAAAATTACCCATCAAAAACATTTAACGCAAAATATTGAAACGTTAAAGGGTGAAATTGTGGCTCAATTAAAATTACTGATGGATAATGGCATAAAAGTAACACACCTCAGTTCTCATTTTAATACCCTTATTTTTTTTAAAGAATTTTGCCAAGCTCAAAACGAGGTATTGTCTCATCCTGATTTTAAACACATAAAAATTAGATCAAAGGCAGTAAAGCCTAAAATCTCTAAAAGCGTTTTACGTTTTCTTAGCGCAACACGATCAACTTTTAAAGGTGAAAAATTCACTGAAAAAGAGGTTGAAGAGAAAGTAGAACAGTATTATAGAAGTATTGACCAATGGTTCAGAAAATATGAAGCAGATGGCAATTATACACCAAAAATGGCAGATGTATTGGAAGGGTTTCACTATCAAGCTTTGGGTAGTACGCGAATTGGCAGAAGTACCAGAAAGAGAAAAGCCAAATCAAAATCAGAGAAGCTGTGGCAAAAGTATTATGAGGCAACAAATGAATCGAAATCAATTGAATTTATGTTTCATTTAGCGGATAAAGAATTTATGGATCAAAATAGGAATAGAAGAGAATTAAAAGCCTATTTGGAAGGTAAATATGCCGGAGTAACTCCTAGATATATGGACAATAGAGCGGTAGAATATGCTTCTTTGAGTCTTTTTACTGAAGAATATTTAACTGAACTTCCAACAAAAGCTTGGGAAAAAATTTAAGATGATGAAAAATAATGAACAGCTGTACAGCTTCGAAAAGCGGCGAAAAAAGTTTTGGCACCGAGTGGTTAGAGGAAGCAAATGGTTATTGGGTTTTTTTAAAGACGATAATACCCATGAGAATGATAAAGTAGTTTTTTTCCAAAGATTTGGCATTGAGAATTTTGGCGAATTGCAACCGCACGAGCAATATATCACCAATGCCTTTCTCCGAAATAATTTGTACAATATTTTTTGGTACGGTAAAAAAATTAGAAAAGAAAACAGAATTTTAAATGTTTACTATGCATTAACACTAACAGTGCTTATTGGTGTACCAATTTTTATTTTTGCGGCTACTAATAAAGGGACTCTAGCATTGCCAGGCAATACAACCAAAATTGCAGCACAAAATGATACTTCAAATACTTTGGGCAATGCTGAAAAACCGATTGAATGGGCAGAGTCCACCTCTTCTGCTGCAGGAACCGAAAAAGCTAAACAGCCGGATAATCATAAACAGGAGGCTTTAAATAAAGCGAAAGCCCAAGTTCAAGCTCAAAAAGATGAGTTAGCTGTGCAGTTAGATATAAGTTCTATCATTACAATAGTCATTACATCTTTATTGGCTTTGTTAAAGTTTATCAGTAGCTGGCTCGACCAACGCAAGGTAGTAGTGGAGTTTTCAAGAGCCTCTGTCGCACTAAAAAACATTTACTACGAGTTTGAAAATGAGTTTAAATACGAAGCAACAGGAGGTTCTATAGGATTTGAAGGCGCAAGACTTAATCAAAAATTATCAGATGAGTTTTTGGATGCGCTAAAAGACGAAACTGTTTTATCGCGACGGGTTGTAGACGCTGAAACGCAGAAATATTATGAATTAAGAGCCTTGCCTTCATTTGATATAGGAACCATATGGCAAAATTCAGCATCTGCAGCTAAAAACGCTTTTAGCACATTTAAATCGAGCACCTTTCAGCCCGAAGAATTGGCTAAACGAATTAAAACATCAGAAGAGAAAATAGAAGGCATACAGGAGGAAATTAGAATTAAAAAGGAGGAATTAGAAAAAACTTTCTTAAAACTGAAACACAAGCGAAATGAAGAAGAAAAGATTAGTCTGAAATTAGATGAACTAGAGGAAAAAGAGAAAAATACGGAATTGTCTGGTTCTGAACAAGCACGACTTGATACTTACACTGCTAATTTTGCGAAAATTGATGCCGAAGCAGACGCTCTAGATGAAAAGCAAGATTTAATTGAATTTGAAATTAAAATGCTGGAAGCACGCCTAGCAGAAGGTTGGAAATAAGCATTTTTATTGGCAATTTTAAGCACTACAAGAATCCCAATTCTTCTGTGGCTTTGCAAGGCTCTTAAAAGGCATAAAGAAAGCATTGTATATGTTTGCTTTGGTTGATGAACCAGTCTGCGTGAAAAAAACAGAGGGTAGAATTAACTTGTTTTTATGAATATTTCTAAGCTTTAAATCGGCAATTTAAATATACTCATTGAATGATTCAAATATCAAATCCCTTTACTATGCCAGATTGTAAAGCATAAGTGTAAATGCCAGCAATATTTTTGACCCCTAGTTTACTGAGAATGTTTTTTCGGTGACTGTTGATGGTATGTACACTTAAATTCAAGTGACTCGCAATTTCGTCGGAAGTCATATCTTTCACAATTACACGCACTACCTCTTTTTCACGTTCTGATAAGGCAACAATTTTTATATCTTTAGTTCTTCTTTCTTCCGTAAAAGATTGTACCATAACATTCATCACACCCTGCCCAAAAAACCTTTCCCCATTTAGCAGTTTTTGAATGGCTTCCAATAATACATCTCTTCCTGAATTTTTAAGAATATAGCCATCTGCGCCTGCTCTGATCAGTTGTTTAATAAACTCAATTTGTTTATACATGGAAAGAATAAGAATCTTAATTTCAGGATAGGTGGCTTTAATTCTTTTGGTGGCTTCAATACCATCAATCTTAGGCATATTAATATCTAAAATAATAATGTCAATTTCATCATTGGCTTCAATTTGCTCAAGCAAAATTTCGCCATCTTGGGCGGTGTCAATAATTTCAATGCCAGCTTCGCCTTCCAAAAGAAAGCATAGACCTTCTAAAATCATTTTATGATCATCTGCAATAATTACTTTAGCTTTCATTATTAAGTATATTAAAGTTTATGGTAAAAAATGTACCTGCCTTGCTCGTATCAATCTCAACTTTTCCATTCAGTTTGGAAACACGGGCATTAATATTTCTAATGCCCATTCCATAGCTTACTTTATCTTTTTCAAAGCCTTGCCCATTGTCAGAAACTAATAAGGTGAATTGATCCATATTTTGATTGAGTTCAACACTCAAAAGACTTGCTTTTGAATGTTTCAAAGCGTTACTGAAAACCTCTTGAACAATACGATACAATTGAATTTCTATTTCTGAACTAAGCCGATCGAAATGGTGATTAAACACAATGTCAATTTTTACTTTTCCAGTGCCTTCAATGGTTTCTTTTAAATCATTTAAAGCCGCTTTTAAACCAAATTTAGATAATATACCCGACACTAAGTTGTGGGCAATATCACGTGTTTCATCAATCGCTTTATCTAACAGTTCAAATGCTTTATTCGATTTTTCTCCAGACTGTTTTAAGTTGTCAACTTCAAAGTACATTTTTGCGGCTGACAAGGTGCTACCTAAACGGTCATGAAGGTCTTCTGCAATTCTTTGTCGTTCGGTATCCTGCCCTTGCAACATGGCTTCAACAGAAGCTAATTCTTGATTTTGGATTAAATCATTAACCGCCTGGTTATAACGGTCTTTTTCTTCTTTTCGTTTCAAACGATTAATCCGCTGGCGTTGCATGAAAAAAATGACCAAGCCGGCTAAAATCAATAATGAAAAAAAAAGCGCTAACCGCCATTTATTTTTGTTAGATGTTTCCTCTATGAGTTCTTTTTCTGTTTTTTCTGTTTCGTATTTAATCAATAATTCGTCGAATTTAGACTTTGAGTCTGAATTACGGATCTGATTACTGTACTTTGAATGAAGCTCGTAATATTCCAATGCTTTTTTATAATTTCCACGTTCTTTCTTGAGCTCAAAAAGTGTTTGCTTTGATTTAGATAGGCACTTTAAATCGCCATATTCTTCAGCTAGTGAATCTCCGGTGAGTAAATATTTTTCGGCTAAATCCAAGTCAATATCCCAAACCATGGCGGCAAAATTTCCATTGCAATAAATCAGGTTTTCAATTTCATTCCTTTTTTCAAAATTCTTCGTTAAAAGGTCATATTCTAGTTCCAAGTCTGCCTTGTTTAAAATACCAGAATCTGATTTGGCAGAAAGAATTTGAAGTCTTACCAATGATTGCTTTTCTTCGGCCTTTGCATGAGGTATCCATGGAATACTTAATTCGTAATTTTTAATAGCCTGTTTGTATTCGTAAAGCCGATCATGGGCAAATGCTAAGTTGGTATAGCTATGATGAACTGTCAGAGAATCGTGGGATAATAGGGCGTACTGAAGGGCCCTCTGGTAAAATTCTTTCGCTTTCAAGAATTTTTGTTGTGCCACATCATCTAAATTTTGACTTTCATAATCTGACCCAAGGCCAATATGAATATTTCCTAAACTCAAGTTTGAAGAGGCGATTTTACTATTGATTTTTAAAGAATCTCTTATGTTTAATCCTTTAATAAAATAATTAATGGCCACCTCAATATCACCTTTTTTTTCAGCCGCTACGCCAAGTTGATGCAGGCCATTAGAATAGATCAGGGGGCTTTTATGATTTAAGCCATAGTTGAGAGATATTCTAGCATACTTTTCTATTGAATCGATATTAACTTCGTAGTAGGCAGTTGCAAGGTCGTTAATAATGGTCATTCTAGCTAACTCATCTTTCGTGTTTTTGAGTTGTTTTTTGAGTGCATTTATTTCTTCGTTTGCAGACAAATAGGATGAAAAAAAAAGAAAAAATATTAAAGTGGTTCTAAGGGGATTGAGCATACATATTATGAATGACTTAAAACTACTAAAATATTGATTCTTTTCAAGCACCATTGTCAAGTAATCTATCAACCAAGCGAGCTCACCATTGAATTTGTTTTACGTTTTCTTTTTTTCTCGGTTTCAACAATAATAGGATCCTTTTGTACTACTGAAACCACTTCAAAAAATTCAGACTGTGGATCTTTAAACATTTCAATTCCTGTAAATATTAAATCGCCGTTATTTGTGGGTGGGTTAAGCGATTTTACATATACTTTAATATGATCTCCTCCGTTTTCAGCTTCTGTTCCAATAGGGTGCCCATGCTGATATAAGGGTGTATCATAAGTTAAATCCCCTTCAGGATTTCCAACTTTGACTATAATTTGTCCGTTTGCCGCATAACTTGTTTCAATTTCGTACTTTTTTAAAGCCATATTATTACTTTTTATTTATGATTTGCTAAAATTTGATTTAGCGTCAAAAGTGAATAATTGAATATTAATTTCAATCACTAGTTTTAGTGATTTGGCAAATAAATATCAAGAAATTGCAATTTATTGGCGTTCAAATAAGGTTTTTAGCCTAAAAAACAGTCAAAATTCACTAATAGTAGTGATGCATTTGGCAAATGGACTTTATAGATTTGTGTGATTCATTTGAATATTGACAGAGTTCAAAAAAGTTAATACCCCATAAAAACCCCAAATCCATGTCAACCCCAAATCAAAAAAAACATCAGGTGCAATC
>JBGCGA010000039.1:0-5070 GCA_045110285.1 Crocinitomicaceae bacterium | reverse complement strand
CAAAAACACCCAAACAAAAGATGCTAGGCGCACATGTTGCCAATAGTATACGCGCAATTCATTTTAAAATTTAAAGCAAACTACTTATTGAATGTGAACTTTGGTTTGACTAATGAATTCATTGTCTAAGGATTTCAATGTTAAATAGTATAAACCAGAGGAGTAATTTTTTAGATTAAAATTGAGTGTATTTCTTCCTTTTTCAAGTTCGCTACTCGAAGAATAAACTAATTCTCCAATGTTATTGTATAAGCTTGACGTTATTTCCGTGTCTACACTAGAGTGAATCTCTATATCAAATAAGCCGTTATTGGGGTTAGGGTATACCAGCCCTAGACTTATATTATTTTCATAGTTAATGTATTCGATATGCGAATAAGTATATTGACCATCGAAATCCGTTTGCTTCAGCCTATAGTATTGAATTCCATTAATTAATTCATTATCCACATAATTGTAGGTAAGAAGAGTACTCGAATTACCAGTGCCATTTTGTTTATTTATAACGCTCCAAGCGATACCATCGATAGATTTTTCTAATTCAAAAAAATCGTTATTAATTTCTGAAGCAGTTATCCATGTCAGAAGTGCGGCATCACCTTGGTTTTTAGCGTCAAAAGAGATTAAGTCTATTGGCAGTGGATTGTTTATAGTTGAAGATGCAAGAGTAAAAGGGCTGAACGTAGATACAGGAACACTAGACACAACAGTACCTGCTGATACGGTCCCTGTTGTGCCTCCATTGCCATGATCTTGCCAGGTTGCACCATCCCATCGAGCAACAAGCAAATCTCCCAGCAAGGTTACCCCGCAAGAGTTAACATCAAAGCTCAGGGTAACGTCTACATTGGCGGCTCCCCCTGTTCTATCTAATATCCAAAATTCACAATCACTTACATGATGGATTGAAGCAACAGTGCTTGATCGATTGAAACCGGAACTATCTGGAGATAATTCTACATAATGTGCAGTAAAATGATCATTAGGGTTAGTCCCCGGATCTGAGATCGCAATAGGCTGTATATTGTTATCATCTCCTACCGGAAAAACAAACACATCATCACCTGTTTTCCGAACCACCCCATCAACATGTCTGCTGTTACTTTCGCCAGAATAGGTTGTATTATCCAAAAAATGCACAAATTCTGTGGCTGAATCTGCTCTATCAGTGAGAATACTTCCGTTTGAAAATATTAATGAATTGCTTATTTGAAGTTCATTGTCAACCTTTAAATTATTATTATTATCAAGGGTAAGAATATGACCATTGAATGCAGCTGATCCATCAAACGTTTGTAAGGCGCTACCTACAAAGTAGATTTCCCCCAGATTGTTTATAGACGCACTGTTATTGGTAAAGTTCCCGAATATTCCAATACTAGAACCTGGATGCATTTGAAAGTTCCCGTTATTTTGAAGGTCATTTTGGGCAAATGAGTAAATAGAGAAAATAGCTCCGCAGAAAAAAGATATGAGCTTACTGTTAATCATTGTCGTTTATTTTTGTTGCAATAACTGCTCTAATTTTTCTATTCTCATTTCAAGTGATTGATTTTTAGCGTTAACCTCTTTCAATTCTTGTTTTAGCTGAACTATTCTACCTTGCTCTGTTTCTTCATACAACACTTCACCTGACAAATCCGCTTGATGCACAAGTTTTTCCCCTGAAATTTCTTCAACTAATCGAACCAATCGCATCATGTCTACGTTAATTTGGCGGTCTAGTAGTTCATTTTTAGAGTAAAAACTCCAAGCCATCTTTTCACTTGGTTGTACTAAACTAAAGTGGTGAGGAGAAATTACTGTGCTATTTCCAGCGGCATCAATGGCATTTAATTCACCACTCATGCTATATAAACCGCTATGACCAGCTACTGCACCTGGAGAGCTTGATAGATCTTGCAATAAGAAATTCCCAACTACCTCCAAGGAAGCAGCAGGTGAATTTGTTCCAATACCAATACGGTTTGCTGATCCATCTACTACAAAGGTGTTGCCATCTATGAATAAGTCAAAGTTGTTTGTGGTTAAGGTTCTGTGATCGGTTACGGTAAGGTTGTCTTCTCCAATATTAAAATCATTGGTAATTCCGCCACCAGCAGCTACAATTTCTGCAGCCGTTCTTCTTCTAACAAATCCACTTGCATCAGCTGTTATTACATTGTCACTTGCTAACCCTACATTTAATGTTCTTATACGGGCATTACCGTTAACATCCAACACAGCAGAAGGTGCATTGGTACGAATCCCTATCTCATTGGCTGATCCATCTACTACGAAGGTGCTCGCATCAATGTTTAAGTCAAAGTTGTTTGTAGTTAAGGTTCGGTTACTGGTTAAGGTAAGGTTGTCTTCTCCAATATTGAAATCATTGGTAATTGAAGCATCCGCTATTCGAACCCATACTGTACCATTGTTATAATAGTAGCCTGGAGTTACATCTCCAGCTGTAGCTGTATTGTACACAATCATACCTTGTACATGGGAGGTTAAAGGGGTGGCATTTGTAGTGGCGGTAAGTGCTAACCTAGGTAATAAAATACCCTTATTAGTGGATTCTACATCCAATATTGCGTTGGGGTTAATTATTGTTGGATTATCTCCTAATTTTATTTGACCATAAGATGTACAGGTCATCAACAAAAATAGACCGACAAGAAGAGACTTTGAGTGTTCTTTCATAATTAAAAACATATTGAGTTATCTGCTGTTTATCTTTTGATGAGCAAATTTAATTTATTGAACCATTAAATGTTCACCCATGCCGGGTGAATGTTGTTTTAAAAGGGATAATTCAATGTATTTGGTGCAGATCGAATTCTTCCTACCGAGTAATCTACTCTCTAGGATATGGCTTATTTCTGCATCAATTAGGAGGTCGAACTCCACTTTAATTGGTGCCGACTTATTTGTATTTAGTCAAGATCCTAATAAGAGAATATGGATGTCTCAAAATCCTGTTTCTTGATCTACTTTGTATTGATTTTATTCCGTGTTGAAAGGAGAAGTTTCTTTGGATTTTGATTTTTGTTCAAGGTATCTTGATGATTTAGCTTTCCCTTGCAAACGTTATTAGAAGAATAAGACTTTTTTTGTGATCAAAATTATTGGTTTTTGTCTTGGTGAGATTTCATGATTTGGGATATTCTTAGCACTAAGTTTAATTTCATGTTTTTGCCGGTTTCAATATCAAAGAGTCGATACATTTTTTTTAACGACGACTTTACACCGTCCACACTTAGGTTAACCTTGTTGGCAATTTCAGGGTTTGTTAGACCAGGAGAGTGGTACAAACAATTACTGATTTTCCAATCAGACGTATTGAACTTAGCCTGTATAACACTTTCAATGAATGTTTTATGAGTCTGGTCTAAATCTTTGCTTTTTTTACCATCCGTGCTATTCTTTATGTCTTGCAGTTTTCTTAAGCGACTTATTTCCGTCATAAGAAACTTCTTTTTTTGATCATGCACTTTTATTCTCTTTCTGAACAGAAGAAACATCCAAACTCCCGATAACAACAGAACTATCGCAACAACAATAAGAACAACATTGTTTTTGTATATTTTAACAACACTCTTTTCTTTATCCTTTTTTATTTTTTCAATCTCCTTCTCATTTTCAAAGTCTGCCAATTTAAGAATCGGTTTACTCGTGTTAACTCCATGCTTTAGAAGCTTGTGATTTTCAATCATTTTAAGAGCTGAATCAGTCTCTCCAATTAGCTTGTAGTTTTGGTATAGAAGTTCATACGAGGCGATTTGCAAACTTTCTATTTTATTTTTTTTGGCGATAGTTAGTGCTTCAAGCTGTTTCTCTATGGCTTCAGAAGTTGGAGAAATTTTCGAGATCTCAATTAGCGACAATGAAATATAGTAGCCATTACTCACCTCTCTGCTAGTTTTGAGCGATTTATCAAACATGGCTCTCGCGCCTAGGGTATCATATTCTAATATCAACAACTTGCCTTTTGACGTGTAGGCGTCTGCACAAAAAGCACTATTAATTTTTTCTTTACTGATAATGTTGAGCGCGGAGTCAATGGCTAAATTAGCAGAGTCAATTTTGTTATTGCTAAAATGGCAATGACTAATATTTACATAACCTCCAACCGCTCCGTCCCAGTTATCTTGAGACAGGTCAATTTTAATCGATTTTCTTAGGTAGTGTATTGTTTTGTCGTATTCATTAGTCTGTAGACAGATTACGGCTATGTTGTTGAGTAGGCTTGAATATAACTCTAGAAAATTTGAATCATTTAGTTTATTTTCTACATACTCTAAAGACTCTAAAAGGTAATACATGGATTTTTCTAAATCCCCCATAAACAGAAAGCATGCACCCAAATTAAGATTTCCCTGACAAATGGTTAATGTGTCGTTATCTACCGTACCAATATGAATTACTTGGTTAAAAGCATGAATTGCATTGTCGTATTCCCCCTTAAAAGTAAAAGTATTTCCTTTATGCTTATTTGAGCTTGCAATAAAAAAAGATGCTTTTGTTAGTTTAGCTAAGTATTCTAATGAGTCCGAAACACTAATGAATAAAGGATCGTCTTTTTGTTCTTCGTTATTAAGGTAGAAGTTCATTGACTCCATTCTGACCTGATACGAGTTACTCGGGTCTTCCCAAATAGATTTTAAAGAGTCAACGTTCATTTGGCTCAATAAAATAATTGGATTGAATGAAATTAAGAGTAAAAGCAAATTTTTCATATCATACAATAGCCGTTAGCTCCAGAACCAAACGGAGTAAAAAACAAGTTGTACAAGTCATCCCTTTCAAAAGCAACTTCTACGTTTCAAGTTTCAGAATGCCAGTTTCGATACATTCGTCGACTAAATTAGTAAATCCAAGCTAGATATGTCTTGATCGTTGATTTTTTTTTTGATAAGTACACCCTTGCACGAGTAATTAGATATACGTTACCATTTTATTTTATAGATACTCTAAGGGACGATGGTAAGGTTGATGAGTTACGCCATGTAGAACATTAAACGCAGACTAATGGACTTTCCAGAGTCATTAAGGAATAGGCAATTCTGGTCACTTTAAAGTTCGATCTGC
>JBGCGA010000038.1:0-13247 GCA_045110285.1 Crocinitomicaceae bacterium | reverse complement strand
TCAATTAAATCTATCGCATTCATACTTTGCTTTTATTTAAATGTAATTATCAAATTAGTTTCTTTTATAGTATCCATTTTAATGTTGTGTTTGGTCTCTATCCATTCTTTTTTCTTTCGACCTTCCACTCTCACTTTTTCTTTAGTGGTGACTATAATCTCATTTTCGGTAGCAGCTTCTAAAACACCCTCAATTTTTCCGTTTTCCAATGTTTTTACTTTGACTTGCTTACCTATGTTTTTAATATATTGTTTTAATACTCTGAATGGCTTCGACAATCCTGCTGAAGCCACCTCTAAAGAAAAATCTTGCACTTCTCTATCCAGATTATGTTCAATGTTTCTACTTACCGACATGCAATCTTCGATTGAAACACCTTCGGTTTCATGATCAATTTCAACCAATATCTGAGACCCATTATTATTAATGGTGATTTCAACTATGTATAATGCAGGATTTCTGTCCTGAATTCTTTCATTAGCTAAATCTTCTATTTGTTGTTTTGTAATCATTTTATAGTTACAAAAAGAGGGGACAATTAGTCCCCTCTTTTCTTATTTTTACATTTTAACAGTGCAAATATACTACTTTTATTAGCAATTACAAATTATTGTTTGCTTTTACTTGCTCATTAATCTTGACTTGCTTTCCAGGCGTAATATAAATCAAAGTAACTTTTTGTTTCAAGTATTACAATCCCGCCAGTTGTGTCGCCATATTTTGCTGGAATTCCACCTGTATAAACCGACATAGATTTAATGGCCACTCCAGGAACAGTTTGAATATCTGTTTGCTTTACACCATCTACGTAATAAATAACATCTCCAGGTCTCGACCCTCTTACTATTAGCTCATCATTGCTGCTCAATGTTATATCACTGTTCATTCCAACCAGCATGGTTTTTGGACTTTGAATATTGGGATTGTTTTTAATGTCTGCCAAACTTATTTTTTTAACGTGCTCAAGTTGAATGAGGGGTTCGGCAACAACTTCTGTTACTGCTAACATTGTTGATGTATCTGCCAGGTAAACATTATGTTTTGCTATCGCATCAGAGTACACATTTATTCCTGTCATTGTCCGAACACCACCTTCTAGATGTTCACTATGTAAATTGTAGGTTCCTGCTTTGACAGGAGAAATTTTATATTTTCCTTTTACATCTGCTCGTACTTGGAATTTACTTCCTTGATAATCAATCCACACAATTGCAAAAGGCTGTACTTTAGTTGAATCTTGTCCGTACACTGTTCCCATTATCGTTCCATCTCCCTGTTGTGCTAAGGCATTTAAACCTAAGACGCAGCTTACTATTAAAATTATTGTTTTCATAATACTTGTTTTTATTGGTTTCTTATTAGTGGATGATGAGGTTGGTTGGATTCCATAAAATTTTAAAAGATTATGTTATTTTTACCATATGAAAAAAATCCTCGTTTATTTTCTATTATACTCACATGCAATTTTTTGTCAGAATTATATTTACGAAGAATTTGGACTAAATGACGGCTTACCAAGTAACCAAGTTTATGACATTTATCAAGCAAAAAACAATGTAATTTGGTTTGCTACCGATCGTGGGATTGCAAGTTATAATGGTTACGAATTTAAGGCATATGGCGTAAATGATGGATTGTTAAACAACTGCGTTTTGGATTTTTATCCCCAAGAAAATGGGACTATATATTGCACTACCGTAGATAATCAGCTCTTTTATTTTAATGATGACTTTGAGGGTTTTTACAAGTACGAGCATTCTGATACAGTAAAACAATTTCTTAGATACGACCAGAAAATTACGTCTATTTATATCGATTCCGCAAAAAGCTTCCATTTTGGTTGTGATATGTTATATCAACCGTTAATTATCTCTAAAAATGGCCAAATTTTATCTGAAAGAAATATTGTTTACAATGATGAAGCGGTTTCGTTTTTCGTTAAATTTAAAAGCAATGCGTCAAAACATATACCTAATTATAAGTCTTATAGTTCCCAGTGCCCTCCTGGCTATCTTTGTTTTAATTTTGACGATCGAGTTTCTCATGACTTCAAGATCTGCTCATTTAATGATTTTTATGTATTTCTAAACCCCTACTATGTATCATTGCTGAACAAAGAGGGCATAGAATTCAATCGAATTCAAAATAAATTGAGACCAACTTGCATTATACCAATCTCAAACGAACAACTATTTATTGGTTATCTGTTTGGCGGAGGGAAAATAGTCGACACGGAATTGGAGGATCAAAGGTTATTTTTACCTAAAAAATCTGTCACTCGATTTTTAATCGATAAAGAAGGAGGCTATTGGTTTACGACATTGTATTCGGGTGTGCACTACTTAAAAAATCCAAACATAAATTCTATTCAGAATCCAATTAAAGAACCCATCAATTCGCTTTCAACAAATAGTAAAAATGAACTTGTTATTGGATACGAAAACGGCTCCATTTCCGAACTAAAGGATAATCAAAAAGAAGAAACCATTCTAAAGCAAAATAATACCGTCAGGGCCTTTGTTGAATACAACCCATTCACTCAAAAAAATATCTTATATTCTGAAACTTTACTTGATTTGGGCTACCCGATAAAAATAAATAACAGAAATTTTATACGCAGCCTTGATGGCGTTTACTTAACAAAAATAGCAGAGGCAACTGACAAGAGAGCCATTACCTCTAATCTATGGAGTATCTATATTTATAACCTGATTAACAAGGACTACATAATTGATCAGGTAAACTTAACTTTTAGAGCCCATGATGCTTGTTTTTATGAGAAGGATATTTACCTCTGCTCAGCAACAGGGCTTTACCTTTTTAGCAATGATACTGTCACTTTTTTAGGTGAAAAATCCAAATATTTAAATTACAGGGCAGACGATATAGACGTAAATATTAAAAAAAATGAACTTTACATGGCAACTATAGGCTCTGGCATGGTAGTTTATCAGGTAAACTCTGATTCAGCATATGCCATTCGAGAAAAGGATGGCTTGTTTAGTAATATTGTTAACGAGGTTTATATTGAAAATGAAAATGACATATGGGCGTGCACCAATTCTGGTTTAAATAAAATTCACTTTAATGCAGATGGATCTTATCAAATTACCGGACTTAGAAGTACTGATGGATTGCCTAATGATGGTATAACAGATATTGAGATTATTAACGACACCGTTTGGATTGGATCAAAAAAAGGTTTAGTTTATGCGCCAAAATCTATTTTCGAAAGCAAGATAAATAATGTTGACTACAATATAGAAATTAAGCGAGTTAAAGTCAATGATTCCATAGTTAACCAAATCGATTTTGGTCGTTTAAAACATACTGAGAATAGAATTGATTTTTTTGTAGAAACCGTCTCACAGAAATATGGGACCAATATAAAATATAGATATAAACTCATAGGGCTTGAAAAAGATTACCGCATTAGTAGACACAGAGAAATTAATTATAGCTCTTTACCTGCTGGGAAGTATATTTTTACTGTCCAATCCATTAACGAGGATGGTGATGTCATGTCTGATCCACTTGATTTTCCATTTACCATTCGTCCACCCTACTGGAAAACTTGGTGGTTTAGACTATTAATTACTTTGGGGCTATTGGGGATCATTTATTTGTTTTTTAAATTGAGAATCTTATCCTACAATAAAAGTATTTCGGGCGAGGTGTTAAGAATGATCTTAAAGAGACTCAAAAGAAAAGAACGGTACTTTACTTTTAAAGATGGTACACGAGAAAAAAGAATTAAGTCGGACACAATTACTTATGTAAAATCGGATGGTAATTATTTAAGAGTATTCACCGAAGAAAAGAACTATCTAATCCGTTGTAAAATTGGTGAATTTATTGAGTTGACTCCAGACCCTAAGGAATATATTAGAGTACACCGTTCCTATATTATTAGAATTGATAAAGTTGATTCTAAAGCTAAGCAAGAGTTAATTATTTCAGGTCAAAAAATTCCTGTTAGTAATACTTACGAAAAGGAATTACAGAAATTGATTTTTTAAGAAAAAAATGGCGTGCGAATTTCGCACGCCATTTTAAAGCACATTCTATGGTAGTTAATCTAATTTTACAAACTTATCAGATGCAATTACCTGATTATTTTCAATTACATTGCACAAGTATAAGCCTGGTGCCAAATTGGAAACATCAATCTCTTTTCGGGTATTAGTAGATATAGCTCCTCTGAAAACTTCAATTCCAGAAGCATTAAACACAACAATTTTCTGTTTCCCTATTTGCAATTCAGAACCATCTCTATTATCAGTAAAACTGATCGCAATTTGATTTTTTGCTGGATTAGGAAAAGATGATAATTGAATATCCTTTTTACTTCGAGGACCAAAGTTATCAGGAGGGCATCCATCTATATAAGCAGTATTATAAACACATCCATTAATATTATCAGTTATTGTCACTGGTATATTAAAATTGTATCCGTACGAAACTGTTTCTGTTTGGGAAGTAGATCCAGTTGACCATAGAAAAGAGAAACTTGGAGAAGTAAGCTGTGTTCCAAAAGAATTCACAACTTGAATATCCCAACCCCACGGATTACACGGCCCTAAAGTTGGGTCTAAAACAATACTTGAAATTTGCATTGAGCAACATGGATCAGTATAAGTTGTTGAATAAACACAACCATTCGCTAAATCTATTACAGTAACAGTTAAAGGAAGTTGAGCTGAAGTTGCAGAAGTAAATGCATCTGTACTTCCATTGCTCCAATTAAAACTATAATTAGGACTTGAAAGAACTGTGCCAACTCCATTAACTACATGAAATGGGATTTGTAATCCAGGGTATTCGCATGGGTTGAGACAAATCGGCTCAATAATAACTGTATCAGGACAACAATCTAATGTGTACGAAATCGAGTATTCACAATCTGTTTCCGTATTGAATACAGTTACTGAAATTGGTAAATTTGCAACAGTAACATTAACGAAATCGGTAGTTGACCCATTACTCCATAAAAAGGTGTACTGGCCTTGATATAATTGATTATTAAATTGATCAAATACATTTAATTGAAATGGATCGCTAGGATTTGAGCACGGATCATCCTGAGATGGAACAATACTTAGCATTTCAAGACAACATGAAACATTATAAGTAGCTGTATAAGTACAACCTGTTTCTTCGTTAAAAGCTGTGACAGATATCGGCATATCAGCAAGTGAAACATTAACGTGATTGTCGTTACTTCCATTTGTCCAAGAAATTTGCCAAGGACCAGGATTTAATATATTACCATTAATATCGTAAACATAAAGTGTAAAATTATCATCTGGATTATCACAGGGGTCATCACCATCTAAACCGATTGATATAGAATCAATACAACAGTCATAAAAAAATGAGTCCACTGAAACACAACCAGTTTGAATATTGGTAACGGTAACCCAAATAGGAAGGTCTTGAATTGAAGCATTAATTACACTAGAATTCTGTCCATTACTCCATGCAAAACTAAAATTAGGGCCCGTTAAATGTGTCCCATTTTCATCAACTACTAATAGTGGCACCTGATTATCTGGATGTTCGCAATCAAATTCACCATGAGGTATAATGTCAATTGAATCTAAACAACATCCTGCTCTCAAAGCAATATCATCAAAAGCATAGTCAACATTCAAAGCATTGGCCAATGCATCCTGCTCAATTCTTATTGTATTACTGCCTGATAGCAAAGGAACGCCAAAAGATAATGCACTGACATTCTGCCATACCTGCCCCACATTTGAAAGACTGAATTGTCCTACTTGATTTCCATTTAAAAAAATCGTGAAATTTGCACTAGGAGTGGACCCCATATTTCTTTTGGTGGCTCTTAACGACAACTGTGGCTGTGATGTGCAAGTTGTTGTAAAGGTGCGCTCATATACAACTTGAGCTGCATTGACTGTGCCTCCTGTCAACGTCCCTCCATTATTTATCATTAAAATGCCAGTGCTAGCTGTCGAATTTGGAGGCCAACTGGCTCCCCAGCCGCAGCTTGCATTAAAAGTTGTGGCAACCTCATAGGTATCATTACTGCAACCTCCCGTAGTTTGGGGAAATGTTGTTGTTGCAGTACCACTAATAAAAGGATTACTGACAAAATCTTCTGTAAAAATGGTGGTCATTTGAGAGCTAGCGAAAAAACTCACAAGCAAACTAAAAAATAAAAATAAATTTTTCATAAAATTAATGTTTTAAATGTCTCCTACTCTTTCGGGGATTTTCGGATTCGTCCAAATTCGATTGTCAACTAAACTGAAAAAAGAATCACAGCAAATCTAATTAAGGAAAATACCACCAAATTATAAAAACAAGTCCAAGTGCCCTATTAGTGGTAATTTGGGACGTGTTAAATTGACAATGTGATAGAATAATATCTTTTTGGGATGGAATTATAGAAGGACTTTTGCCTTCTAATATTAGGTCACTTAGATTGTATTTTCAAATTTATAGCTGGACTTAATAAAAGGAAATTTATTACGGTAGGTAGAACATGAATTTTTTCAATTATACTGAAAGAAAAGAAAGATGTAACTGCGGTAGGTAATATATTAACGTGAATCAATGAATACTAAAGAGAAGGAATAGAACAATTCAAATATTTAAAAAGAATGTAATATCAATTGACTGAATTTCAATCTATATTTTGACTGGACTAATTCAGATTGAGCAATAAAAAATTGATCTTTAATTTCCAAGTAGCCGTAGTAACTAATCGCATTATTTTCCAATTGAATTTCTGCCTCTGAAAATAGGAGTTTATATGCTTCATAAGCTACTTCAGCTGCTAAAACAGCTTCTTTATTATTTGTCACGTCCATTTGATAGCGTAACAATTGATTTTCTCTTTGGCGTATGTTTTCAGTACTTTGAATTTTGACTTGCTCATACTCTAGCTGATTCACTTTAATTCTTGAATACGAATTTACGCCATTGAAAATAGGTATGGTAAGGGACGCCGAAATTGATTGATAAAAGTTTTCTCCTAATTGAACATCAAATGGCTTTGGCGCAAAATCTCCTGACGGGCTCAAGAATTTATTATTTTCTGAATAACCACTACCAAGTGAACCATTAAGCGAAAGGCTTGGCGACAGTTGACCCTTTAATTGTTGAGATTCAATTATCTTTTTTTCTAATTCTAATTCGTTTGCCAATTTTTCATCTACCGAAAATTCACCTTTAAAAACCAGTGAATCTGATAAATTGAAATCAGAACTGGGTGCCAATCCAACAATTGTTTGTAGTAAATTTAGTGACTTCAAAAGGTCATTTTTGGCAAGTACCAATTCATAAGCATCTTTTGAACTTTGTGCCTCAATTTGCAAGCGTTTTTGTTTAGTATCATAATTTAAAGATTCCCTCAGTTTTGCCTTAATGGTTTGGGCTTTTGAATAAGTAAGCCGTTTTTCTTTCAAGAAAACAATTTCTTCGTTCAACTTTGCTTGTAGATATGCACCTATAATATCAATGGAAATATTACGCTTTTCTATTTGTAAATTTAGTGCCGAAATATTTTGATCTATACCTGTTATTTTTTTTGTATAATGATTCGTAAGGCCTGAGAACAATGTTAGGCTGCTTGACAAATAAAAATTATTGTATTGCACTCTATCTGTTGCAAACTGATTTGTAAACGGGTCAATGGTTTGTCCAAAATTATAACCATGAGATGCATTGCCATTCACAGATGGTAGAAAATTGAATTTACTAGAATTGGCATTCACACCAGATATGGCCAGGTTCAGATTTGCTATTCTAATTTTTGAATTGTTTATTAAAGCCGTATCAATACAATCTTGCAAGGTCCAACTAGTATTACTTTGTCCATAAAGCAATACAGGTAATAAATAGAAAAAAATTAGCAGTATTTTCATTAGTCAAATACTTTTCGAAATTTATTAAAAATTCTATTGAGCAGGCGAATATCTTCTGTTATAATGTCTGCCTGTCCTGACATTTCAGGCGCATATATGAATTTCGTCCCATAAGAAGATTCCATACCATTTATGAGCTGAAATTCTACTCTATAATTACCTTCATTTGCCAATAAAGCAATGTTTTTAACTTTGCCTTCTAACTGTCCAAACTGTTGGTAAGGATATTTATCTATCTTAATTCTAACTTTCTGCCCTATCTTAAGCTTGCCATATCCTGCCTTCGGAACATCAATATAACCTATGTACTCCTGATTATTTGCTACTATGCCAAAAAGAGTTGTGCTTGCAGCTATATATTCGTTTACATTAACTGTTTTTAGATAATTTATTTCGCCATTAACAGAAGCAATAATTTGATAGTTTTTCCCCCATTGATCTATTGCATTGCCAATATTCAAAAGTCCTAATTCTATTGCTTGTGTAAATTTCATTTGTTTATCTCTTCTGCTTGTTGACCGAGAATTTAACTGACTTTTTAAATCTGTGATAGTTATTGAATTTTGAACAGCAGCTTTTTTAAAATTTCCAATATTATTTTCCGCTTGTATCACCTTTTGTTCTTCTTGAAAAAGTTGAACTTGAGAAATTATTTTTTGCTCAAATAATTTAAGATCTGTATTGTACTTTCTTTTTATGATTTTGAGTTCCTTTTTTGCAGTTTGAAGTTGCTCATAGCTTACTGCACGCAATTTTGTATTATTTTCGATTTGCGCTTTCAGTGTTCTAATGTCAAAGCTGGTTGCGTCATTTTTTAAAAAATGGTTATACTCTAGCACTGCAGTTTTAAGTTCAGTGTAGTTTTTTTGAATAGTGCCAAAAAACAAAGAGTCATCTTTAAATTTGATAGCTAATTGATTTTGATCTAGGCCAGTTTTTATCTCCTTTGATATTGCCAGTAAATAATTCTTTGCTTGTTCAGAAAAACCAGTACCAAGAGTAGCAATTAAATCACCTTTTTTTACCTGCTCTCTATCTTTGAAATAAATGGTTTGAATTTCGCCCGCAGTTTTAGTAACCAAATTTGTTGGCGGTACTTTGGTTGTAATAGTTACTGCTCCTTGAATAACATCTGGATATTTCACAAACCATGAAATAAAAACTAACATTAATATTAAGCCAAAAATAAGGGAAATACCCCAGCGAATCATCCAACTAGGTACATGAGACATAATCTCCTGAACTTCGTCGCTCCTTATTTCTATATGTTCTTTGGACTCTGGCATTATTCTCCCAATTTTTCAAGGTCTAATTGATTTTTAACCAGTGCAAAATAATTCCCCTTCAGTTTAACTAATTCCTCATGTGTTCCTTTTTCTATAATATTGCCTTTATCTAACACTACAATTTGGTCTGCATTTTTTACGGTACTTAACCTGTGTGCAATTACAATAGCTGTTCTATCTTTAAAAAAGTTATTTAGGTTCTCCATAATTATTCGCTCATTTTTAGCATCCAAGGCACTTGTTGCTTCATCAAAGCAAATAATATCTGGATTTTTGTAAACTGCTCTGGCTATTAAAAGTCTTTGTTTTTGACCAGTACTCATTCCTACACCTTCCAAACCTATTTTGGTATTAAAACCTAAAGGCAGTGCTTCTACGTAATCTTTAATATTTGCAATATTTACAGCTTTTAAGAGTTTTTCCTGATCAATCCGATCTTGGCCAATGGCAATATTATTGGCTATTGTATCATTAAAAATATATCCTTCCTGCATTACCACTCCGCATTTATCTCGCCAGGAGGTTTGCGAAATATTATTTAGATCTATAGGTCCGTATTTTATTGTGCCAAAATTGGGTTGGTAAAACTTTAACAAGATTTTCATTAAAGTAGTTTTTCCACTGCCACTGGCGCCAACTATTGCTGTAATTTTATTAGCTGGAATGGTTAGTGATAGATTTTTAATTACTTCTTCTGCACTTCCACTATAACGAAAATCAAGATCTTCAATCTCAAAATCTGAACTTTCTGAAATTTGATTTGTTTTTTCTGTAATATTTTGCTCTTCATCATCTCTTTGGTGAATTTCAGACAGTCGTTCTAAGGCTATTTTGGCGTCTTGTACTGAATACACAAACCCTATTAATTGTTGGATAGGGCTGTTTAGTTGACCAATAATATAAGATATAGACATCATCATACCCAAAGTAATTTGTCCATCTATAACTAGTTTTGCTGAAAATATACTGATGAAAATATTTTTTACTTCATTAATAAAGTTAGAGCCTATGGTTTGGGTTTGTTCCAATGTCAAACTTTTCATTGAGATTTTGAATAAGCGAGCTTGCAGAAATTCCCAGCTCCACCTTTTTTGTTTTTCAGCATTGTGAAGCTTTATTTCTTGCATGCCGTTAATTAGCTCCATTACCTTGCTTTGCTCATCACTCATTTGTGAAAAACGTTTATAGTCCAAATCTTTTCGTCTTTTTAAGAACAGTACTACCCATACAAAGTATAAAACACTACCTATTCCAAAAATGGCAAAGATCTTTAAATCATACCAAGCTAGCACACCTCCGAAGATAATGAGGTTAAACATGGAGAACAATACATTCAGCGACTGCGAGGTCAATAGGTTCTCTATACGCTGATGATCATTAATTCGCTGCATAATATCTCCAGTCATTTTTACATCAAAAAATGCTATGGGCAAATTCATGAGTTTGATAAAGAAGTCAGAAACTAAAGATATGTTAATTCTAGTACTTAAATGAAGAAGAATCCAACCCCTTATCACTTCAATCGCTGTTCGTCCGAAAAATAAAAAGAGTTGTGCAATCAAAATCAAATAAATAAAATTAAGATCATGATTTTGAATACCAATATCGACTACACTTTGGGTTAAAAAAGGAAAGATTAACTGCAATAAACTACCTGCTAGGAGCCCAATAACCAATTGAAACATGAACTTTCTATACCGGAATAAATACTGGTACAAAAAAGAAAAACCACCTGATGTAGACGTGATATCATCATCTTCAGTTTGTTTTAACCTAGGAGTAGGCTCTAGCAATAAAACGATTCCTTCCTCAGTATTTTCGACTGCTCCAGAACCAATCCAATTTTTAATAAATTCCTCCTTGCTAAATTTCAATAACCCATGCCCCGGATCTGCCACATAAACGATTCCTTTTTTTATTTTGTGTACCACTACAAAATGGTACTGATTCCAATATACAATGCAAGGAAGTGGTGCGTCATCTAAGAATGATTTAAAATCAATCTTAACACCTAAACTTTTAAAACCAATAAGTTCTGCTGTATCTGCTATGTTCTTTAAGGAAGTACCTTCACGAGTGGTTTCTGAGAGTTTCCTTAATTTCTCCAATGATAAACTCCGACCATGATGTTTTGCTATCATTCGCAGACATGTTGGACCGCAGTCCATATTATCTAGTTGGGTATAATGGATAAATTTACTCACTTACAAATTCTGTATTTATTCTTGCAATTTTCTTGTCGTCTATTTGAAACCCTTCCTCATTTGACAATACACCGCACTCTTCTAAAGACCTATACCCTTTTTCACCTTTCCATTTAGCGATATATGGGTTGTAATTACATTCTACAATATGGAACCATTCGTTTTTACTTCTAGCTATTGGCACTCTATTATCTACACACATGTGTCTAAATTCACAATCTTTACATACATCTGTAATGTCCTTATGCGCTTTCCAATATCTTTGAAAACTAGAGGTTGAAATAATATTTTTTATATCTTCAGAATGTTTGATTTTTTTAATATTTCCGTAAACTTCATTCGCTTCTGGTGCATTTTTTATATCGCCATTACTGTCAATAAACAGTTTTTTATGAAAATAAGTATGGTATAGTTGCGACTCAGAAAACAAAGTCAAGTTTGTATGGAATTCAGTGTTTTTTTTATACATGGTGATATCAAAACTTCGTTGAAAAAAGAAAAACTTATCTTCATAATTTTTATCAAAAGGGGAATTAAATACCAAGGTCTTAAATACAAAACTAGCGTTTATGAATGGCTCTGCAAATTCATCTGAATGGTATTCTTCAGCATAGTTAAAACAGAAAGTTATTGACTCCAAATCAATTAATTCAAGCGCGGCTAATAATTTTTTAACTTGTTGCAAATCTGTCAAATCAGTCGCTAATATAACCAAGTGAGTGACAAATAGTGAAGCAAGTGATTCAATCAAAAAAGCTATTGAGTTATCACTTAAGTCACTTGTATTGATTGAAATAATAGCATTCGTAATATGTGCTGGATAGTCATAACCAATTTCATAATCCTCAACCACTTCATAATTTAATCTTTCAGCCTTTTCATAAACATCACCAATTTTATGGCTTTCAAAATGAAATTCTTTACTTCCAAAATCATGACTAGTAGCTCTTAGATATCCTTTAACATATCCTTTGTTGTTGAACAACTTCATAACTTTATGATCGATTTGTAAAAAAAATGATTTCCATATTTTTTAGTGCTATCCGTTTTTTTCTTCTCCAACTGAACTTTTTTCACATATGTAAAGTGAACAGGAACTAGAATATTTTTCATAATTGTTCTTTTTCTAAACAAAACTCTGCAATTTTTTTTTCCAAAATATAACTTCCAAAGTAAGACAAGGCATCATACTGGCCCTGAGTGTTAACCTCTAAAAAATAGATCTCACCTGATTCAGCAACAACCAAATCAATTGAGCCTGCAATTAGACCCATTCTATTCATGAATTTTTGAATTTTCGAGTTTATGTCTGAAGGTAATTCAATCCTAAAATGATGCTCTTCATTATAACTGTCTCTATGATCTATCAATTTTTTGTCACACACACTACCAATACTGTAACAAAATCCATCTAAATAGAAGCATCTAATTTCTATCTCCTTCTCAATATATTCTTGAAAAAAAGATAATTGAAAAATACTAGGGAGATCTTTTACTTGAATTTTTGTAACTCTTTGATACAAGAACTCACTACTACTTGCTTCATAAATGTTTTCTTGAATCGCTTTTACGACTATTGGTTTTGAATTGAAATATGCCTGTACAGAATCACTAGATGTTGTCAATAAATAATCAGGCACTTTTAAACCAACCTCAGTTGCCGTATCCATTTGTGTTAATTTATTAAGCGGCACATTACTTAACCAACCAATAGTTTTATTTTGAATGGAAGAAAATACAGAACTTAAAAGAGTTTCTTGCTCTAGATAAAAATAATCATTTGCAATTGTTGCATCAAAATCAACTTCAGCAATATCTTTAATTATTGGCCAACTGCTTCTATAAAAAAACAAACTAACTGA
>JBGCGA010000037.1:0-100676 GCA_045110285.1 Crocinitomicaceae bacterium | reverse complement strand
GCTAACTTTCTGTTTGCTTCAGCAGAACCTCTACTATCAGTGTGAGACATTAATTGTACAATAATATTAGGATTTGCCATCATGATGTCATACACATAGTTCAGTGAATCCTTTGAATTACATTCTGGCGTCACTTGAAGCTCAGCTGATCCAAAATTATAACGTACTTCAGGAATTCTTAATGGTTTAGAAATATCCAAAATTTTAATCGCTCTGAAAAACTTAGTTGGTTTTTCAACTTGTAATGTTTCAAACTTGTCTTTATTTCCTAGCCATACTCTTGGCACAGATGGTACATCAATCACATAATTCACTCCAGTTTTCACATATCTTGAACCATCAGCTTTCGCTCCCAGTTCTATCATACCATTTTCATCAGTATTTAAAACCACGTTACTTCCGTCAGAGCCTATTAATTTCACTTCTTTATTTGCAACTGGCTCGTTCGTTTCTTGATTAAGAACTTCTACAACTACATCTATGACCACAGGTGGTAAAAAGAAAGACCAAATGTCTTGCGAAGGATTTTCTCTTCTTCCCTTTGAACCTGCTCTGTTAGATGATAAAAATCCTTTTGTTCCTTTAGCATCATCTTGAGTATAAATAATATGATAGTCATCCGCCACTGAGTTTAAAGGTGCACCCATATTTACCGGAGATTTCCATTCGTTTTTGTCTCCTTTTTTCTGAGCAACATATAAATCTAATCCCCCAAGGCCAACCATTCCGTCAGACGCATAGATTAAGACACCGTTTTCTCCAAACTGAGGAAATTCATCATTTCCAGCAGTATTGATTCCAGGACCTAAGTTTACAGGAAGTGACCATGAATCAGCACGTCTTTCGTAAGTAGACATCCATAAATCGAGTCCACCTTGACCACCCGCCATATTAGAAGCAAAAATTAACGTATTGCCATCTTTAGAGACTGCAGGATGACCTACGTGAGTAGAATCGTGGTCTTTCAGGGCTAATTTCACTGGCTCAGAATAAGAACTACCTTTTTTCTCAGTCATATAAATATCGCATCCTAAATTATTATCACCGTCATCAACACATCTTGTAAAAAACATTTTTTTACCTCTTCCATCAAAGGCAGGTGTCCCCTCGTTATGAATTGTGTTAATAGGCGCTGGTAGGGGCTGAGGCTCGCTGTAATTCCCTTTTCTATCAATTTCAGAAATATAAATATCTGAATAATCTTCGTAAGTTATTCCATCTACTTTATCTCCGTTTGAAGCAGGTCTGGTTGAAGTAAAGTACATATACTTACCTCTACTGTCCATTACTGTTCCAAAATCGAATTGAGTTGTATTTAATTTTGTCATTGGTGACATTTCATGCCGCCCTTCGTTTTTGATGAAATCATCATATTTTTCACATGACTCAATCCTAACTTTTGTTAAAGGATCACCACCATTTAATCTGTCATACTTTTTGTAGTTTCTGATTGCTTCTTTATGCTTTTTCTGAGCCATTTGCATTTCAGCTAAGTAATAATACACCTTTGGCTCTTGATCGAAATACTTTAATACAATTGCTTTTTCGTATAATTGTTCAGCTGCTGCAAAATCGTGTAAATACCTGTAACAAGTTGCTGCTTTATATTCAAATTCAGCCTTTAACCTTCTTGAATCTTCAGTTTTAACGTTGGTTTTAGCTGATGCTTTTATCATTGCTTTTGCAGCTTCAGCATAAATCCCGGAATTGTACAGTGCTTCTGCTTGTTTCCCGTACGCAGGCATTTGAGCAAAAATCGCCGTTGAAGACCCTAAGATCAGAGAAAAAAGTAAAGTTTTTATAAATACTTTCATAGAGGTGGTAGTTTTATTAGTCCTATATAACAATGGACGAAAATAGTAAAATATATTTAATTAGTAAATTATATTTCTGTTTTATTAAAATCCTATTTAAAAATTCGTTTTTTAAGCTTCTTGTTTGGCGTATTGTCGCCATTTGTTAAGCAACATGATAAAGCCAGTTGGCAAGTCAGAATTAAACGATACAAACTCATCAGTTTCGGGATGAGTAAAACCTAGTGTTTTTGCATGCAGCGCTTGCCCATCAATTAACTTAAAACAGTTTTCAATAAACTGTCTATATTTTGTAAAAGTTGTTCCTTTTAGTATTCTGTCTCCACCATATTCTAAGTCGTGAAATAATGGATGACCAATGTGTTTAAAATGCACTCTAATTTGATGAGTCCTTCCCGTTTCTAGCTTGCATTCAACAAGTGTGACATATCTAAATCTTTCAATTACTTTGTAATGTGTAACAGCATGTTTTCCGTAGCCCTCTTCCTCATCATAGACTTGAAAAACTTTCCTGTCTTTCTGTGAACGACCAATTGCACCAATTATTGTGCCTTTGTCTTCATCAAGATCACCCCAAACTAATGCTTGATAGGTTCTTTCTGATGTGCGATCGAAAAATTGTTGACTTAACATTGTCAATGCTTTTTCAGTTTTAGCTACGACCAAGATTCCCGTTGTGTGCTTATCTATTCTGTGTACCAAGCCTGGTCTGGTTTGGTAATCATCTCTAGCAGGTAAATTATCGAAGTGAAAGACAAGCGCATTCATTAAAGTACCTGTGTAGTTGCCATAACCTGGATGCACCACCATGTCAGATGGCTTATTGACTATAATTATACTATTGTCTTCATGAATGATATCTAAGGGAATATCTTCTGGAATTAGCTCCAATTCTCTAACAGGATGCGGCATATTCACTACAACTACATCACCAGGGTGAATTTTATAGTTAGTTTTCACAGCTTTATCATTCACTAAAATATATTCTTCTTTAATAAGATTCTGTAATTTACTACGAGATGTGTTTGGAATTCTTTCGAGCAAAAATTTATCTACTCTAACAATTTCCTGTCCTTGATCTGCAACAACTTGATGATGTTCGAAAAAATCATCTTTATCTTGTTCTGAATCGTCCATTACTGTTTAATTATTTTCTGAGAATAAACTGAAATTCCTGATTCGTTTGCAATATTAACAATATAGAAACCACTGTTTAAATGTGAAAAATCAATTTGGTTACTATCAGCCGCTTTCACTTCACGACCTGATAAATCAAAAACTTTAACCTGATAGCTATTCGGCAGATCTTGAATAGTTAAGACATGAGTAACCGGATTAGGGTACATATTAAAAGCTACTTTTTCGGGTAATACAGGTTGTACTTCAAGTGTGTTGTTTAAACCTGTGGAGTACACTGGACGCATAATTAAAGACCCTGGAAATGATGCATTTCCCCAATTTCCTCCAGTATTGTAGAATATTTTATCTTGATTATTATTATTTAAGTCGAATCCAAGAAATAAATTTTGATCTTCAATCTGCTCAAAACCGATAAAGTACTTTTTAGGAACTGGTATTGCTGCATTCCCGTTAAACTTATAATATGAATACTGTCTTTTCCCCGCAGCATATTTGGGATAATGAGGGCTAAAAAAATCATCTTTGTAAATAATTTCACCAGGCAAACCAGCGCTATCTTCCCACACTGTTATTAAAAATATATTATTTGTGACATCCGTAACGTTTGGAATAAACTTCATTAATATTCCTGTAAGTGTATCTGCTTCGTATGCCTCAAATTGATAGGCAATTTGGGCATTGTTATCCAACACTCCGTATCCAGTTTCAGCAGTTCCGTCGTCATAAGCATAATAATTTCTGAACCGCTGAGTAAAATAAGTGGTGTCATTTTCGGAAATAATATTGGTTGTACTTGTTGCAATATTCATTTTAACATCAAACTCACCCTTAGGAATACTTGAATTTTGAGGAAAATTGTATGGCTGATTCCCGACATTAAATGTGTAAATATTAGTCCCTACATTCCAATTACCAGTGCTGGTGATAGGCAAACTAAAATTGTTCCCATCAATAGTCAGTGCTCCTGCATTTGAAATTTTATCAGCAATATGATTATTCTTAATCAACATATCGTAGTCATCAATCATCACAGATGTAGGATTTGATAAATTATTGTAGTGATCCCAGGGAGCTGCGGTAAAATCTTTTAAAAATGTTTCGATTGGATAAGAGATGGCTAAATCATCAATAATAGTATCTCCATCAAATGAGTTTTCTCTGAGGTTGACATAATCGATATGCCAATGATCTAATTGACCTGACAGTGTTGCATTGTTTGAAAATCTGAATTTAAACCCATCTTGCAAGAATAAATTTGCTGATATTTCTATCTGCGCCGTATTCCATGTATTATCAACTACATCTCCACTTGTTCCCCAAATTGGATACCAGATATCAAAAGTTTCAGAATAAAATTCAACCTTTAGTGAATCGACATTTTCAGGTGAATTACCAAAACCTTTTGCTTGGTATAAAAAAGTAAGGTAAACATTAGATTTCCCAAGCATATTGATAGGTTTGGAGGTTAAATAGTCGGCTATCCCATAAGCATTTGAACTTCCAAAATCATAAGGATACCCGTCGTTACTAACGCCATCTAGCGTTGCCACCCCCAAAGACTTAGGCTCAACAGGGAATCGGTAATTATGACAGGCATAATCGTCTTCCCAAATTTCATCATCAGTTGAAATATCGGCAGTAAATACTCTAGCACTATCTTGAGTATAATCTGGAGCGTAAAAGATGGTATCCTGCAAACCAACTAAAACGCCATTTACTAGAGTATCAATTAAAGTATAGCATTCTTCATAGAGTGTAACTGGGGGAGGAAATACTTGTTGTACGTCATTCAAATCATCTATTAGTACAGAAATTCCTGAACTAAAATTTGTATAAACTGAATCCTCTACTTCTCCATCAACGATAATAACAGTTTTTAATCTAGCTTTATTACTATCGCACAGCATTGTACTAGCCGGAAGGCCCTGCAAGGTTCCCCCATCTATTAAATAATAGTTCAACACTGAAGTCACATTAGGACCAGTATATTCAGATTCATACTTCACCCATTTATTAATAGAAAAGTCGTCAAAGACTGGTAATTCAAGATTATCATAAATGAATACAAACGTGCTATCTGTTGAATTTCCAGATTTCTTAATATCAATATCTTTTAGGTACGGATTAAATTCTAGAGGTACAAGTGTGTCTTGCGCAAAAACAGCGTTGGAAGATAATAGTATAACTAATAGAAAAAACTTTGTCATTTTTTTTACTTTTCTGCCCAAACAGTAATGATTGATCCTGAAGCGGCATTAGCGCCTTCGCCACCCAATGGCGATTGACTTTTTATAACAGCATTTTCAAATTCTTCCTCGCTATTGCAGCTTGGACATTCTTCGTGCAGGGCTAGATTAAGGTTAATTAAACGTTGGCGAGCTTGACTTATTGTAAGACCTTGTAAATTTGGTAGCGATACCATGACGCCACCATTTCCTTTTGCAACAATTAGTTCAACCAAGCTGCCTTTTGGAACGATAACTTCTTGATCTTTTTTTACTTGCTTACCACCCACAATTTGTTCCATCACATACCCTTTACCTACGTTGGAAGGTTTATAAGTTACTTTTACTCTGATTCCAAGCGCTTCTAAATGGCCCTCTGCCATACGTTTCGATTCATCTAACACTATTGGCACTTTTACCATTTTTGGCTTCAACGGCACAACAGAAAGCTGAATAATCCTTCCGCTTTTTACAAATTGGCTCGTTGAATCTGTTGGTTTAGGATGCTGCCAACAAACCGTACCTTTTGGCCAATTATCAATATACACAGAATCAACAATTTCATAATCCAAGCCTTTTGACTGCATTAATTCTTCAATATCATCAGCATGAATTTTGTAGAGTGAAGGGACTGCTATTTTTTCACCAAAATTGGTATGACTTTTTAAGTACCATAGAGTTCCAAAAATCACAATAATCCATACAATTATAATAGCAAGTATGTGATAAAGATATTTTTTACTAAAAATAAAACTGAATATGCTTTTCATTAAACAATCTATGATTTGAAGGCAAAGATATTAAAACCTAAGTAAATTCGATAACTATTTCTGATTTGCTAACACCTTAGTTATTTTTTGCAGGAGTTGGCTGATTAATCTTCCCTCTAAAAAATCCAGATTTAGTTAGAACAAATAAAAACTTATTAGAAATATGGAATGACTTGATGTCTGGCAGTGGCCATTTACATGCCATTTCGGAGTCAACTAACAACTTGTTAACAAATTGAAAATAAGGAAAATTGAATTGAAGAATTGCATTTTTGTAGATGCTAATCCACTCTGTTTTTGTTGGTAGTTTTTGAATAAGGGTTCCAAAAGCATCAAAAACTAAAATATATTGATTTGGAATTAAGATATACAGCAAATCGTTATACTCTATCATTTCTGTTGGTAATATTTCCGTACTAGTTAAGAAACTCAAATTTTCTATTTCTGTTATCACTTTAAAAGCTTCGTTTACTTTTAACAGCCGCAATGTTCCGGCATCCAGCACCCAAAAGCTGTTTCCGTTAAAGGATTCGCAAACCAAAATAGGTTGCACCATGTCCAAATCGTATAAATTCAGACCATCAGTGAGTGGTGTTAATGTGTTATCAAAAAACTGGACAATACCCCTTTCTTGATCGAATGTTAGGATTCGGAAATTTTTAACTGCTTGTATAAAAGTGGGAAAATGAGCCTTTAAGGAGGTTGAAAAAATAGTGTCGAGATTGACGTTCAATTTTGTAATTACATCCTGATGACTTAGGTATACGTTCCCAATATTATCGACTGAAAAAGCAGTAAAATCGCCTTTTATCGAATCTTTTTTTGATAAATTTAATACTTGGCTTGTTGCGGAAAAAAAAGATCCGAAGCTAAGGAGGAAAAAAACAAATTTTAAAAAATGACATTTCATTTGCATCACAAATATAATTCAAATATGGAGCCAAAAAAAAATGTTCGAATTTAGAAACTAAATGTTACGCCTCCTAGGACTTGAAACCGTTGCACTGGATAGTTATTCCACCTGAAATATTGCTGACTAGCTAAATTACTAAATTGAATGAAAGCGGAGATTCGTTTATTGTATCGGTACTCTGCTTCCAAATTGATGTCATTAATAAAACCGAGATTATATTTTTTATCATCAGTATTTAGAGGTTGAAACAACCCTCCTGGGCTTTTTCGCCCACCTTGTAAACTCAAATCTGCCTTCACATAAATTTTATCATATAAATTATAATTCCCTCTTAAACCAATTACCAATTCTGGCAAGTGCCAAGCATACTTTTCTGCATCAACACTGTACCTGTTTAATTCTGTGTAGGCGTCAACTTTTAATTTTTCATCTTGCTGATATGTCACACTTCCTTTTAATCCTGTTACCCTGATATTATCATACACTACTCCAAACTTGTATTGATCAGAAAATACAGTGTCGTTTACAAACAAAGCATAATCTGTATAATTTGTGGAATGGACCATAGCATTGTACGAAATCCGTTTTGAAAAGCTCCCTTTTAGTCCCGCATATAGCTTAAATTCTTTCCGGTTTCTTAACTCTAGTGAGGAAATAATAAAAGGGTTGGTTCGGTTTAGGTGATAAAACGAGTTCTGAGTTAAGTCTCCCCCTATCCCTGCATAAGGGATCAATATTCCCTTTAGTAAGTCGTACTGAGCATTAACAATTGGAACAGGTTTAAAAATTTTGGCATTGTGAATATCAAAATTCATATCCAGTCCTACCTCAGCTCTTAATTTACTATTAAATTGAAAACTTGTAATTGTTGGTTTTAAACTGATGATGTTATTTCTAGATTCTCTTCTATCAATAATCGCCACTGAAGAATCTCCTTCACCATACTTATAGTAATTTAGTAAAAAATCTGCTTGCAGAGCAAACCAGTTTTCTTGATGTTTAAATCTAAAAACACTACCAAAATTTATTGTGTTTTCTCTCACATTTGCTGTTCCTCTTTTTAAAGAATCTCTATTGAATTCATGAAAAAACTGATAATTTGCATAGGCATCATACAGTAATTTTGCACTGTCTCTGCTGGGCGAATTTGAAAATTGAACTGCTCCTTTGTATGCTGCAACTCGGTTTCTGAGAGAATCTTTAGGGATAGAATCATTCAAAATTCCGTAATATTGGTAGCCATGGTTTAAATAGTTTACTTGTGTGTTTATTTCATGCTGTCGCAAAAAGAAATCGCCAAACAGTTTTCCTGTTGATAAGTCAAATTGACTAGGTGCATATTCTTTTAAACTTCCAAAAGAGGACAAATGATTGGCATGAATACCATAATTGTATTTTCTGTTTCGCAATGCATTATAGTAAACCTCACCAAGCGGCATAGTGTAATTTCCAATACCCATTTTAACATATCCTGGGTACAATTTTTCTAGCTTCGGAACAATTTTTATTCTTGATGCAGAAATATCTTCAACATAAATTTTTGTTTCAACGTTTTTATTCAATAGTGGATATGTAAAAGTAGGCAACGGGATAACAGTATCAATAATTTCTGGATTTTCAGATCTTCTGTATGATGGTGAAACATTCCTTACTGCAACAGATATAATATCTGTAACGGAAGTACCAGTATTAACTGTAGTATCTGGTTGACAAAAAGCGGCTACTGGAATGAGTAACCAGCCCAAGCAAAGTGCTAATATTCTAGTTTCCGTTCTCATCATTATTTATTTCAATTGTATTTTCCGAATCTGGGTTAATGTCTTTCTCTTTATTTTTAAGAGAAATTAGTACCTGCATGACTTCATTAGCCTCAGATAAAATACCATCATCTGACACAGTATACCCTTTGATAATGCTATTTAAGGTGTATTCAGCTTGAACTAAATCATCTAATCCGATTGAGTTTTTAGCCTGCAGTATTAATGCCTTTGCAACCCAATAACTGTATCCACCATTTTGCTTTATCAGCTTCCGAACAGCTTGTTCTGATCCTTTGTAATCCTCATCTAAATGGAATTTGTAAGCTAAATAGTACTGCGATTCAGCCGCAATTGCTGCATTTGAATTGGCCACCACATATTCTAAATATGGTTTAGCTGTTTCATAATCTAATGCCTCAATACTTGCTTTGGCCATTACATAATTGGCTTCTGTTTTTACAAAATCTAAAGCGTTCTCATTTACCATTACTTTTTGCGCGTGTGACTTAGAGGCAATAAAATCATCTAAAAAAGCATAAGACCTCATTAAGCCAATATCAGCAATTAATTCATTTTTAGGAAAGGACGCCGCTGCCAATAATTTCTTATACGAATTAATGGCATTTTGATAGTCTTTGGAAGCATATTGCCTTTCAGCAACAAATAGTGCAGCTTCTTCTGTATATCTACTATTTGGAAATTGCAGCACTTTTTTATAGGCACTTTCTGCTCCTAAATCGTTGCTCAGATTTAGCTGGCATTTTGCAATTAAGAAATTAGCTTCAAGAGCGTTCTTAGGTTTAGAGAACTTTGTTAAATACTCGTTAAATGCTGAAATAGCCTGCGACCAAGACTGGTCTTCATACAAATCAAACCCACTATTATAATACAGTTCCTCTTTTTCCGTGTCGTCCAAAGTAATTTCAAATTCCTTAGCAAGTGCCACATACTTGTCTACTTGATTCAAAGCGCTGTATACATCTTTTAAATTAGCCAAAGCTTCCTTTTGTTTTGTATCGTCTTTGTAGTCTCTTAATATTGTTAAAAACCTCGATTCAGCTGCTTTGTATCTTTTATTTTTAAAATCTAATATTCCAATTTGAAAAATGGCATCTTTTACTAAACTGTGCTTTGGAAAATCGTTAATTAACTGGTTGTAGTATGTAATTGCTTTGTCATTATGCGAACTATTCACTTCGTCATCCATTAAACGGTATGCTTCCGCCGCTTCAAACAGTGCCTTAGCTGCTGAATTAGCGTTTTTTGCATCTTTAACTAAATCAAGCATAATTTTTGCTTTCTCTTCATACTTTTGCTTATATCCTAAGGAGTTGCCCATTTGGAACTTGGCATAATCAACTTGACCTGCATTTTCATCTATGGCCTTTTGATAGTATGATATAGCTTCGTCATCCTGAGAAGTCTTGTAGTAGGAGTCACCAATTCTTAAATATGCATCTGCCAATTTCACTTTATCAGTTTCATTTTTATCCAAAGTATAAGTCCGAAAAGACTGTATAGCCTGCTCAAAATTATTCTCTACATAGTAGGCATACCCAATATTGTAGTAAGCTGCATTATGTATTGGTAGATTATAACCTCCTGGTTCTTCTAAAAATTCACGATATGTTGAAATGGCTTTCGAATATTTTTTTGTCTTGTAGTAGGACTCAGCTACCCAATATAAACTTTGCGCGTTCATTTCATTATCAACAGGGTACTTTTTAACTCTTTCAAAAGCACTGATCGCTTTGGGATATTTGCCAGACTGGAATAATTCAACTCCATAATTATAAGCCATCATTTGGTAAGCGCTTTTTATTTGTATATTTTTATTCGGGATTTTTTCCATAAAGTCAATAGCAGCTTTATAGTTTTTCATTGTAGAATATACATTAATCAAATATTGATACATTTCCTGCTGATGCTTTGAATTAGGATACTTTTCTAAATACTTTGTAATGGCTGTTACTGCCTCATTAAATGGGTTGTAATCAATTTTGTATGAAAGTAGCGCATAGTTATACAATGCGTCTTCTTCAATTTCCTTGTCAAAATTTAATTGAGCTGCTCTGTCAAAGGCCTCTCGTGAAGCCACCGATTGGTCCTGCTTTAGATAACATTCAGCTATATGATAATATGCTACTTGACTGAGCTCATCAATTGGTCCGGTAACTTTATCAAACAATGGGACTGCATTTTGATAATCACCACTTTTAAAATAAGCATAGGCTAATTGGTAATCTTCGTCTCGTGTGGTTGCACTTTTATTGTTGTACGATTCCAAGAACGGCACTGCTTCATCATACTTTGCCAATCTATAGTAGGCATCTCCCACCATTTTTGACATTTCAATATTTTGTTTTTCATTTTTATTTTTACCTACTTCAGGTGCTAATTTAATCACCTCTTCATATTTGCCTTGTAAATAAAATATTTGAGTAATATAGTATGGTACAATTTCCTGAAAAGATGCATCTTTTTTTAGTTTGTTAAAACCTTCAAGCGCTGCTTGGTAGTTTTTTTCCAAATAAGAAATATGAGAATAGTAATATAGCGCTGGGCTTTGGTAAGAGGATTGCACGTTTATGATTTCATAAAACTTATTTCTTGCTGATTTATAATTTTCCTGAGTAAAGTAAGCATATCCCAAATTAAAATAGTACTCAGGCATTTCGTGTTCTTTCAAATCAAGGGGATCAACCATAGATAACCATTTTATGGTTTCTTTATATCGTCTTCGTGTGTGATAGTGATGACCCAATTGCAAATAAATATCAACTTTGTAAACAGTTTCTGGATATGCTTCAATAAAATCTAGCAGAAGCTTTTCTGCCGTTGGATGATAAAGATTTAATGCACTCAATGCATGATAGTACTTTGCTTTCACAAAATATAGATCATTGACATCATCTACTGTTTCCATAAAAGCAGAATACTCAGCTTGGGCCGCGCTAAACTTGTCTTTTTCGTATAAAGCCTCAGCTCTGTAAAATTGAGCATATTTTGAGTTATATTTTTCTGATACTTGCCCTACAGAAACAGAGGTAACAAACAGAAAAACTAAAAATACGAACAGATTATTTAATTTCATAAAACGGTAAAAATCCTGCGTTATAAGCTAACAAATGTAAAGCCATTCTTGCTCTTTTTTTGTACTTGCTTTTAAAGTTATAAACGCTTTGATGTTTACTTTGGTACAGATTATTTTAACGTGGCTTCATAAAAAACCTGATGCACTCTTGTTCTAATATTGAACTCGTATATTTTCCTAGAAACATTCGGATGAACTCTGTTAGACAAAAACACATAGCTAATTCTATTCACAGGGTCAACCCAAAAACAAGTCCCTGTAAAACCTGTGTGGCCATATGAAGACGGGTCGGCATCTTCAGCCATGGCATAGGCAGAATTTGTAAAAGTTCGTTTATTAAACCCCAGTCCCCTATGAGTATTAGGTTGAGCTTCAGTGAATTTTTTAACAGTTGTTGCTTTTAAGTACCGTTTTCCTTCAAAAACACCATTATTTTGCCACATTGATAATAGAATGCCTAAATCAGATGCGTTAGAAAATAGTCCTGCATTTCCAGCAACACCGCCATAAAGTGCTGCATTTGGATCATGTACATAGCCATGTAATAATTGCTTTCTCCAAAAACGATCATTTTCAGTTGGTACAATCTTATTTTTAGAGATTTTCTTAAGTGGCAGATACTGAGTTTTATTCATACCCAAAGGCTTGTAAAAATTTTCATAGAGGTATCTTTCAAAAACATTTGACGTTAGTCTCATTTTAGAGCTTAGCCCTTTTTTATCTATGATACTTTTTAGAATGAAATAAAGCACATTCATGTTTACATCTGAGTACTTATATTCTTTAGAAGAATCTAACCATAATGAATTCAAAGTTAGCCACATAGAATCCTGAAAGCTATTTTCTAAATATAGGTCGTTTGCGACTTTTGTTTGATAAGCTTCATAAGGATAGTCACAAAATCCACTACTGAACCTATTTTCAAGATCAGCTGCTTTGCGCATATAATTAATAACGGGAAACCCTGCGGGAAGCCCACTTTTATGGGTGAGTAGTTCTTGAAATGTTATGTTTTTCAATGTGCTTCCATTCGGCAAGTATTTTTTTAAACTATCTGGTAAATAGCTATCCAACTTATCGTTTAGTTTAAAGTATCCATCTTCCCACAACTTCATGGCTACCAAGGTTGTCGCAAGTGCTTTTGTTAAAGAAGCTAGATCATACAAATGTTGCTTAGTCACTGTGAATTCCTTTTGATATGTTGAATGTCCAAAGGCTCTACTGTAAATAATGACATCATCTTTTATAGCTAGTATTTGGCATCCAGGAAATGCCTTTCCATCAATTGCAGAAGAAATTAAACCTCTAATTGAATTGAGTTTCTCACTATCAATAAATGCATATTCCGGAGGTAAATTCTGCAATCCTTTTCCCTTTGCTTTCGGTCCTTTTTTTAATTCACCTTCAATTATAATACCTCCATTGATTTTCAATTTGCCTAATAGTTGCTCTCCTAATACCAAACTTCTTTCATTAGCTGCTAAAGGATTGAATACTAAGTACGGTGTTTTACTTAGCGATTTGTATTGATCGGAATTAGAAAATAAGAATAATGAATTTTCGAGACCAGATGATTTTTCTACAGCCAATAAGATTGAGTCTGTTGCATTAAATGGAATAGTGACTAGCTGTTTTTTAGAGTGTTTTTTTTGAGATAAATATTTAATCAGTGACAATTTTTTATACTTCTGAAATGGGATTTTTTGTTTTGTTTTATTAAAAATAGATGTAGATTTTGCAATAAAATGTAATTTGGCTGCTTTTAACAAAGCTTTTGAAGACCGGTTATAAAATCTGGAATTCACTTGCTCATCAATCATATTGGCGATTAATTCACTTGATTTTATTGTAGCATCACTCTGCTGATAATCAACTATATTAACAAGTGATCTATTGGGTATTAACACCATATCGGCACCTGCTTTTAAATGATCTAAATGATTCCCCAGTGGATTAGCAATTAGCAAACCTTTCCAGTTAATTGCTTTCTTTATTTCTAAATACGGAAGACTATCTAGCTTCAGGCTATCTAACCATAAAAACCCATCATTTTTTTGGAGTGTTTTTGCTAATTCTTGCAAACTTTTTAAACTTCTATTTTGCAAATTAACATGATAATTTAGACTAAAACCTTGATCTTTGTTTACCTTCTGAAAATAAGCATTTGATGAGTTATACTTAAAAACAGATTCTGGAAAAGAAATGACATTAATGCCTGCAGCCAAAAAGCCATGCCAAAACACAGAGTCTTGAAAATCTCTATTTGCAGACCAAATAGGATATGGCTTTAATTTAATTGTAGGGAAATAGTCAATAAAAAACAGAGGTTTTGACTCTAAAATGGTGTCTAAGCGAATGGCAAGTTCTTGAATTTTTTCGATTGGCCAACTATTAAAAAACAGCCCCCCTGGCTCAAAATCAACAACCCAATTTACTAAGCTATCGACTGCTTCTAAATCAGTTTTTCCACATTTAAGAATAATTTGTTTCGAATAGTTTTCTGTTTTAGAAATTACTATAATTTGATTTGATGCTTCAGCATCAAGCACTCCTTCTATCTTTTTTGGTTTTGGCTGACAACCAACTACACAGAGCAGAACTGCACTTATAAACAGACCTCTAAACATGTTTTATAAAATGACTTGGCGAATATACAGTTTATTTTAGTACTGTAATAAAACCTTCGAAACTATGCCGTTTTTCTTCGAGGTCTGCAATCCAAACCTTATAAACATATACACCAAACGGCACTTCTTTTCCTCCGTAAAATCCGTCCCATTCAAAATTAGGATCAAAGCTTTCGAAAACTAGTTCGCCCCAGCGATTGTATACAGTAAAGTGAAATGCTGTTTCACCAATGACGCTTACCTTGTATGTTGAATTGTAACGATCTCCGTTTAGCGTAAATGCATTAGGAGCATAAAAATAAAATGCTGGCCTGATGTGAATTGATTTAGTAATTGAATCTCTACAGCCAGCGTCGCTTATGGCAATTTGCTGTACTTCATATACACCAGGTAGGCTATAGACTGCGGTTGGTACTATGGCTGTTGAAAACTGTCCGTTACCTAAATCCCATTCCCATGAAGTTGCTCCGACCGAAGTGTTTTGGAATTGAATTGGCAATCCCTCAGTTAAATTTGAACTAATTACTCCAAAGTTAGCACGGGGGGTCAATATTTTCACAGTAACCTTTCCTTCTATGACATAGGTTCCGCAATCATCAGCAACATAAACGTTATATGTGGTTGTCCGTTCAGGTTTCACGGTGATATTACTGGATGTTTCGCCTGAATGAGGCCAGAAATAATTAAAATTACCTAAGCCCCCTAGGCCTTTTGCCCAAATTTCAACTTCATCACCTTTACAAATCAAAACTTCGTCAATTGTCGCCACTGTCAAAACATCTGTGAGCACAGTGACAGTGACTTGATCTGTTAAGATTTCGCCGCATAAATTTTCAACCGTAACGGTGTAGGTGGTTGTTGAAAAAGGAGACACGTTCAGATTTTGGCTATTAGACACAAATCCTCCATTAACCTCCCAGGTATAAATATCTGCCCCTGAACCGCCTTGAACATTAGCAGCTAGAGTAATTGGAGTGTTTGGACAGAGAACAGCTGTGTCTGACGTTGTTGCTAAAACATAAGGTGCATAAACTGGCACAGTAACTGTACTGTTTGCTGTTTGAGGAGCACTATTACAATCATCTGCCACTGTTACTGAAATTGGTGTTGTAGTTGAAGGATTTAGTGTAATAGATTGCGTGCTTTGCCCAGTGCTCCAATTGTACGAATAGGGTTCAACTCCCCCTGTAACGGTTGGCATTAAGTTCACTTGGTCTCCCGAGCATTGAATTGTTTCATCTGCCAGGCTAACTGTTAGAGGCAAAACTTCACGAATCAACAAATCTAGTTCAATTAAATTACTGTTACCGCAAGGGTCGGGTTGATCTAAAATGAGCTTTAAAGTCTCACTGCCTTCAGCAATATTGTCGGCAAAAACATCAATTGTAAAAGTCACAACTGATTGTCCAGCTGCAAAATTCACACTTGTTGGAACTGATGAATAGTCAACTCCTTCGGTTGCTGTTCCCGCAGTACTCAGAGGTATAGAAAGTGCTTGGCTTGATTGAGCGGCATTTCTTTCAACAGTAATTGTAGCTGTTTCACAGCCTTCTGCTAACTCGTATATATTGTTAAAAACATTTTTTGCTAAAGATGAAGAAATCTCAACAGGTTTTGGGCTTGTTAAAGAATTAGCTTCTAGAAATATACCAGAATCAAAAGATGGATCTCCAACATCAGCTATTGCCAGCTTTAAATGATATATCTCCCCGCACTGAACTTCAGCTTTGGCCTCAATCACAGTTGTAAATCCGTCGTACTGAATGTAAAAAGACGAGCCGTTTTGGGGTGCAGAACTACCGTTTCCGTTATTAACAAAAAATGAGGAATTTGTAGTTGCATTGACATTATCGATTGTTACTGGTGTATTAGCAGTACCAGGGATCGTAGCCATATTGTAAGCGCCCCCGAATCCTGGACCTGTAATAAAAAAAGCAAATATGTCGTTATATCCTTGATTAACAAACTCAGGGTACTCCTCTGAAGCAAAAACATATCTAAAACTAACACTGTCGCTATTTGGCACAAAGTCGAATTCCAAAATTGTGGCGTTGTAAGTATCTTCTCCTGCAATTGCAGTAAGCTGAGGATAGCCAGCGGCACCATTATCCATGCCTGCACTTGCCAAATTGTTTGGTCCATGGGGCCCTTGCTGAGCTCCAAACAAACCAGTTCCTGAGTTAACAGTGCCTGTAGTTAAAAGAATACCAGTTCCTAAACCTAAATTTGTGGTATTTCCATCAAATGAACCGATTGCGTCAGCTCCTCCTGAATATGACACATTCGAGACAGTTACTCCACTTCCAACAAGTATATTTTGAACCAATTGAGTTGGTGTTAAAGCTGTGGATGTTATTAACTGCCCATAGCTGGTTCCAACTGCTAGCAAGCTGCAGACAAGAATACAAATATTTTTTATTGCAAATGACATAGCCAAAATTCCACATATTAAGAGGCTGATTGATTTAGTCAGACACTCTGCATATTTCATATAAAGATACGAAACAATTATGTAATGGTTGTTTCGTTTTACTAGGCTAAACGTTAAATTGTATTAATTATTTATTCTACGGACAGAATTTTTAATTTTCATTGGTACACCGTCTCATCTATAAAATGGCTAAATTTGGGGCAGTTGAGATGAAAAACCTTAAAAAACTTATTGAACGTTGGCGACTTAAGTACAAGCTGACATATATTAATGCTGAATCATTTGATGTAAAATGGAGCATTAAACTGTCATTCATCAATTTTTTAACTTTATTAATTTTTTTAATATTTCTAATTTCTTTTTGCACTTATTTTCTTTTACTTTACACACCTCTAAAAAAATATGCTTTTGATGCAGTTTCTATTTACGAAATCAATTCTCAACTAGAGGACAATCAAAAGGCTTTATATACCGTTGAAAAAGAGTTAGAAAATTTAGAAAATTACAATAATACAATTCGTAGAATTCTCTTAGACCAGCCTATCGAAGACCCTATGGATGTGCAGAAAATTGACTCGTTAGAAGGAATAGTACGAATCGATTTTAAAAGTAACACAGCCGATTCACTACTTAGATTGAAAATTGAAGATGAATTGGTGGAACCTAAAACAAATACCACTAATTTTCAGTCAGATTTTTTTATGAGCCCTGTTAGTGGGAAAATATCAAGATCAGTAAACTTCGGCAAAAAACATTTTGGAGTTGATATTGTTACATCAGAGGATGAACCTATCAAAGCTGCATTAGAAGGCTTAGTTATATTTTCAGGCTGGACAAGTCAGCAAGGATATGTGATCATTCTTCAACACCAAAACAATTTGATTACTGCCTACAAGCACTGCTCTGTTATTTTAAAATCAGAAGGTGAATATGCCGAAGCTGGAGATCCAATTGCAATTGTAGGTACTTCAGGAGAATTAAGTGATGGACCACACTTGCATTTTGAAGTGTGGCAAAAAGGAGTCCCACTTAACCCTCAAGAATTTATTAGTTTTTGACAATTAAGTATTAAAAGAAAAACGGGTCAATGGTTATAATTGTTTTTCATTATAGTTAGTTTTGAGCTTTTGAATTTAAAACAACCCATTTTTACATGTGGATTAAGTTATCGCAAATCATATTAAGGAATAGAATTGTAATTCTCACAATTCTTTTGGGCTTCACTATTCTGTTTGGGTATAATGCCATTAATAATGTTAAAATGGATAATAAGTATGGTACAATGCTACCACGCGACTCTCCTGCAAAGCAAAATTACATTAAACTAAAATCTCTCTTTAGTGAAAATGAATCTTTACTTGTTTTTGCGATTGACAACGAAGATTTATATACCCTAGAAAAGTTTAATGCTTGGTATGAACTAGGAAAGGCAGTGCAAGCATTTGATGCCGTTGATTCTGTTTTTTCGGAAGCCCATATCTACCAATTATCAAAAAATGCTTCTGAAAAAAAGTTTGAGTTAGATAAAATAATTAATCACAAACCCGAAACTCAGGCTGAATTAGACAGCTTAAAAAATATTATAAAATCTAATCCATTTTATAACGGACTGGTATACAACGATAGTACGGAGTCTTCTTTAATGATGGTTTTTGTAGATGAAGCGATAATGGACGACATGAAAAAAGCAGTAGTGCTGCTTGATGTTGAAGCAAAAGCAAAAGAATTTGAGGCATTATTAGGACCGATTAGAATTTCAGGAATGCCTCATATTCGTGTTTCTGTTGGAGAAAAATTAAAAGCTGAGTTGGGATTATTTATTGCACTTACAATTATCGTAACCTCTCTATTGCTTTTTATCTTCTTTAGATCACTAAAGATTGTCCTAATTTGCAATATAGTTGTTTTTGTTGGCGTTATTTGGTCGCTTGGTAGTATTGGATTTTTTGATTTTAAATTATCAATTTTAATGGTATTAATACCACCATTAATGATTGTAATCAGTATTCCAAACAGTATTTTTCTTATCAACAAATTTCATCAAGAAATAAAAGACCATGGTAATAAAGTTAGAGCTTTAACGCTTGTTATACAGAAAATTGGTAACGCTACGTTCTTGACAAACCTTACTACGGCAATGGGTTTTGCTACATTCATTTTTACAAATTCAGAACGTTTATTTGAATTTGGAATCATTGCAGCGCTAAATATCATAATGGTATTTGTATTGTCCATTACCATTTTACCAATAATACTCAGCTATTCGGCAATTCCTAAACCTAAACATCTTCAACACCTGGAAAAGCAGTGGCTTCATATTGCAGTTGAAAAGCTTGAATATGTTACCTTATATAAGCGAAAGTTTGTGTTTCTTGGTGCTGGCATTGTGATTTTAATCGCAATTATTGGTGCAATTAATATCAAAGCTACAGGTAACATTACGGGTGATTTACCGCAAGGTGATCCCATAACAAATGACGTACAATACCTTCAAGATAAGTTTGGAGGTGCCATTCCTTTTGAGATCTTAATTGACACAAAAAAGAAGAACGCCTATTTATATAGGTTTGATGAGTTAGAGCAAATTCAGGATAAATTAGTTGAATACAAGGTATTCTCTAAATCTTTGTCTGTAGCTGATGGAGTAAAATTAATCAACATGGCCTACAGTGGCGGTAACCCCGAGCGATATAGCATTCCTTCACTGTCAAAAATGAATCGATTTAAGCCTTATTTGGAAAATGCTTCTCAAGATGCCGGAGTAAATCCGTTTATTGATTCAAGCAATACATTTACGCACATCACATTGCAAGTTCAAGACTTAGGTTCTTATGAAGTGCAGGAACTTATTGACTCTTTAGGCCCTGAGCTCAGAGCAATTCTAAATCCTAAAAAACAAGAATATGAAGCAGCATATCAAAATATTGTTGCGTTAGAAGGTGCAGCTAAAGATGATGCTTTGAGCGAACTGTATTTTGACAAACCCGAAATTTATCAGAATTTATTAGTTGAAATTAGTGGAGATAATGCAGAATTGAGAGAGGAGTTTATAATGGATGAAAACAAAATCTATTCTTTTCATTCCAAGAAAGATTTTGACAAAAACCTAAAAGCGGCATTCGACATTGAAAATTGGAATTTAGTTTTTACTGGAACTGCAGTAGTGGCATCAAACGGCACCCAATATTTAGTCAACAACTTATTTACATCACTCGCAATTGCCATTGTTTTAATTGCCATTCTAATGTCAATTCTATTCAGATCATGGAGAATGGTAATCATTTCCCTAATTCCAAACTTTATTCCACTTTTAACTACTGCAGGTATAATGGGTCTTTTTGGGATCCCTATCAAACCATCTACTCTTTTAGTGTTCAGTATAGCATTTGGTATTTCAGTTGATGATACCATCCACTTTTTAGCTAAGTTTCGACAAGAATTAAAAAACCATGAGCATGATCTTAGACGGTGTATATTGGTAGCATTGAGAGAAACTGGAATCAGTATGATTTACACTTCAATCGTACTTTTCTTTGGATTTTTGGTCTTAGCGTTCTCTCAATTTGGGGGCACCAAAGCACTCGGAATTTTAGTATCATTAACCTTACTTGTAGCTATGCTAGCCAACTTACTTATTTTGCCTTCATTGTTGTTATTTATGCAAAGAAAAATGTCAAATAAAGCCATAAGAGAACCATTATTTGAGTTATTTGATGAAGAAACTGATATTGAACTAAACCACCTAGAAATTGAGGAGAGTTTGCAGAAATATCAAGAAAAAGATTTAAAAAATAGTCAAAATGATTGATCTTCTTCCCTATCAAAAATCTATTGAAAAAGAATTGGACAGCTTTGAATTTTCCAATAATCCGGCAAATTTATATGACCCCTTACGCTACTTCCTTAAGATAGGAGGAAAACGCATGAGGCCAATTCTAGCCTTAATGGCTTGTGAATTATATGATAAAGATCTAAGTCAGGCATTAAACGCATCAATGGCTGTTGAGTTATTTCATAATTTTTCATTAATCCATGATGATATTATGGATCAAGCACCTTTGAGAAGAGGGAAAGATACAGTCCATGTAAAATGGAATGAGAATATAGCCATTTTATCAGGTGATGTTTTATTGGTTAAAAGTTACCAAGCCATTAGTCAATATGAAAGCAAAATAGCCCTCGAATTATTAAAATTGTTTAATCAAACGGCAATTGAAGTATGTGAAGGCCAGCAGTGGGATATGGATTTTGAAACCACCAAAAATGTATCGATAGCAGATTATATTCAAATGATTAAGTACAAAACTGCGGTATTGGTAGGTTGTAGCTTAGAAATGGGAGCAATTGTAGCAGAGGCCTCCTCCAAAGACAGAAAAGCGCTGTACGATTTTGGTGTTAATTTGGGTCTTGCTTTTCAATTACAAGATGATTTATTGGACGTTTTTGCAGATCAATCTAAATTTGGTAAACAAGTTGGAGGTGACATATTAGCCAACAAAAAAACTTTTCTTTTGTTAACTGCATTTCAAGACGCAGATGAGAAACAAGAGAAGGTTCTTATTGACTTGCAAAAAGAAACAGATGGCCCTTTAAAAATTGAAAAGACTAAGGAAATTTACAAAGAATTAAATATCAAACTCAAAACTCAAAACAAAATTGATGAATTTTACAAAATGGCCATGAATAACTTCAATAGCATTGCTGTTCCAAACTCAAAAAAAGAACCCCTTTTAGAATTGAGTAATTTTTTAATAAATAGAGAACACTAAAAATCAGCCCCTAAGCTGCATTTTATTTAAAAATAATTTTCCCATTTAACCACTCAGGATCTAATATTGCATTGTATTTTTTGTAAAAATTAATGGCAGGTTCGTTCCAATCTAGTACTTGCCATTCAAACCTTCCTACATTTCGATTCTTGGCTATTTGAAACACTTGCTCAAAAAGTAGCTTTCCCACACCACGTCCCCGAAAATTTTCAGTTACTAAAAAGTCTTCAAGGTATAAACAGGCGCCCTTCCATGTTGAATAACTTGTGTAAAACAGTGCAAAACCAACAATATCATCATGTTGCTGAGCTACTATGCAGTCAAAGAGTTTTCTAGATCCAAAACCATCCATTTTTAGTTGTTGAACTGAATTTACCATTTGATCTTCAGCTTTTTCATAAATTGCTAATTCCGTAATTAACCTATGCACGGCTTCCATGTCTTGTTCCTGTGCATCTCTTATAATAATGTTTAAGTTCTCCATTGCCCTAAAAATAGTCAAAATTTATTTTGAATTAAAATTGTGGAACTTATATTAAATCAGGCTATTTTTTACTCCTTTTTTTTCGAAGTACTGTTGCTCCAAGAGCTAAGCCAGCAATGCCAGCTACCAGTAATGAGCCCCAATCTGTTTTAGGAATAGGTTCTGATCTGTACAATGTTTCCTCAAAAGACGACGGTTTTAGCTTTATTCCGTGGGCGTAATCATGTTCTAATCTTTTCTCAGGATCAAGTAAAATTTCTTTTGCCTGTACTAGGATGTTAAAAAGCACAGTGGCAGGTTTGCCATTTTGATGCTTGTCGGGATGAAATTCCAGTGCTTTTATTTTGAATGCTTTCTTTATTTCAATCTCTGTTGCTATTGATGAAATTTCAAGTAGTTGGTAGGCATTAAAAGGGTTATGAGACATTGCTGTATTAAATTATTATAACCAGTGATACACTAAAATAATGCCAATTTTTATTAATAGCTATTTAGCAAATTCTTTTATTGACAACTGAGTATAATAACCCACAGAATTAGTTTTTGTATTGTACAGACAATAATAAGAATTCAATGTTTCAAGCAAAGCTGATTTTCCAGTCTTTAAATATTTTATAGCAATCTCATTTTTTTTGTCCAAATATTTAATTATCCCTTGTTTTGCTCCACCCTTCTTTAAATTAACAAGCTCTGACTTTACTCCGTTTAGTGATAGCCAAACTGTATTGTCAGTTGCTTTAACATAAGACCAGTAAAACTTTGATAAACCAAACCCCGTGTAAATATCAGGAGTAGGGTCACCAGAGGCAGTGTAGGAGCAGAATAACTTACTGCTCACTTTAGTTACCTTATCAGTTCCATTTTTTAAATCGACATAAAAAATTCCGTCAGCTCTGCTATTTTTACTAGTTGAGGCATTCATTCGATAAAATAAACCAGTGGCTACCAAATTACCTTTAAAAAAATCAAATTTCATATAACTATCTAATTGAGGCTTTTCTGTACTAATTACAGAACCAAATCCCGATTCATAGGCTCTTGAATTTTCTAATGTGTTAGAAGGACATATTTTCAATTCCTTGTTCATAAAGTCTAATTTAACTTGACGTTCACCTGAGACTGTTAAGGAATCTAATTCTACCGACTTTATTTTGAGGTGATAGTTGGACTGCTTAGCAGATAACTGAACGGCATAAATGGTCCTATTACCATCAAAAACAAATTTAAGAGAACTACTTTTCCCTGTTTTGAGATCTTGATTAGAAACAGATATTCCCAAGTCTTTGATAGAAATTCTATTTTCACGGTTCTCAACCTGTACTAAATAAAAATTCTCAACTTCATCCATATATTTACTGAAAACGAAAACGAGGGAGCTATCTGTAGCAACAGCATATTTTAAATCCATTATATATTTCCCTCTGCCCAACACAGTACTATACTTTGATTTTAGGTTCACTGTCACTCTATTCAGGTCCGCCTCTTTGTCTGCCTGATAAATAACAACTTTGTAAACACTGTTTTTTGTATTTACAAAATAAGATAGTAGGTAAGAATAATCGTTTCTTGGGTTCGCAAACCCTGCAGTCATTCCATCACGGCAATCAACTGAAGAACTTCCTTTTTTACTTCCATCCTTATAATAAGTTGTGATTGTATTTCCGCTACTCACATACTCCCCTACACCAATATTTAGTGCAACAGTTGACATGCCAACAAACCCTGATTTTACAGGGGCGAAAAAATAGAAACCTCCTCGTTCTGTCTCAAAAGTTTGACAGAAGCAAAAGCACGAAAAAAAATATATATAAGCAACTGCTGAAGCTCTAATCATTTACAGTAAAAAAACGCTAAAAATACCATCTTGCTAGGAACAAAACAATAAAGATACCACGATTTTTCAAAAGACATTAGTCCGAAGCTCATAATCGAATTATTCGCTAGTTAAAAAATGAATTAGCTCTGATTATGCACACGAGTCAGCATTATAATAAACTGAAATGTAGATTATTCATAGCACTACCAACGACACTGTCTCAGAATATTGTTATCTATTTAGTACCAAAGGTAAATCCTATATTCAATGTGATATTTCCCAAATCAGCAACATTATTATAAACGCCATACTCTTGCGCTTCAAAGCTCTGAAAAGTATTTGTTTCATATATTGTTATCGATATATCTTCAGTTACTGTTGATGTTGAAATTAAACGTTTATTAATTTCTAAGCCCACAAAAAGTCGATCTTTAAATCGTACATTAAAACCAAATTGAAATGGTGCAGTAAACGTACTTTGTCGTGAATAATTAACAGTAGATTGGTATTCTAAATCTGACTCGAAATCAGTATATGAAGCATATACGTAATCATTTATGCCTGAAAATATTCCTGTTATTCCTGTTTTCAAAAATACATCCAAACGCACTAGGTCAGACTTTGGATCGGGAGTAAGCGTTACAGATGGCCCAAATCTCCAACTCATCATTCTGAATTTAGTATCTCCGTATGCGGCTAAAAAATCTTTGTAAAGATCGTTAAAAGCAGAACTAAACCTAACTTCATCAAGAGAACATTTCATTGAAGAAAAATTCAAATCCCATGCAAAACCTACATCTACTCGCTCAATTAACTTTTCATTTATTTGCTGAATCTGTCGAATTCCGCCTAATGAGAATGACATACCGGAGCTAATCCCCATTTTTCCAGAACTGAAAACCTCACCCATGTAGCCTTGTCCATTAATCATCTGATTAGGTAATGGCAAACTTCTAAGATACGAATTCATAGATAATACAGAGCCAATTGAAGCATAGCGATAACTCGTGTTTTTAATTGGAATTTTTATTTTCTCAATTGATACTATTGTATCTCTAATTATTCTGTACTGATCGTAATTTTTTTCTGTTCCTCCTTTTGTCCACTGTCCAAATGAGTGCATTGTAGCAAAAAAAGTGATTATTAGTAGTATAAATTTCATAGTTTATCTTTTAATTTTTGTAGTCAATCATCCATACCCCGTATGCTCCCTTTTCATTTCCGCGTTGAGATAAGAAATAAATTTTATCTCCATTTGGTCCCCAGACAGCTGAAACATCATCACCCGGGTGAAATGTCAGTTGTGTCAATCCTGTTCCATCAGTATTTACGATATAAACGTCTAAGTTTTCAACCCTATTTCTAGAAATTAAAGTTGAACCCGTACACAGTAATTTTTTGCCATCTGGCGAAATTTGCGGTGTTGAAAAACCTCTCTCAGAGTCATCTAAAATTCGAATTTCTTGACCTGTTTTTAAATCAATTGACCAAATTTCACCAAAACCAAGTTCTTTATCATTTCTAGTGATGTAAACCATCTCATCATTTTTACTTAAACATGGAGTGTGACCTTCTGAATACTGAGTATTTAGACCTGTTTTTAAATTATAACTCCATATGTAATAACGATATTTCTCTATTGTACTGGCATATTCGCTTTTAGCATAAAATAATTCCTCTCCGTACCCATAAGTAGGAGAAGTTTCACCACTTGGAGATTTTGCAATTTGTTGCACTGCTGCACCTTGTGTCGCGTTAATTTGAAAAATATCAGAATTCCCGTCTACAACATCAACGAATGCAATCTTTTCACCATCTTTCGAAAAACTAACACCTAGAACTTTGTCTCTAAATGTTCTTTGAATTGTTGATTTTCCGCCAACTAAACTTTTGATGTATACATTGTTTTTATCATCTTTTGAACCTATATAAGCCACTTTATCGCCAGACGGGCTCACTGCAATAAAAGGGGCTGTATACCAAGAAAGCACACCTTTTCTTCTTCTTACAGATGGACCAAACACTTTTTCGTCTTCAGAAGTAAATCGGATGAATCTCATTCCTCCTTCTTCTGGAACACTCAGAGCTCTGTAGTCGACTGACCGCTCTCTTTCGTTTATTGTAACTGTTGTCTTTTCTTCAAAACTAGTTTGTCTATCATAACAACTTGTTACTAGTATTAAACAAGAGACGCACCCTGCAACTACTTTATTTGTTAGGCTCATAAAAACTCAATTTAAATCGAAAGCAAACGTACAGAATATTTCTAGTAAATCAAAAGCTAGTATACCGATTTTTTCAAGTTTCAGGTAATACCCTGTATATTATAAAGGAGAAATACTGAAATATTATTCAACTAGGTGCTCCTAATGAAAATTTGAACAAGATTTTATTGTAAATTGTAGGTATGAAATACCTAGTGCAAATTTTTACGCTTACCATACTATTTGCTTGTACCGAAAAAGTACAAATTTTTCAAGAAAAAGACCCTGTCATTCACAATCTATCGTACTTGGCACTGGGAGATTCCTATACTATAGGAGAGTCAGTATCAGAATCAGAAAGGTGGCCCAATCAACTAGAAAGCAGATTGATAAATGATAGCACTGGCATATCAACTGAAATAATTGCAAAAACTGGTTGGCGAACTGATAATTTATTATCTGCGGCCGAAGATCAACTAACAGATGAAAAATTCGATATTGTATCATTACTAATTGGCGTCAATAATGAATTCCAGGGTGAAGACCCAAATGATTTTGAGCAAAAATTTAGAACATGTCTCAACTTTGCAATTAAGCACTCTAAAAAGGGTAAGGATGGCGTTTTTATTGTTAGTATTCCAGATTATGGATATACGCCTTACGGTCAATCGAATCAAAAAAGCATATCAGAAAGGCTGGCACAATATAATGCCATTTGTAAATCGGTTGCGGAAACCGAGGGCATTTTATTCATAGACATTACGCCAATCTCTCAAAACGGATTGATTCAGCCAGAATTGGTTGCAAGTGACGGACTTCATCCTTCGGGCACACAATATGGTTTATGGGCTGACTTAATGGTTGAGCCCTTACGAAGGCTTATGGAATAATAATTAATTTGCTTTTGCATTTTCCGCAAATTGACAACTCATTAGCTTAATTCAATTAAATAATACTGTATATTCACAGTAGATTTGACATATGAAAAAAGTAATTCTATTCTTTATCGTCATAGTATCAATAGGGCAAGCATTTGGTCAAAACTATATTGACTTAGTGAAATTCGACTATGCAGCTTCTTCGCCCAGTAGTTACGACACTACTGCAGCCGAAGTGAATTTGAGAGAAATGAATGGTGATTTTACCTTGCCGATAGTAATTAATGAAAAAGCTACAATTTTAACTGGTTTAACTTACGAATATACTCAGGGTTCATTTAATCCGTTTAGAGACAAAGAATCAGTAACTGGAATTACACTCAAACTTGGAACTAATATCAAACATTCTGATAAATGGTCGGGTACATATATTCTATTACCAAAAGTATCGTCTGATTTAAAGAAATTTGGAAAAGATGACTTTCAAATTGGAGGAGTTGCGTTAATGAAATACATAAAATCTGACCGTCTTAATTACAAATTTGGGCTTTATGCAAATACTGAATTATTTAGTACATTTTTGGTGCCCATTTTAGGGTTTCATTATCTCAGCCCTTCTGAAAAATTTGAAGCTAAAGTATTACTACCACTAGCAGTTGATTTAAACTATTCGTTGAGTGATAAGATCAGAGTTGGATTTAATTTTAAGGGGCAAGTAAGAACTTACAACTTGAACGAACCCCTGTTTAATGAAAATGATAGATATTTAGCCCGTTCAACTAACGATTTATATACCTACTTACAATACAGCTTGAAGAGTGGAATCAATTTGCAATTAGGTGTTGGAAGATCTGTTGCCCGTTCTTACAGAATATATAACGAAACTGTTGATTTTGCAATGCCATTAGTTTATTTTGGAAATGAACGCTCTCAGTTAAATGCTGATTTCTCTGACAGCTGGTTATTTAAAGTTAGTGCGTTTTATAGGTTGGATTTTTAATAGAGATGAAAATAATAATATATTCTTTACTCATACTATGTATTTTGTCCTGCAAAAAAGAGGAAGTTTCAGAACTGGATAAACTCCCCGAATACAGTGCAACTGGAAGCTATAACTTTGGATGCTTAATAAATGGCGAGGCCTTTATTGCAAAAGTGTATAATGGTGGGTGGACAGGTGCAAAAATGTTGGACATTCGTATATATAATGATTCTGTAAAAAAGTTGAAAATAATTGCGAAACAAGAACATAAAGAAGATGAAAGTCTAGATCAAAAAATTTTTATCTCAGTAATAGATTTTCAAGGCTTAGGAAAATACAAATTAGAGGACAGTCTTTCGTACCCTTCATATGTATACCCAACATATTACGAACCAAACCACAACTCTTTTAGCAGTACCAGCCACCATGTAGACCAGAGTAAAGAGCATAGCATCACAATCACCCATTTTGATGAAACTAACAAAATAATTTCAGGATGGTTTTCATTTTCAGTATACGGAGCTAACGGAAATTTTACGATTTCAGAAGGAAGGTTTGATGGGAGATACGAAGATTAAATCAATCATGAATAGAATAATACTGATTTAAAATTAAAAGTTCAAGTAATTTAGTTTCAATACTCCGAAGCATCTCCACAATCATTTGCTCTTCTATCTATTCCACATTTACCAAAAACATTAGGAGGAAAAATTTGTTTTCTTTTTCGAATTTTAGTCATTGTATTACTGATTTGTGTTAAATCTGAATCTGAGTTTAGTAAACTAGATATTTGAAGAATATTTAAATTCTCAAAATCTAATTTCTCGATTGCTATTTCTAGATTACTGCGCATTGTTTTCTAACAGTGATATAGTATTTTGTTCTGAGTCGAAGCTAGAGACAATTCCTTTCATTCGAAATATTGAACTATTATTTTATGTCAATTAAATTTCTTATATTTGATTATCAGCAACTTTACATGTGAAAATTAAATTTAAACCTATGAGAACTGAATTGATTTTAGATCTAAAAACAATGTTTTTCATTTTTTATATTTTAGGTTTTGTTGGACAGGCTCAAACATCAATATTTATTGAAAGTTTTGAAACTTCAAACTACAATGCAAGTATTGTAGACTGGAATACTATATGTTACCCATTGGCTTCGTTTAACGACAATGCTCCTGGAGGTGGAAACTGGTGTTTAGAATCACCTGCTGGCGCAACACAAGGTTGCTTTTACCAATATATAAATAGAGCTATTCCAAATATTCAACAAGGAGATATTATTGAAGTTAGTGGATGGCTAAGAGTTGATAGTAATTATTCTAGCACATTTGCGGGAATAGGCTTTGGCATAGATAATGGAAATTTTCTGCCAACTACAAGTAATATTTCTTACTCCAGCTCAACAAATTGGATTCAGCTAACAGCTATTGATACATTCTTTCTATCGGCAGGCGATAGCGCAGTAGTTATATTAGATGCAGGACTTACTGGTGGGCCGCAGTTTGCGCAAACCTACTTTGACCTAATTGAAACTGTTAAAATTGGTAATGTGTATTCTTGTGATACTATTTTAGATAATTCAATTTCAATAATAGATTCAAATTTGACAGCAAACGGTCAAAATTCGTTTTATCAATGGCTAGATTGTGACAATGACTATGCAATTATACCTAATCAAAGTAATCAAACATATACTGCTCCTACAGATGGTAACTACGCCGTTCAAATCTCAAATGCAGGCTGTACTGACACTTCCGCTTGCGTTGCTATTACTACCTATGGCTGTGACAGTTTGCCCATTTTGAGCACTATCGTAAATGACCCTCATATCACAGCAACACCTAATACCACATCATACCAGTGGTTAGACTGCGACAATAACTACGCAGAATTAATCAATGAGACCGGACAATCTTTTACTGCGACAACCAACGGTAATTATGCTGTAGTAATCAATCAAAACACATGTGTTGATACTTCTGAATGCGTTTACATTTCCTCAATAGGACTTGGTTTGAAAGAAAAAGAAAATTCTCAGTTAGAAATTTTCCCAAATCCAAGTTCAGAAATGATAGCTGTTCAAATTCCTGAAAATTACTTGGAAGCAAAAAACATTAACATCTATAATATGGCGGGGAAACTAGTTTACACGGAACCTGTCAGTGGAAAAAATATCATTAAGCTGGACATTAAAGTCTTGAGCCCTGCAATGTATATTGTAAAGCTAGATGATGGTTGGGCTACTAAATTGATTAAAGAGCAATAGTTGAGCTATACTTTATCTAAATCAATTCTCGTATTTAGATGCATCATTTTGGTTGGCTCTACGTCTGACTTTCCGTTTACTATCAAATCATAGTCTATCCCCCAATCCATCAAATTAAATTGTCCTTCAAGTACTAAATACTCTGATTCGGATTCATTTGGGTTTCTAATTCCTGAAGCAAAAAGCGTTACGTTTCTTTCAACTCCTTTAATTGTTAGTTTTCCATGTATTTGGTACCAATCAATACCCATTGTAAACACTTCGGTTGTTCTAAAACTCATTACATCCCCGTCCTCATTATAAAACAAACCTGGCTTTCGAACTTTCTCGGTCAATCCTTCTCCTCGGCAAACAACGAAAGTCCTCGGATTCACATTGAATGAAATGCGCATGTTTTCTAGAGGATTGCCTTGATCAGTGCGATTACTTTGTATTAGCACTAAATTCTGCACCTTTCCGGAAAAAGGCGTGCTACAATGCCCATGGGTAACAAAAAAATTTACCATTTGGTTTTGAGGATTTGGTTCTTGAGTTGCCTGTTCAGACTTCTGTTTTAATGAAAAACTTAAGATTAATACTGTTGCTGTTACCAGAATAGATAGTGCAGCAATAATTTTTATACTTTTCATGCTTATTAAATTGATGTGACTACCAAAATTAAAGTAAGTGATGCTCTTAAAGAGTATATGAATGTAAAATAGAGTAAATAGTGCTTCTTAAAAAAAAATTAAGCTAGATTTAAGCCCATCAATGGTCAAGTTTTTACATTTATTCATTTACACTTTAGACAATTACTTTATCAGAAGCTTGGTGGCAACAGTCTTACTTTTCATTTTTTTTAAGCTGATCTGGAAAAAGTATCACCTATTTCCGTCTATTAAGATTTTACGATTTTTGATTCTTATGTATGCCTTCACAGCTGCAACCCTATATTTATTGGAAATTATGTTTCCTTCTGCATATATCGAAAATATAATGTTTTCATACAGAAGAGCTGCAGGGCTGTATGCCTTTTTCTACATTCTAGCACTGGTTTGTCATATACTTCTTCCGTTTTTATTATTAATTACATCTCTCAAAAACAACCTGTACATCATGTTGTTGATTGTCTTTGCAATGAATTTGGGGAGAATTTTTGAGTCATTTGTGATCATAGTCACTTCTATTCATCAAGACAATTTACCTTTTTATCCTCAGAGAGAATTACAAACCATTGGTCAAGGATTTGCAATTGGCTTAATTCTAATTGCCATTCCAATTTTGATCAAAAGAGTAAAATCTCGCTTCATATAAAAAATAGGAGCAAATCAATTCAAACCCACATTACTCGTGATTATTTCTTTTCTAACCCTTAACTTTGAGGTAAATTACAACTAAATGAAACTTGTACAATATACGCTCTTTGCTCTATTACTATCAAGCTGTCATATCACCAAAACGCCAGTACTAACTGACGAAGAACAACAAGAAGCAATTCAGACGACATACAATGATATTATTAGAGTGGCAGACATCTATTTTTTTGAAAATAAGTGGCTAAAAGCAAGAGAAAAGTATCGAGAAGCATCTGCAATTAAGCCAAATGAACAATATTCTGCAGATCAATTGAGAATTATAGTTGAAATACTAAACAGTCAGTAATTTATTATAAAGTAACTCTTTAATCAACAAAAAAATCCCCAACTTGCCTTGAGGATTTTTTATTCTTCACTATTCACATATTATACAAACAATAATAGCATGGTTTTGGGGGTTTCAAATAGGTCTGAAAATCTTTTACTTGTTCACTTTAAAAGTGGATAAAATAAAGTCTTTAAATTTTATATCGTCTTCATTCATTTCTTCCGTTTCACTTTTGGTAAATAAACCAGCGTACAACTTCCCGTCGACCTTACCTAAAAAAATGATTACTTTTTGTGTCTTACCTTCTTCACCGTCTTTCAATTTTTTGCTTTTGTTTGAAGAGCTGCTAACGTATTGTTTATTATTGTACAAGTCCAATTCTAAAAATTCGAAATCAGCATTCCCCAGCTTACTTCGTGTCCAATTTAGGTTCGACTCAGGACTATTAATGAATTTATTATATTTATCACTTCCACCTTTTTGCTTAACAAATTGGCCTCCAATTGATTTTAGTGAACCCAGTGCATTAGAGCCTGCATTTGATTGCTTTTTCCCGGAATCTAGCATATATGGTCCATAAATACCAGCAGTTATTTTACTAGAAGCAATTCTTTGCCCTTGAAGTTTAACGCTTCTGGCTTCATTATAACATGAAGATTTTACCAATGTTTTTTTTAGATTCAACTTAATTTCCTTTATCATGTCATCCACTGATGCACCTTTAGAGGCAGTAGGTGAAGGCCCACTCATATCAAACGTTTCTTGTTTTACCTCACCAGCTTCAATCTCATAAATTTTAAATTCAATTTCATTTTCATAGTCTTCACCGTAAGCATATATTACTTTAATATCATCCGAATCTTCGTCCGCGTAAATTCTTGTTAATGCTTTACCAGTATTGTATTTTTTATAAGTAAACAAACCATTTTCTGTTGTAAAAGTTGGTTCAGGCTCTCCAAGATCTAATTTTATCTCGGTATATGAAAGCTCTTCATACTTCCACTTTGGTAAGTACTCATCATCTACCCAATGCATGCCTACTTTTAACCTTCCCATTACTTTTACAACAATCGTCTGGTATCTATATGTTCTAGCTTTGTAATTAGCACTATGAAACGCTTTAAAATCTACATCCATATCTCTCCGAAATAAAGAAGTGAAATCACTCCTATTATTAGAACCTGATTCAATAACATATTTCATCTTAGCGCTTGATGGCACATCTTTTACAGGTAAAAGATTATAGTAGAAGTTCAGGGTGTAATAATCATACAAACCTTCATCTTTATTATCAATTACGGCTACAATATCGTTGTACTTGGTATAGTTTGAAGGTAAAACAGTGGTAAAACCAATGGTTTTCATACTTGTATTTAACTCCTTCACTTCTTTGGAAAAATTATTAGTGTAAAATTTTTCTTGGCAAAATCCTATTGTTGATAGTAAAATTGCGCTTGCCATTAATAGATGTTTTTTCATAGTTTTTGATTTGGTTATTGTCTACTTTAATCTGTGTCAACAAATTTGCAATACTAAGCATCCAAATTTGTCATTCATTAGGATGATTTTTAAACCAATTAATCAAAAAATAGTTCAGTTTTCAGATAAATTTGTCGTTCTTTAGGATGATTATTTAATGACTATTTTAGCCCTTGGAATACAAAAAAACCCGCTGTATGATAAAATATTTTCTACTTTTAATTGCCTTCATAACTTTTTTCAATTTGCATGGCCAAAACGAGAAATTGAAAGCAGAAATGGATGAGGTAACTGAACTATTTTTTACCGATTTAAACAAAGCTTTAGAAATTTCAGAAAAGAATATCCCCATTGCTTTGGCACTAAATGACACTAATTTTATTACTTACTTTTTAGATCAAGCTGGAGAACTAAATCGCAAAGCAGGCAAGTATGACAGGGCTGTTGAGCAGCTCCAACGCTGCTTAACATTCAAAAAAAACTGGAAAGATTTAAAAGATTTGTCGCTTACGCACAACAACCTTGGTAAAACTTACCTCAACAAGGGCCAATATGAGTTAGCTGTATTTCATTTTTTAGAAGCATTAAAGCTCATGGAAACAGAGGACAACTTAATGGGACAAGGTTTTTATTTGAACAATTTAGCTGCTGTTTACGATTTACAACATAATTATTCGAAGGCGTTAGAGTACTACGAAAAATCTTTAGAGATAAAAAAAGAAATAGGTGATTCAACGGGCATTGCAGCTTCATACACCAATTTGGGTATTACATTTTTTAATCTTAATGATTTTAAGAAAGCCATTGACTACAACAAAAAGGCATTTAATATATACAAAGAACTAGGTTCAAACACCAAAGTTGCAAGGACACTAAACAATTTGGGTGACTGTTATATTGCCTTAAATTCAACTAAAAAAGCGCTCTCTTACCATCAAAAAGCATATGGTTTAGATAGCTTAAATGAAGATGAATATCTCAAAATTTCAATCTACACCAATCTTGGCCATAGCTATTTAATCAATAATCAATCTGATTCAGCCAATTTTTTTGTTAAGAAAGCCGAGCAAAAATCACTGGTTTCCAATTCTTTTAAAAATTTACGAGACACTTACTTTCTGCAATCCAAAATTGCGGAATACAACCAAAATTCAGATAGTGCACTGTACTTCATGAAGAAATATATTGCTTATAATGACTCATTGATAAACGAAGTAAATATATATGCAGTAACAGAAATGGAGGGCAAATATGAGCATGAAAAGCACCTCCGTACCATATCAGACAGTGAGCTGGCTATTGCTCAAAAAGAAAAATTAATTGAACAAGAGAAATTGAAAGTCTTTTACTGGGTTGGACTATCCATTTTTTTGGTAGTTGCTGCTTCAATTTTTGTGGTGCTATATTATTTAAAACAAAAAAATGCGCAACTATTATCTGGTCAATTAGCTTTAATAGCTGCACGAAACAATACTTTAAATGAAATAAATAAGTCAATAAAAACAGAATTAGACCTCACTCAAATTTCGTTAGAGGAAAAAGAAGCCCTACTAAACAATGTATTCTCTAGTTCAAAAAACAAAGAATTGCCACCGGAAATAATGGCGCTATCAAAGCGAGAAATGGAGGTCTTATCATATCTTGCTTTAGGATGGAGTGACGATCAGTTAGCCGAAAAACTGTTCGTTTCTAAGTCAACAATAAAAACACATTTAAGAAGAATATACGGTAAACTGTTGGTAAGAAGTAGAGCTGAAGCAGTTTCAGTTGCACATAAATACGACTTAATAGGTGCAGCGCATTGATTGAAAATTGGCTGCAAGCTATTGCAATTAAAAAATTCTCTGAGAATTGTAGCTCCTAGGGCTTATTTTCTTTCATTCAATAAGTTACGTGACTTCTATTTTAAGGCGATATAAAATAAAAGCTCCAGCGAATGCTGAAGCTTTTTTATGTTGGCCCACTAGGGCTCATTTCGACTTCATTTCATACCGCTCAATGTAAACTTCTCACCCTAGTGGGCATAAACAAAAAAAGCTCCAGCGAATGCTGAAGCTTTTTTATGTTGGCCCACTAGGGCTCGAACCTAGACTCTTCTATACCAAAAACAGACGTGTTGCCAGTTACACCATGGGCCAATACCGCTTTTACCCTACAGGCAATTGCGAGTGCAAATTTATAGGTATTTTTTTAATTCAAATAATATTTTCTGCTTTTTTTTAAAAAACAAGTGCAAAAAATGCAAAAATTAGCACGAAACCAAGCTTTATGAAAGTCTTATGTCTTGAAGCGCATTGTGCCGACCTCAGCAGAAATGCGCGATCTTAAATCTTTTATCTTCTTTTCTTTTTCCCTTTTTTCTCTCCGTATTCTTCGTCTAACCGATTGATTTCAGCCATTACTGCTCTCCAATCTCCCTCTTCTTCTTGCTTAAAATTAATGGTTTCTTTATAGTCTGTTTTAGTAATTTCAGCTATGTGAACTGGTTTTGTAATGTACCCTTCAATGGCTTCTAACAATTCAATTTCGACCGGTGCACAAAACGAAAGGGCTATTCCTTTTTCATTTCCTCGTCCTGTTCTACCAATTCTATGAACATAATTTTCTGGTTGCTCTGGCAAATCATAATTTACAACAATGTCCACATTTGGAATGTCAATTCCTCTGGCTGAAACATCAGTAGCAATTAACAAACGAATATTACCAGATTTAAATGCGTCCATCACAGCTGTCCGCTCATTTTGTTCTTTACCTCCATGAATGGTTTCCGCCTCAATATTCACTCTTGCCATGGCCGCAGCCACTCTCTCAGCACGAACCTGTGTTCTAACAAATACCAATATTTTTGATGGCTCTTGCTCTTGTACCAAACGCTCTAAAAAAAAACGCTTATCGTCCATTTTAATATGTGCAACAGAATGTTCAACATTTTTAGATACAGGGTCTTTTGGCGATATTTGAATGTGGATGGCATTACCTTTAATAATGTTGTAAGCCATCTTTTTTATCTTCTTATCAATAGTTGCTGAAAAGAACAATGTTTGCCTGTCTTTTGGTAAAAATTTAGTGACATCTTCAATATCTTTTATAAAACCTAAGTCCAGCATATGATCAGCTTCATCAAGTACTAATGTCTCAACTCTGTTTAGCCGAATATGACCTTGATGTAAAAAGTCAAACATTCGCCCTGGCGTAGTCACCAAAATATCAATTCCTTTTTCCAGTGTTAAAATCTGATCATCTTGACCCACCCCGCCAAAAACACAGCCAATTTTGACTTTTAAATTTTTGCCAATTTCTTTGAAAGCCTCAGTAATTTGAACCGCTAATTCTCGAGTTGGCACCATCACCAAACACTTTATTCCCTCGCTACGGCGAGACGTTTTTGACTTATTAATTCCATCTAAAACAGGAATAGCAAATGCTGCGGTTTTTCCTGTGCCGGTTTGAGCAATGGCCAGCACGTCTTCTCCACGCATAATTGGCGAAATGGTTTTATACTGAATATCGGTAGGCTTTATCATTCTCAAATCCTCTAAATTCTGCTTAATCTCTAGAGAAATTGGATAATCGTTAAACTTCATGGCAACTATAGTTTAGAGCAAAGATAGCTAATTTGCTTACTTTCTAAACATCAAAAACATGGGCATGTATCTATAAGTTGAGTAATTACCAATACAACGGAATTGACCAACTAGCCCATCACCTCCCTTAATCCCTCCTCAAATAGGGAAATCATTACTTTATTCGTATATTTGTCGCCGAATAAAAGCACAATGAAGAAACCATCACGAGATAACTCGAAAGGCAAAAGAGGAGCAGGGAAACCATTTAAAAAAGGGGGCGATTTTGAAAAAAAGCCTCACAGAGGGTTTGGAAATGCGCCTAAACGAAAAGGAGATCCTTTACCAAGCTTTAGTGAAGATATTCGCCTAAACAAATATTTATCAAATGCAGGGATCTGTTCTCGCCGAGAGGCTGATGTTTTAATTGCAACAGGCGTTGTGGATGTTAATGGCAAAACGATTTTAGAAATGGGTTTCAAAGTAAAGCCTGGTGATGAAGTACGTTATGATGGTGCATTAATTTCGCAAGAAACGAAACGCTACGTACTTTTAAATAAGCCGAAAGATTTCATTACAACAATGGACGACCCTAGAGGCCGTAAAACGGTGATGCAGTTGGTACATAAAGCCTGTAAAGAACGCATTTATCCTGTTGGTAGATTAGACAGAAATACTACGGGATTATTGATGTTTACCAACGACGGCGATTTAGCTAAAAAGTTAACACATCCGCGTTACGAAATGAAGAAAATTTATCATGTTGAAGTGAATAAGAACGTCAACTTTGACGATATGGAACAATTAATGTCGGGTGTTGAACTGGATGACGGTGGTTTTGTAAAAGCGGATAAAGTTGAGTTCATAAGAGACAGCAAACCGCGCGAAGTTGGTGTTGAATTGCATTCTGGTAAATATAGAGTAGTTAGAAGAATGTTTAAGGCTGTTAACTATGAAGTGGTAAAATTAGATCGTGTACTTTTTGCAGGGTTAACTAAAAAAGATTTACCAAGAGGAGAATGGAGACATTTGAGCCAAGATGAGGTGAACTTTTTGAAGATGCTGTAAATAGTATTGAGTAGTTAGTATATAGCATTGAGTAGTTTTTTAACGGATAGCAAGTCTAAATACTGTGCAAAACGGATACTTTATACTCAGTACTAGTTACTAAATACTTTCCCCTATTAAAACTACTTTCCAAAAGTTGGGCTTTGCTGTATTTAAATCTACTTTTTCTAAGATGCCATCTACCGTCCCTTTATCGGTGAACTGCCAAGCAATTACATTTTGCCTTTTGAATGCTTTGCTGCTTCCAGTATAATTTGCAATCCAAAACCACTCTTTGGATAATGTAGATTCGCTAAAAAAGTCATTGTAGAACGATTCATATGTGTAAATAATTGGCCTAATACTTAAAATTGAATCGACTGTACTGAGAAATACCGTGACTGAATCAACCAAAGCCGTCGACTTTAAATTCCCTTGCACTTCAATATCTAAAACTGGTCTTAAATCTGAAATTTTAAAATTTTCAATAAAGAATTTGGCTTGTTCGGTAGCGCCTTTTTTTGGGTTATAGAAATGATACACTCCAAACGGAACCTTCATTTCTTTCAATTTTTTTTGATTCTGTTTTGATCGTTTGTCTTTAAAATCTGTGCCTTCAGTGAGTTTCAAATAAACAAACTGTATCGAATCGCTTCCAATTCTCATTTTTGAAGCCAAATCCCAATTAATCCCTCCTTGATGATGTGATATGTCTATGCCAAGAATATGATGATTTTCTGGTAAAGCCGCACCAAAGTCAGGAAAAGTAAGATTGGTTTTTTTTCGCTCTTGAAAAATGATGAATCCAATAATTCCAACTAACAACACACTGATTAAGAGATAGAAATTTTGCTTCACTTTAACATTTTACAGTTAGTCCGTCATGCGCCAATTCAACATTATCAGGCAAATTTGCACTGACCTCATCATGGCTTCCTAGCAAATGACTAATGTGGGTTAAATAGGCTTTTTTAGGCTTTAATTCATCAATTAAATCTAAAGCTTCTTGCAAGGTAAAATGGGAAATATGTGGTTCTTGCCTCAGTGCATTTAAGACTAATATTTCCGTTCCTCTAATTTTATCTAATTCTTTTGGCGAAATATAATTTGCATCTGTAATATAAGTGAAATTCTCAATTCTAAACCCAAGAACAGGTAACTTGTAATGCATTACCTCAACTGGCTGTATAGTTTTCCCAAAGAGGTCAAAAGCTTCAGTATTGATTGTATTCACTACCACTTTTGGAATTCCAGGGTATTGAAATCCCGAAAAAACATAGTGAAATTCACGCTTTAACCCCACTTGCACCTGATCCGTGGCGTAAACTGGCATGTCCTGTTTAGCTTTAAAATTAAATGCACGAATATCATCCATTCCAGCTATGTGATCTTTGTGCTCATGCGTAAACAAAATGGCTTCTAAATGCTTCACGTTTTCACGTAACATTTGTTGACGAAAATCGGGACCAGTATCTACAACAATATTCTTTCCATTATAGCTTACCATAATAGAAGTTCGCAAACGGTTATCTTTTTCGTTACTCGACAAACAAACAGCACATTCACAACCAATTACTGGCACACCTTGAGATGTTCCTGTTCCTAAAAATGTGATTGTTTTATCTTCGCTCATCCTTTACAACGAATTTAAAAATTCAACTAATTTTTGAATGGCTCGACCGCGGTGAGAAATCTTATTTTTTTCATCTACAGTCATTTCAGCAAAGCTTCTATTCTGGCCTTCCGGTACAAATATAGGATCGTATCCAAAACCATCAGTTCCAGATTTTTCGAAGGAAATAGATCCAGTGCAAATTCCTTCAAATAAATGTTCTTTGCCACTTAATTGCAAACTAATCACAGTTCTAAATCTTGCCTTCCTATTTGTTTTGCCTTCTAGCTTAGCTAAAACCTTAGCCATGTTTTTATCATCACTTTTTTCATGCTCGCTAGCGTATCTTGCTGACTTCACCCCTGGCTCACCATTAAGCTCTTCAATCTCCAGTCCAGTGTCATCTGCAAAACAATTTGTTTTAAAATGAGTAAAAACATAATTAGATTTTAGGCTTGCATTACCCTTCAGAGTATGATCTGTTTCTGGAATATCATCAAAACAATTGATATCCTTTAATGATTTTACCAAAATATTATCCGGCATCAATCTTTGAATTTCCTTAACTTTATTTTGATTCTGAGTTGCAAAAACAATTGTCATCCATTAAAAATTTCCGTTCCCTAAATTTGCAGTCACTGGCACACCATCAACTACTTTTTTCTTGATATTCCAATGGTTAACAATTTCATCCATATTGTGCACATCACCGTCTTCAGCCATTCTCATTACACTCGCCCGTTTAATTTCACTGGGCACTTTTGCGCCAGTTGCACACATGAGCTCAATAAACGCATGAATTGTATTTTTATGGAAATTATATACTCTTTCTGACTTATCAGGTACATTTAAACCTTTCATTAATTTTGGGTTTTGGGTGGCTACCCCTGTTGGACATGTATTTGTGTTACAAACTTGTGCATGAATACAACCAACGCTAAGCATCATAGCTCTGGCCGAACTGCAAAAATCTGCGCCAAGCGCCAATGCTTTTATCATACCAAACCCTGTAAATATTTTTCCAGCAGCATTAATTTTTATCTTCTCACGAATATTATATTTCTTCAATAATTCATCTACTAAAACTAATCCTACATCTAGTGGCAAACCGACGTGATTAGCAAACTCTAGTGGTGCCGCACCTGTTCCTCCTTCTGCACCATCTACAGAAATAAAGTCGGGGTAAATATTTGTAGCGGTCATGGCTTTACAAATCATTTCAAATTCTTCTGGGTTTCCAACACATAATTTAAATCCTGTTGGTTTTCCACCTGAAATTTCTCTCAACCGCTGAACAAATTTCAGTAGTCCTTCTGGAGAATTAAAAGCACTATGCCCTGGAGGAGACAATACAGTTGTATGAGGTTTAATACCCCTAATTTTTGCTATTTCTGGGGTGTTTTTTATCCCTGGCAATACCCCGCCGTGACCTGGTTTTGCTCCCTGTGATAGTTTAACTTCAATTAATTTTACCTCTGGTTTTGTGGCACTCACAATAAAATTTTCTTCCGAAAAAGTGCCATCTTCATTTCTGCAACCAAAATAGCCAGTTCCTATCTGCCAACATAAGTCCCCACCTTGCAAATGAAAAGGTGAAACACCTCCCTCGCCAGTATTATGATAAAAATTTCCTTTTTTTGCCCCATTGTTCATAGCCATTACCGCATTTTTACTGAGCGACCCATAACTCATGGCAGAAATATTATACAGGGAACAGCTGTAAGGCTGTGAACATTCACTTCCGCCAATTTGAATTCTCGGCTCGTCATGTGGCACTGGAGCTGGGTACAGAGATTGTACAATAAATTCGTATCCTTCTCCGGTAATATTGTTTTCAGTTCCGAAAGGGTGAGTTGCCCCCAAGTTTTTTGCTCGTTGATAGATTATTGCTCTTCTATTTTTATCAATTGGCGATCCATCCGTTCTTCGCTCTACAAAATACTGCTGAATTTCTGGTGAAATGGACTCTAAAATATATCTGAGATGCCCAATTACAGGAAAGTTCTTCAAAATGGCATGTTTTGTTTGAATTATATCATAAAACCCAACTAAAATGAGCGGTCCAAATAAAATAAACCAATAGTAATAATTAAAACTTACCAATTGACCTAGTAATGTAATTCCGGCAGCTATTGCAATTGCTAAAAAAATGAATACATTTCTAACCATAATATTTAATCTCTTTTAATATGTACATCTGTTTGCGGATAAGGGAAGGCGATATTATGCTTCCTGAATTCTCGTTCAATAGCAAATCTGATTTCAGATTTATAAATATCGATATAAAAATTTTGCTCTGCCCAAAATACTAAATCAAGCTCTAAACCATTTTTTCCAAAATTCATTAGTCTGACAAAAGGTGGCTGTGTATTTTTAACTCTTGGATGCGCTAAAGCACATTGAACCAAGAGTTCTTTCGCTAAATCAATATCTGCATTGTAGTGAATCACAAGCGGAATCTGAAATCTTATTATTGACGTATTAAAACTCCAGTTATTAACACTTTGATGCGTCAAAGTGGAGTTAGGTACTATGAGTGTTTTACTATCTCTTGTTTCAACTTTGGTTGTCCGTAGGTTGATTTGTTTAATTCGGGCAATAAAATTAGCTTCTCCATTATGATTTTTAATCTCAACAATATCGCCTACTTTATTCGACCCTTCAAAAAGTAATAATAACCCTGACAGGAAGTCTTTGAAAATATCTTGCATTCCCAATCCTACTGCAACCAAAAACGCAGCAGAACCTCCAAGTAACAAACTCATACTCAAACCAAAACTTTGAAGAAGCACTATAATGGCAACTGTATAAATAATATATTTAGCCAATTGAATGATTACGAATTCAGTGCCTTGGTCAATATGTGCACGTTTACTTACTCTTTTTAATAAATAAAGTTTAATAAAATTGATTAGTATTCTGGCAATAAACAGAACAAGAGCAATCAGGAAAATATGATAAATAGCTAAATGAAAAGTACCAATTCTAACCAACTCAAAAGTAAGCACATTTGCAAAGTCAATACTATTATTGTTAATATTTAAACTTTGAAATGCGGCATAAATCGCAAAAAAGTAAATAACCTGTTTGATGAGTTTCCAGAGTGCAAACTCACGTCCTTCAATGGTTAAATGCTTACTATCTAAATCTAAAAATTTAAAATAACGTTTAGTGTATTTAATTAGCACCTTGGCAATTAAAAAAATAGCAGCAAAAACAATGATATTAATTGGAGAAAAAATAAAGCCTTTCGTAACAATTTTTTCAGCACCTTCTCCGCTATACAAACGGGTATCAATAAGTGCAAAATTTAAAAAGTCATTCCAAAAATCCATAATTTATATTATTCTTCTCCCCAATTTTTCGGATAGGGCCATTTTAACTTTATCCAATTGTGTTTGCCTTGCAATCAGCTGAGCAAATGTATTAATATCTAGAGAATCAATTGATTTCATTTCAGTTTGAATGTTATTGATTTCGAATACAACTTTTGCTGATTTAAAAGAATAAATCGCTTCCATTACAGCTCTATCCAATAAATCAATTTCTCGTTTTATTTTCACCTTTTGGGTAGCCCATTCTGGGCTCAATTCATTTTTTTCAGTTAAAATATCAACTGCCCGTTTAGAAATTTCAATGTCGTGATGCTGAGTAAAATCTTTAGCTTCTAGAAACTTATTGTCCACCAACCCTTCTTTATACAAATCATAAATGGGCTTTAGTTCTTTGTGTTCAATCAATAGCTCGTCTTTTTCCAACTCATGAACTACTAATTCAATCACACTAACTTCAGTATCTACTACTTTTTCGTTTTCTGCTTCGTCGTACTCAATATGTTTAGTTTTTACCGAAAATGTGCCATAGTTCAACAAAAGCCTGATAATATCCCTTTCCTGATAATACAAATTATCAAAAAATGGTTTTGCAATAACTGGTGCTGTAGGTTCTCCAGTTCGATATTCTGGCGGGATCAGAGCTTCAGGTGGTGGTTCATCACTACCTAAACTGCTCCCTAAACTGGCTTGCGGTTTTTTAAAACTAGCTCGCTTTTGGTCGTCTTGCTGCTTTTTTCGCACCAATTTTACCAATTCATCAACTAAAATACTTTCATCAATATCAAATATATTGGCACATTCACGTGTGTAGACTTGCTGTTTAATCCTATCAGGTATTAAAGCAATTGAAGAAACAATATCACGGATTAACTGTGCCTTTTTCAGCGGGTCGCCTTTAGCTTCAGCACTTAACATGTCAGACTTGAAAACAATAAAATCCTTGGCGTTTTTTTCAATATAATGCTTTAAAACTTCATCCGAATTGTTCTTAGCATAGGAATCAGGGTCTTCTCCGTCAGGAAACAAAACAACTTTTACGTTCATTCCCTGCTCCAAAATCATATCAATCCCTCTAAAGCTAGCCTTTATTCCTGCATTGTCGCCATCATACAAAATAGTAATGTTATCAGAATATCGCTTAATTAAGTTTATTTGACCAACAGTTAACGAAGTACCTGAAGAGGCTACAACATTCTCTACACCTGACTGGTGCATTGAAATCACATCAGTATACCCTTCAACCAGATAACAATTATCATTTTTAATAATTCTATTTTTGGCAAAATAGAGGCCGTAGAGGATTTTACTTTTATTATACAATTCGCTCTCTGGCGAATTAAAATATTTAGCAATCTTTTTGTCTGCTTTTAATGTTCTTCCTCCAAAGCCAAGCACTTTTCCAGCTACCGAATGAATTGGAAACATGACCCTACCTCTAAAAAAATCAAAGTTTCTGCCGTCTTTAGTTTTTGTGAGACCCGACTTTTGAAGAAACTCCAATTTATAACCTTTCTTAAGGGCTGAATCGGTTAATGCATTACTTGTTTCGAGGCAGTAACCCAAATTGAATTTCTTGATGATATCTTCTCGAAATCCACGATTTGTAAAATAGGACAATCCTATTGCCCGACCAGTTTCATTGTTATATAAATTATCTGAAAAATGTTTTGCAGCAAATTCATTGATAATGGATAGATTTTCTCTTTCAGAAATTTGTGCAATTTCTTCTGGGGTTCTTTCTCGATCCTCTTTTATTTCAATTCCATACTTATTCGCCAACCATTTTAAGGCCTCGACATAAGTAAAATGCTCATGTTCCATTAAGAATGACACCACATTTCCGCCTTTACTCGTACTAAAACATTTCCAGATTTGCTTAGCGGGCGAAATCATGAAAGAAGGTGTCTTTTCGTCGGTAAATGGCGATTTTGCTTTAAAATTAGATCCTGCCTTTTTCATTTGCACAAAATCACCAATCACCTCCTCAACACGAGCAGTTTGGAAAATTTCATCAATGGTTGACTTTGGAATCATTAGCGTATTTTAATGCACTAACAAATTTATGAGAATTTGAGGAAGATGGGTTGATTACATTCTTTTTTATGACTAATTCACTTCATTTTATTTACACCATGTAGCAAATACCATATATTTGTGAAGAATGATTAGCCAAAAAGAAAAATACATTTCTACCTTGGAAAAGTTTTTGCCAACTGGCACCGAAAACTATATAGCTGGCTTAATTATTAGTTGTAAAACCCACTTTAAAATTTCTGCTAAACGCAAAACCAAATTGGGAGACTATAGAATGCCACATGATGGAAAAGGTCACCGAATATCAGTCAATGGCGACTTAAATGAATACGCATTTTTGGTCACAACTGTACATGAATTTGCACATTTAAAAGCGTTTGAAGATTTCGGAAAAAGAATCAAACCTCATGGTATTGAATGGCAAAAAAGTTTTGCTGAATTATTTCAACCTATTTTACAGTTAAAAATCTTACCAACAGATGTAACATTGGCTTTAAACAATTATTTAAAAAAAGCTAAGGCTTCTTCGTGTACAGATGATGCACTTTATCGCGTTTTAAAACGTTATGATAAAGAACAACATTTGAGAGTCGAGCATTTAAAATTGGGCGACAAATTCATACTAAATAATCTAAAATTTGAAAAAGGTAAGAAATTAAGAAAGTACTATCTTTGCAGGAATATTACCAATAACAGACAATACCGAGTTTTAGGTGTTGCAGAAATACAAGAACAATTAAATGAACAAGCATAATTACGCCATTATAATGGCGGGTGGAATTGGGAGCAGATTTTGGCCCATGAGCAAAGAGTCATACCCAAAGCAATTTTTAGATGTTTTAGGAACAGGAGAATCTTTGATTCAAATGACATTCAGTCGTTTAAAAAAAGTAGTGCCGGCTGACCAGATATATATTGTCACCAATACAAGATACAAAAATTTAGTTTTGGAGCAATTAGACATTAATGAAGCGCAAGTACTAACTGAACCTATGCGTAAAAATACAGCGCCTTGCATTGCCTACGCCGCTCATAAAATTTACAATTTAAACTCAGAAGCTAATCTGATTGTAGCCCCATCTGACCACTTAATTTTGAAAGAAGAAAAATTCGTTCAAATCATTAATAAGGCACTTGATAGGTCCGAATCTGAAGATACTTTAGTGACTCTTGGTATTAAACCTTCTCGCCCTGACACAGGATACGGTTACATTCAATTCGACAATGATAGTGATTTGATGATGGGAGACATCAAAAAAGTAAAACAGTTTACAGAAAAACCCAATAGAGAACTGGCAGAAATTTTTGTGAAAAGCGGCGACTACTATTGGAATTCTGGCATTTTTATTTGGAAGGCCTCCACGATAATAAAAGCGTTTGAGAAATTTAAGCCTGAACTAAATAGTTTGTTTTGCACAAAAGGAGCCGACTATAATACGCCAAATGAGCAAGCATTTATTAATACAGCCTTTGAAGCTTGCGAAGACATTTCAATTGATTTTGCCATTTTAGAGAATGCCAAAAATGTGTATGTTGTTTTGGCTAACTTTGGTTGGTCGGACTTAGGAACATGGGGTAGTTTGTACGCTCACCTTGATAAAGATGTAGAAGGAAATGCCGTGCAAGGTGCGGGTGCTTTTATGTTTGAAACCGAAAATTGCATTGTTAAATTACCAGAAAATAAACTGGCCTTAATTCAAGGGTTAAAAGATCATATTGTTGTTGAATCTGATGGCGTTTTAATGATTGTAAAGCAAGAAGATGAGCAAAAGATTAAGGGCTACTTAAAAGAGATGAAAACAAAAAGTCCTGAAAAGTTTTAAGGATTGTATGTGCTAAACATTTATCTTTATCGAAAGTGGTATGTTAAAGATTTGGTCAATTTGCTTCTTATTAGTCAATACCTCAGTTTCAAAAGCCATTGAAAACGATACTTTGCGTGGATTGCAAACTGATATTTTATTACATCCAGCAGATGGATTTACGGCTTACACTTTAAAGAAAAACGAGTTTGTTTATTGTCAATCTCCTTTTACTTTGCCATTCCCAAGTTGGGCTTGGTGGGGAATTACAGACAAAATAACAGCTGAAATAGATCTACTTCCAATAATCGGAGGTTTATTTCAAGAGCCTCACCTACCAGTTCCGAGTTTAAATTTTCGATTTAAATTATTGAAACAAAATAATTGGAGACCTGAAATAGCATTTGAAACCATGTTTCAGCATTTATGGCGCAACCAAAACCAATCGGACCAAGAGAATTTAAGAGTTGAAAGGCAGAGCGGTAACAGCTGGTACAACAGAGTTAATATGTCGTGGTATAATCAAAAAAAATTACATTTTCATTTCTCAGTTGGACTAACATATACTGAAAATCTATTGATTGAAAACAAAGACAGCATAAACTACAAAGGCGCGTTTTTTAGTAAGACTATTAACCCCGATATTTCTGCTAGTATTGATTACCGTCCAAAGCCATGGCTAACATGGCATTTCACGGCTTCCTATGGTACAACTTTCGTTTATCTTGACAATATTCCTAGAAAGTATCAAGTATCGTATGGATTCAGGGTGGCCCCTTTTTACAAAAATAAATTTGGCTTTTTAAACTCGCTACGAGCAGAATTTATTGGTTTTTACATGTTTTTGCCAGATGCTAGTTCGACTATTGAATCGGTAGTGCCTATTTTTCCATATTTCTATTGGCAGTGGGATTTTAAACAGAAAAAACGTGACAAATAGCAAGTACTCATTTACATCCAAACGCCTAGGGTTCAGAAACTGGGTGGAAACTGATTCTGACAAAATGATCGCGATCAGTGCTAATACAAATGTCATGCGATTTTTTCCAGCACCAGCCACACCTCAACAAACAAAAGATTTTATAGCACGGATGCAAGACCTGTTTCATGAAAAAAAGTACTGTTATTTTGCTGTAGATTTACTAGAAACTGGAGAATTTATTGGATTCGTAGGATTAAATGACTTTAATTATAAAGCATCATTTTCACCAGGAACGGATATTGGCTGGCGTTTGGCTGAAATTCATTGGGGAAATGGTTACGCTACTGAGGGTGCAAGGCGTTGTTTAGAGTATGCTTTTCAAGATCTAAAATTAGGAAATATAGTAGCTACAGCCCCACTTATAAATAAACCTTCAATTTCAGTAATGAAAAAAATTGGAATGGATTTCAAAACAAATTTTAAACATCCTAGATTAAAAGAATTTGCTAGGATTGAAAATTGTGTTTGTTACGAAATAAAGAAAAACTAACCTTTTAGTCTGTTTACAATTCCTGTAGTTGAATAGCCAGATACTAAATCAATAGCCCTGACTTCTCCTCCGTATTCTAGCACTTTTTCACGACCTACAATATACTGCTTATGATCTGGATCAGTTTGATTTGGATCATAGTCTGCTCCTTTTACCAATACGTCGGGACAAACATCCTCAATTAACTTTTCTGGCGTGTCTTCATCAAACAATAATACATAGTCTACAAAAAACAATGCCGCTAGTATTTCCAATCTATCACCTTCTTTATTAATTGGTCTGTCTTGTCCTTTATTTAACTGTCGGACTGAGGCATCAGTATTAGCTGCTACAATTAAAATATCTCCGCAATCTGCCGCATTTGCTAAATACTGAACGTGACCTTTATGAAGAATATCAAAGCAACCATTGGTAAAAACAACTTTTTTCCCTTCTTTTTGTCGCTCTGCAACCATTAAGGCTGCTTCATCAGCACTTAGAAGAATTTTATGCTTTAACAGTGTTAAGCTCCTCATCTTTTTTTAGTGTTACGTTTTTGATATTGATCAAGTAAGAAATTAGACCCAATAACATTACCATTATATTTTGGCTTAGCCAAATAATCCATCCCAAAGCTAGCCCAACACTATGTATTGGTTTGTCAAATTCAGGATATAGATAGGTTGTAATAATTAATGCAACCAAAGCTTGGTACACTCCAATGCCACCTTGCACAACAATAAAACCAATAGTTCCGCCAACAAATCCAGCCAAAATACCTCCAATGGGCATTTGAGCGGTTTCCTCCAATGCTAAAAAACAAACTGAGAACATGCAAACATACATGACCCAAATAAATACGGAATGTAAAAGAAATGCAGTTGGGTTTTTAGATTTAAAAATACTCAATCCTCCCTCTAAAAATCCTTTGAATAAATCCACTACTTTTTTTCTCAAAAGGGGTTTAAAAATCATTAATATAACACCAACAAATACACCAATGCCCAAAACAATAAACACAATCGATTTTATAGACCATCCATCATCAATTTGTCCGCCTGCCAATTGATTGTCTAACACTTCAAGTCTAGCCAAAATCAAATCTAAATTATCATATTGAAAGTAAATTGTAATCAGGCAGATGATAGCAAGAAAAAACAAATCGATTGCTCTTTCAGCAATGATAGTCCCAAAGAGTTTAGGAAACGGAACTTTTTCTGTTTTTGATAAAACAACTGCTCGTGTTGCCTCTCCAGCTCTTGGAATAAATAAATTTACAAAGTAGCCTATCATTATGGCATGGTAACTAGTCCAAAATCCAATTCGTTTACCCAAAGGGTCCACCATGTAGCGCCAACGTATGGCGCGTGAAATATGGCTTAATAAGCCTATAACCAAAGACAAAAATATCCAAAAATAATTAGCTGACTTGACATACTGAAACAAAGCAGTTTTTTCATCTTCGTCCATGATACTGTAAAAATACCATATTAAGTAAACCCCAATGGCTAGTGGGATTCCAACTTTTAGAAAATTAATGATTGCCTTTTTCACGGCATTAAATTGGTATTTTCATCAGGAAAGGCTAGCGTAGGCTTGAAGCTTTTAGCTTCTTCAAAATCCATATATCCGTACCCAATAATGATCACGATATCGTTAACTGCACAACGACGCGCGGCAGGGCCATTTAGACAAATGACCCCTGACTTTCTCTCCCCTTTTATCACATAGGTTTCAATTCGTTCACCATTGTTAACATTGACAATTTGAACTTTTTCACCTTCAATTAAGTTTGAGGCTTCCATTAAGGCCTCGTCTATTGTAATACTTCCAATGTAATTTAAGTCGGCCTGTGTGACCTTAACTCTATGTATTTTTGATTTTACTACCTGAATTTTCATAATGTATTTGGTATACGTGTTGTGGAAAAAAATATTTTACAGTGCTACTTAATATTAATTGTCAGACATTAAATAAGCTTTAAGAAATCCATCTATGTCACCATTTAAAACATTCTCTGTGTTATTATTTGTAAAATTTGTTCGGTGATCTTTTACACGCCTGTCATCTAAAACATAACTTCTAATCTGAGATCCCCACTCTATTTTCTTTTTACCTGCTTCAATTTCCGTTCTGGCTTCCAGTTTTTTGCTCAATTCTATTTCGTAAAGTTGAGACTTCAGCAACTGCATTGCTTTTTCCTTATTTCCTAATTGAGATCGTCCTTCGGAGTTTTCTATAACAATGCCACTTGGCCCATGCTTTAAACGTACTGCAGTTTCAACTTTGTTTACATTCTGTCCGCCTGCACCTCCACTTCTGAAAGTTTCAAAAGTAATGTCGGAAGGATTAATTTTAATTTCAATGGTATCATCTACTAGCGGATAAACATAGACTGAAGAGAAAGATGTCATTCTTTTGCCTTGCGCATTAAACGGGCTTACACGCACTAATCTATGCACTCCATTTTCACCCTTTAAATAACCAAAGGCAAAATCGCCTGTAATTTCTAAGGTCACTGTTTTAATTCCAGCAACATCTCCTGCCTGATAGTCTAACTCTTTAACTTTATATCCACTTTTTTCAGCCCACATTAAATACATTCTCATTAGCATGGCTGACCAATCGCAACTCTCAGTACCACCTGCACCCGCAGTTATTTGTAATACAGCACTTAACCCATCCTCTTCTGCCGACAACATATTTTTAAACTCTAGGGCTTCTAATTTCTCTATGGCTTGATCAAACTGAGCAATAATCTCAGTTTCATTTCCTTCACCCATGGCATGAAACTCAACCAAAACTTTTATGTCTTCTAAGCTTTCTTTTATCTCTTCGTACGATTCTACCCAAAACTTTTTACCTCTAATTTTTTTCATTAAAGCCTCAGCAGCTTTGGGATCGTTCCAAAAATTAGGATCTTGAGTTTTCAAATCATCCTCATGGAGTTCAATCTTTTTTTCGTCTATTTTTAAGTAAACGTATAATTCTTCAACTCTTTGCTCTAAATCCTTTAATTGGTCTTGTGTAATCATCTAAAATACTAGTAGTAAAAGTGGCACAAAACTAAGAATTTTATACCAATTACGCTTTATTAGAAGTGCTTTAATCAATTGTAAAAAACAAACCTACTTAATCAATTCAAAATAATTAAAATAATTTTACTTTTGTAGACTTACTACGAAATATAGAAAACATGAATATACCAGCAGAATTAAAATACACAAAAGACCACGAATGGATTAAAGTTGATGGAGATGTTGCAACAGTTGGCATTACCGATTTCGCGCAAAACGAATTAGGTGATATCGTTTTTGTTGAAATTGAAACCGAAGGAGAGACTTTGGATAGTGAAGAAATTTTTGGCTCAGTTGAAGCGGTTAAAACAGTTTCTGACTTATTTATGCCAATCAGTGGAGAAGTGCTTGAGTTCAATGAAGCCATTGAATCATCACCTGAAACTGTAAATTCTGACCCTTATGGAGATGGATGGATGGTTAAAATCAAAATCACGGATAGTTCTGAAATCGATAATTTATTGTCGGCAGATGATTATAAAGATTTAATTGGTTAAAAAACTTAAACTTCATTTACCCTGGCTAGTTTGGTTTCTAACTATTCTTGTTCTGAGCTTAATCCCTGGAAATCAAATTCCAATAATCAAATTTGATTGGTTCAAAATTGATACAGTAGTGCACATCATCATGTATTTGGTACTGACTTTTTTAATGTTAATTGGCTTTTTTCATCAAAAAAATGAACTTTCTGCGAAGTTAGCTTTATACATAGTTGTAGCAGCCATTTTAGCCGGTTTGCTTATTGAATATTTACAGGGGTCATATATTTTTCAGCGCTACTTTAGTTGGGGGGATTTTATAGCAAATTCTGTAGGTTCATTTGCAGGTTACTTGGCATACATGATGTACAAGAAAAAAGAGTTAAACTTGGTAAGATTTTTGCAATAATTTTTGTAGTTTTACCACAATTAGACAGTATTATGGAAGTAAAAAAATCTAAAGGGGCAGATTTAGAGTCAAAAAGATGGGGATTTCTATCTCTTGGGCTTGTTATTGCTTTGGCAGTAGTCTTGATGGCGTTTTCATTTCAAACAATTGAATTTGAAGCTATTGCTAAAATAAAAGAAAAAGAGGAGGTTAAAAAAGAAGAAATTCCATTGGATATGTTCCAAAACGAACCACCGCCACCACCGCCACCGCCACAAGCGCCACCACCGCAAATAACAGAATTAAAAGAGGTTGATGATGATGTAATTGTTGAGCCACCTCCTATTATAGAGACTGATTTAATCGATTTGAGCTTAGAGCCGGAAAAGGTTCAAAAAGTTGAAAAGACTGTAATTTTAGATTTTGCTGAAGTTAATCCAGAGTTTCCTGGAGGAGCCGGAGAGATGGGAGTATTCATTAGAGAAAACTTTGAATATCCAGAAATCGCCCGTGAAATGGGCGAACAAGGAACAGTATATGTAGAATTTGTAGTTAACAAAGATGGCTCTATTGTCGATTTAAAAGTAGTGAAATCTGTTTCACCTGCTATCGATAGAGAAGCCCTTAGAGTTGTAAAATCAATGCCTAAATGGAAACCTGGTGAACAAGCTGGTAAAGCAGTAACTGTAAGGTTTACCATTCCTATTAAAGCTAGACTAGGTTAAAAACTCGTTAGGAAAAAATTATGGCCTTCTTTGACTCATCAAAGAAGGCCTTTTTTATGAATATTACCAGCATGACTGACCTGATTTCACTTATTGACTTAACCTCTTTGAATACGGTTGACAATTCTAGTACAACAAGTAAGTTAATTACCATGGCAAATATTGGATTTAAAGGGCTATATGCCGCTTCTGTTTGTGTTTATCCAAAATTCGCTAAGCAAATAAAAGCTAACCTGCATCCGAAAATAAAGTCGTGCTCAGTTTGCTCATACTTTCCTACCAGCCAAGCACCGATAGAATTGAAACTGCAGGAGATTGAATTCCTAGACACAATTGGGGTAGATGAAATTGATATTGTACTGCCAATTGGTGATTTTTTAGCTGGCAACTATAACGCAGTATCCAATGAACTTTTAGCTATTAGAAAAAAAACAGACAAAGATTTAAAACTCATTATTGAAACCTGTATGCTAAAAACTCCAGATTTGGTTGAAAAAGCGACAATTTTAGGTATAAATGCAGACATGAATTTTATCAAAACTTCAACAGGGAAGGCGGAATTTGGAGCCGATATGAATTCAACAATTGTAATGGCTAAAACAATAAAAAGCAATGGAGGTAAAACTGGTTTGAAAATTGCAGGAGGAATAAAAACCAGGCAAGACGCCATGCTCTACATTAATTCAATTAGTCAAATTTTAGGAGAAAAATACATCAATCCTAGCACTTTTAGAATCGGTGCTAGTAATTTATATAACCAATTAATTGAAGATAAATAGTGATAAAAGACTTTGTCAACATACTAATGTCTGCCTCAAAAGAAGCTTCAGATGCCATACTACGCATCTATCAGTCAAATTTTGAGGTGGAAATAAAATCAGACAATTCACCAGTAACGGAAGCTGATAAGTTATCTAGTAAAATCATTGTTAGACACTTGGAAACAACCAAAATCCCAGTAATTTCGGAGGAAGAAGATAAATTAGAATATGAAAAACGCAAGAACCTCCCATATATTTGGCTGGTAGACCCCATAGACGGCACTAAAGAGTTTGTTAAAAAAACAGGACAGTTTTGCATTAGTATTGCACTAATTCAAAATGGAAAACCAGTACTAGGTTTTATTGCCGATCCTTTAAATCAAATAGCAATCTATGGTGGAAAAGGAATTGGAGCATTTAAAACTCCCTACTCGGCTGATTCACTTTTCGATAAAAAATGGGAAATAAAACAGCTTGAAAGTGCAACTAAAAAAGTAATATTGCATTCAAATGGCGGTTTTTCAGGTAGTGTTGTTAAATTTGTCAGAAAACTAGAAGAAAAATTCGGGAATTTAGAAGTAGTAAAGAAAGGAAGTGCTTTAAAGTTTTTTGATTTAGTTGAAGGTAATGCCGATTTTTATGTGAGATTAGCACCCACAATGGAATGGGATATTTCAGCAGGTCAAGCGATATATGAAGCAGTAGGTGGAGAAGTCATTCATTTTGAAACTAGGAAGCCACTTACTTACAACAAACCACAATTAAAAAACCCTTACTTTATTGCTAAACGAAAACATTTAAAAATATAAAGATGTCGCAAAAAGTTGCATTAATAACGGGAGTGACAGGTCAAGATGGCGCATACTTGGCAGAATTACTCTTAGAAAAAAATTACATTGTTCACGGTATAAAGCGGAGAAGCTCTCTGTTTAATACAGATAGAATAGATCATTTGTATCAAGATAAGCACGAAAGTAATGTCAATTTCTTTTTGCACTACGGTGATCTAACTGACTCTACAAATTTAATTAGACTAGTATCGGAAATACAACCAGACGAGATTTACAATTTAGCAGCCATGTCGCATGTTAAAGTATCATTTGACACTCCAGAATATACCGCAAATGCTGATGGAATTGGAACCTTGAGGCTGTTAGAAGCCATCAGGATTTTAAAACTGGAGAAAAAAGTGAAATTTTACCAGGCATCAACTTCTGAATTGTATGGTAAAGTTGTTGAAACACCTCAAACGGAAACTACCCCCTTTTACCCAAGAAGTCCATATGCAGTTGCTAAAATTTATGGCTTTTGGATTGTGAAAAATTACAGAGAAGCATATAACATATACGCTTGTAATGGCATTCTATTTAACCATGAAAGTCCGTTAAGAGGAGAAACATTTGTCACCCGAAAAATTACTCGTGCGGTTGCAAAAATAAAATTGGGCCTTCAAGAAAAGCTATACTTAGGTAATTTGGACGCAAAGAGAGATTGGGGTCATGCCAAAGATTATGTCGAGGGAATGTGGCTAATGCTCCAACAAGACACTGCAGATGACTACGTTCTTGCTTCTGGAGAAACACATCCAGTAAGAGAATTTGTGACACTGGCATTTGCTGAAGTAGGTATTGAAGTTGATTGGAAAGGTGAAGGAGAAAATGAAATAGGTTTCAACAAAGCTACTGGACAAACATTGGTGCAAGTCGATCCTGCTTATTTTAGACCAACAGAAGTAGAGCTTTTGCACGGGGATGCTACTAAAGCAGAGCGTGAATTAGGTTGGAAGCCAAAATACACATTCAAAGAACTAGTTTCTGAAATGGTAAAATCAGATATAGATTTATTTCAAAGAGATAAATACCTAAATGAAGGCGGACATAAAACATTTAACTACCACGAATAGTGAATAGAGACGCAAAAATATACGTTGCTGGCCACCGTGGAATGGTAGGGTCAGCCATAGTAAGAAAACTTAAATCTAAAGGTTTTAATAACATAATTATACGAACATCTGCAGATCTTGATTTAAGAAACCAAGAGCAAGTAAATCTATTTTTCGAAAATGCTCAGCCTGAATATGTATTTCTAGCTGCAGCAAAGGTCGGAGGAATTCAAGCAAACAATACATACCGTGCCGATTTTTTGTACGATAATTTAATGATTACAACTAATGTCATTAATGCTGCTTTCAAACAAGGAGTGTCTAAGCTTCTAAATTTAGGGTCTTCTTGTATTTATCCGAAAAAAGCGCCTCAGCCCTTAAAAGAAGAATACCTTTTGACAGGAGCGCTTGAGCAAACAAACGAGCCATATGCCATTGCAAAAATTGCAGGAATAAAAATGTGCGAAACCTATAGAGACCAATTTGGCGCTAATTTTATTTCAGCAATGCCAACTAATTTATACGGACCAAACGACAACTACGATTTAAATAATTCACATGTACTGCCAGCTCTTATAAAAAAGTGTCACCAGGCCAAAATAAACAACAGTCCATTCCTCGAAATATGGGGAAGTGGCGAACCAATGCGTGAATTTTTACATGTTGATGATTTAGCAGAAGCTTGTATGTTTTTAATGCTAAACTATAACGAAAAACAATTTGTCAATCTTGGTTCGGGCCAAGAAATATCGATCAAAGACCTTGCGCTGCTGATCAAAAAAGTGGTTGGCTTTGAAGGAGAATTAAAGTTTGACGCCAGTAAACCAAACGGTACAATGAGAAAACTAATGGATGTTTCTTATTTAGAAAAAGCAGGTTGGAAATACTCTATTGAGCTTGAAGAAGGCATAAAAAGTGTATATGAAGAGGCTCGGAAAGCAGGTAAATTAGACTAATTTAATGACGAGTTACATTTGTTAAATGTAGTTTAAAGTTATGATGAAAAAATCCAAAATAGTATGTTTCGCAGTATGCTTTTGGATAATAAATTATTCATTTGCTCAACTAAACATTCCTGATTCTCGGTCCTATACCCAAACAATTTACCAGTTGTATTTAGCGGATTCAATAAAGGGGCCGAACAATAGTCATCTTAGTTTAAAGCCAATTCATGAATCTAGGACTAGTACTGCAACTATTTTCAAAGATAAAGGAGACTACTACTATTGGATTACTCAAAAATTATTCAAAGCGCATTTTTTAATTTTTGAAGGTGAAGATTTTTGGTGTGCTGTCGACCCAATAATTGATCTTGAAATTGGAAAAGATTTTGAAGCCAATGAACAGTCATTACGTTTTTGGAACACAAGAGGAATTAGAGTGCAAGCAAAATTCTTTACAAATTTTGGATTTGAGACTAGCATATATGAAACTCAAGCTCTATTGCCCGATTACCAGTCTGCATACATTAATAATCACGGTGAATTTATACTGAATGGCAACAATTACAACCAAGTTAATGCTGTCATTCCAGGTTATTCTCGCACTAAGCCTTTTAATACGGACGGCTATGACTTTGCTTTTGCCAGAGGCTATTTCAATTATCAACCAACAAATTGGCTAAACATTGAAGCAGGTAACGGCAATCATTTTGTCGGACACGGACACAGATCACTCTTATTGTCGAACTTTGCGGTTAACTATCCTTATATTAAATCTGAACTGCTATTTTTAAATAACAAGCTTCAGTATAGCTCCATTTATGCAAGCCAGCAAAACTTATACCGACTGCCCGTTTATTCTACTCCAGAAGCAAATTACGAGCGAAAACTAAGTGTCAGTCATTATGTTGACTACAGTATAAACAAGAACATACAAATCGGGATTTTTGAAAACAATATGTGGATCACTTCTGATTCCTTAGGCGTAAAACCCTTTAACTATTTAGCATTTAATCCGCTTATTGGAAATACACTTTTTGATGGAGGAAACACACCCAAGAGGTTTAATGGTTTTTTTGGATTAAATGCTTCCATCAATTTTTCAAAAAACTTGATTTATGGTCAATTGGTTTTTAATAAAAATACTTTTGGTGGCTGGCAATTGGGTATTAATAAATACAATATCCTGTTGCAAAACTTAAACCTGCAAATTGAATTTAACCAAGTGCGAGAAAATTTCTATTCTTCAGAAAATAAACGTGCCAATTATACCCATTCTAATCTCGCGCTTGCTCATCCGTTAGGCAATAATTTTAAGGAAATAATATTAATTACTGACTATACATACAAACGAATTTTTGTAAACTATACTACAATTTACTCTCAAAGAATCCCGTCTGACAGCACAATCCAACATCAAACACTTTTATCGTCAGTTCAAAATGAAAATGCAGTAGTAAACGTATGGTTCAATAAATTAGAGGCTGGATATAGATTTAATAAAAAATATAATTTAGAATGCTACATTGGCATACTAAATCGAATTAGTACTGTGCAAAATGTTCAAAATAGTACAAATTTTGCTTATTTTGGCATTAAGACAAACCTGAGCAGAAAAACTTTAGACTGGTAGTATGAATTTATATCATTACGTTCTAGCATTCACAACAGCACTTTCGGTAGTGCTTTTTGCAACGCCATCTTTAATTAAGGTAGCCAAATTAAAGCACCTTGTTGATGAGCCTAGTGAAGCACGAAAGTTGCATAATCGAAGCATTCCAACAATTGGTGGAGTTATCATTTTTAGCGCCTTTATGTTTGCCTGTTTTTTGTGGTTTCCTGTTGAAGCTGGAAGTAACAGGGAACTTGAACCATTTTTATATTTGATGGCGAGTTTAGTTTTGTTATTTTTTGTTGGAGTGAAGGACGATATTATTGGAATGTCGCCAAGTAAAAAGCTATTCGCTCATTTTGTAGTTGGTGTGATTCTGGTACTAATGGGAGATTTAAAAATTGAATCTTTTCATGGTATATTTGGGCTAGAGGTAATATTGCCGGACTGGGCTCAATTTTTAACCTCATTATTTGTTTATGTGGTGATTGTAAATGCTGTCAATCTAATTGATGGTATTGACGGTTTAGCTGCTGGAATTGGTTTTATAATCACTGTTACCTTTGGTGTGTGGTTTTGCTATAGTCCTTCAGCTTATTGGGCAGTTGTCTCATTTTCTCTTTCAGGAGCATTGCTTGGATTTTTAATATTTAATTTTAATCCCGCTCGAATTTTCATGGGTGATTCCGGCTCTTTGACAATTGGAGCTATAATTTTTGTTTTAACGACTCAAGTCATTGAATCTGATACCAATTTTTTACTTCAACCTTTTGCAAATATATCTACTCCAATATTTGCTATTGGTGTATTAATATACCCTCTTTTGGACACTTTAAGAGTTTTTATTCTTAGAATTATTGCCGGAAAATCACCTTTCCTAGCCGACCGTAATCACTTACATCATAAACTTCAAGACAAGGGTTATGGGCATAGAAAAGTAGTAGTTATTCTTTATGCCTTTAATGTGAGTTGTATAGCCATTGTGTGCCTAACACCTGCTCTAAACCCAACACTTCAACTTTTAACTTTGCTTTCGTGGGCACTTTTGTTCACGGCTCTAATCACCCTTTCAAAAGCAAAAAAATGAGGTGGTTAGCTTTTATTTTACTTATTAGTGCAAATTATACAGTCGGTCAGAACTTAGAAATAAAAAATCTCCACTACAGAAACTACTTTCAATCAGATTCATCAGTACTTAGTTCATCTAATCACACATCAGTAAAACCTTACCTTCAATTAAAAACAGTCACCGAATCGTCGAGGTTTTCCAAGTCAATAAAGCAGAATGACTTAATTTATCCAATCGTTAATATTGGTATTGGTGTAGATTCTGAAACAAAATTTCCATTTGATTTGGGAGTCGGCCTTGGGATTGACTATCATTCAAAAAAATTTACAATAACTGGAAAGCTACTTCCACATTTTAATCAAGGCGGTTATGTAGTAGATTCTATTCAGCAAAATTACCAGATTAATGTAGGAATTGGAAGACCGTTTGGTAATGACTTCTTTATGCAAGGAGAACTAATAGCCGCTTATCGGCCAAACAAATTCTTTACTTTTTTAGGGGGCATTGGCAAAAACAGTTTTGGCGAAGGATATCGTACTTTACTGCTATCTGATAATGCACCAGCAAATCCTTTTTTAAAACTAGAAACATCTTTTTGGAGCATAAAATATGTTAACCTTTTTAATGTATGGAAAGACTTTTCGTCCGCTCCTCAGAATAGGCAAAAAGATGTTACCAAACTCTCAGCTGCCCATTACCTGAGTTGGAATATTACTAAAGAATTTAATTTTTCTGTTTTTGAAACTGTAGTTTGGGAAGCCAAAGATACATTAACTAATCGCTACTTTGAACCAAACTATATGAACCCGTTTGTAATGTACAGACCAGTTGAATATAGCCAAGGTTCTGCAGACAATGTATTATTAGGTGCAAATCTCAGTTTCAAGACAAACAGCAACACAACCATATACAGCCAGGTAATTGTTGATGAATTTCTGCTGGCAGAAATAAAAGATACAAACCAATGGTGGGGAAATAAATTCGGAACCCAAATAGGTATTAAAACAAAGCACTTTTTAATCCCAAACCTATACGGTCAAATCGAATTTAATATGGTTCGACCATTTACATATTCTCATAAGCAAAGTCCACAAAGCTATGGGCATGCTAGCGCAAGTGTAACACATCCGCTTGGTGCCAATTTTTATGAGGTGAATTCAATATTATCGTATCAGTTAAATAGGCATCAATTTACAATGCAGTTAACATATGCCATGTTTGGTGCCGATTCATCAGAAGTTAGTTATGGACAAAACGTATGGAAATCATACAACAACCGAGATGGAGATTATAATCACTCAATTGGACAGGGTGTTCAACAGAATATTTTTTCAGCTAATTTTTTCTATGAATACCCGCTTAAGTCAATGCCAAATACTTTTTTTACAGGCAGATATCAGTTAAGAGCACACACTTCTGAAAAATATTTCAATCAAACCCATATGCTGGAGATTGGAATTAGGTCTAGAATCTGGAATAAAAACGACGATTTTTAACAATTAAATTCGCTGTTAATTTAGTCAAAGCCATTGGGGAAATAGATATAATTAATATCTTTGTACCTCAATTTTCAGAGATGGCAAGCGAACAAATAGCTATAAAATCTTCCAAAACGCAATCAAAGGTAAAGTCAATAATGGCGCTTACTAAAATGCGATTGTCATTCCTTGTGGTCATTTCTTCAGTTAGTGGGTATTTGTTTGCTAAAGGTGGATTTGGTTTAAACTTCTGGTTTTTAATTATTGGAGGGTATTTGATTACAGGAGCATCTAATGCCTTTAATCAAATTATAGAAAGAGAGCTAGACAAAAAAATGCCGAGGACGGCAAAACGACCTTTGCCTACAAACAACATGACCATTAACGAGGCTATGATGTGGGCAGTTGGCATGGCAGTTCTAGGTGCTATAATACTTTTTCAAATTAACTTTTTCTCAGGCATATTAGGCATTATGGCTTTGTGCATGTATGTGTTCATCTACACACCTATGAAGCGCGTTTCGCCATGGGCAGTTTTTGTAGGTGCATTTCCTGGCGCTATTCCTCCAATGCTAGGTGTAGTAGCAGTTGAAGGTGAATTTAGTTTATTGGCTGGTATTATGTTTCTGGTACAATTTGTTTGGCAGTTCCCTCATTTTTGGGCAATAGCTTGGGTTTCTGATGAGGACTATGCAAAGGGAGGGTTCTCATTGCTGCCATCAAAAGGCAGAAAAGATCAACGATCGGCAAATATTATACTTTTATCGTCAATACTTTTAGTACCAGCAGGTATTCTACCATATTTATTTAATTTTACTGGAGTAGTAAGCTTAATAATTGGTCTACTTTCTGGCTTATGGTTCTTATATATTACAATTCAATTTTATAAAACATTAGATGATAAATTAGCAAGAAAACTCATGTTTGCCTCATTTATCTACCTTCCTATTATTCAATTTCTATACGTATTTAACCACATTTGATGAGCGAAGAATTAGACGCAGTTTCAAACAATAAAAAATTAGTTGCAAAGGAAAAAATAAAAAAGAACTTGTTGTGGTTCGGAATTTTTTCAATTGTTATGTTGTTTGCTGGTTTAACGAGCGGATATATTGTTTCCAAAGGATCAAGTTTTTGGGTTAAATTGAATCTACCATCATATTTTGTTTGGAGTTGTGTATTAGTACTATTGAGCAGTCTCCTTTTAATTTTAGCCACAAAACTCATAAAAAACAACAACACAAAAGTAGCCTCAATGGCGGTTGGATTAGCACTAATTGTAGGGATGGCTTTTGGTTGGACTCAGTACAAAGGTTTCATGACTTTATCTAATTCTGGAAGCCCATTAACTGGCGAAATAATTAATTTACAGGGAAAGTATGGGGAATACTTTACACTTTACAAAAATGGTAAAGAAATTAGTTTTGACGGCTCTGAATATTACTATCAAGGCTCTAAAATTTCAGAAGCTTTTTTACTTGAAATGAAAACATTTTTAAAGCCACTTTTAACTGTAAGAGACAAGTCTCCAAGTGCTTTAAATAACTATGGTACTTATAGTTTAAAACTAAAAGATAAGGCCCTTGTTTATCAAAACAACAGGCTAGAGTATAACGACCTATCCTTGTCTCCATCTGAAAACAGTAAGCTGTGGCATTTTGCTGAAGCCATAATTAAAGACAGAGGTGATTTTTACATGATTGGCGAATATGGGAAAGATTTTACTCTGTATTACAAAGGGCAAGAGGTACAATATGAAAATAGAAAATTTTATAAAAATGGGCAAGAAATATCGCCGTACGCATACAGTGAATTAGGTAGTTCAAGTAACCGCGCCAGCTCTTTTATACTTGCTTTCGTTATCATTCATGGACTGCACTGGATTGCAGGGATTATCGTACTTTTAGTTCTCACAATTAACACAGGCAGAAAACAATATTCTGCTTCTAATTATACTGGGCTGAAAATAGGAAATATCTACTGGCATTTTTTGGGAATTTTGTGGTTATATTTATACCTATTTTTAAATTTTATTCACTAAACTTGCACAAATAAATATCATATATGAGTTCTCCAGCTTCTAAACAAATTGATAACGCAACACTATGGGGAGGTAAAATATCGCCTTTAAGCATCAGCTACGGAAAGCTAATGATGTGGTTCTTTTTAGTGTCTGATGCCCTTACTTTTGGGGGATTACTAACCTCTTTAGGTTTCGCTAAATTTTCGAATCCAGAAACTGCTGCTCATTGGCCAGCTGGAGAAGAAGTTTTCACTCACTTACCTTTTACTCACGGCCATTATCCACTAATTTATGTCGCTTTAATGACATTTATTTTGATTGTAAGTTCTGTTACAATGGTTTTAGCTGTTGAAGCTGGACACAGAATGGACAAAAAAAATGTCATCAAATGGTTAATTTTTACCGTAATTGGTGGATTCATATTTTTAGGATCACAAGTTTGGGAGTGGGCAACATTTATTGCTGGACCGGATGGAAACTTAAGTACTTGGGCAGATAATGCCACGCTGGCACACAACCCCTACGGCCCGACACTCTATGCAGATTACTTTTTCTTCATTACTGGCTTCCACGGATTTCACGTTTTGACAGGAGTCATTTTTAACATTGTTATTTTATTGAATGCCATCAAGGGAACTTACGAAAAAAGAGGCCACTACGAAATGGTTGAAAAGGTAGGACTTTACTGGCACTTTGTAGATTTAGTTTGGGTATTTGTATTTACTTTCTACTACCTAGTATAACTTAAAAAAAAATTAAAAAATGCTAAGAGACGATATTATAGAATATTCTTTGGATGGACACCATGACGAAGAAGCTGGGAAGAAAATAAGAAAGAAAATTTGGATTGTAACTGCCATTCTTTCAATAATCACTGCTGTGGAGGTTGGTGTAGGTATTGCAATGCCTAAGCAAGCTGTTGGTCCTGGGACATGGACAGTAATTAAATGGTCATACATTATTTTAACCCTAATAAAAGCGGGTTATATTGTAATGGTATTTATGCATTTAGGAGAAGAAAGAAAAGCTTTCAGAATGATGATTTTGATTCCTTACATCTTGTTTATTCTTTACCTTATATTCCATTTATCATACGAAGGATCAGCTGTTGCTGACGTTTGGAATGAATTCCGAAAATAACTTAAAACATTAAGCAATGCCGGGACTTAAGAGACTAGGATTAATGATTCTCGTATTTTTTGGTCCGGGTCTAATTATCTATTTTTTTGCCAAAAACATCAACAACAAATTTATTCAGCTACCATTCATTGGCGAATATACAGTGGTTGAAAATCCAAGTGGCGAAAATGATACCATTCAATATCGAATACCTTATTTCCAATTTAAAACCGTAAGTGGTGAAATTGTTAATTCAAATACTACTGCAAACGAGTTCTTAATATTTACAACGATACAAAACAGCTGTCCCGACACCTGTGGCGTTTATCTCTATCATTTTAACGAATTGTTTTATGATAAAGTAAAGAAGAATAAGGATAATTACAATAATGTCAAATTCTATTCTATTTTAACAGATGAGAATGGAAACTCTATTAATAAACCTTCCTCAAAACTACTTGAGGCCTTATCTGTATTAAAACAAGATACTTCAGTTTGGCAAATTGTAATCGGGAACCCAGCTCAAGTTTATGATTTTAATTACAATGGTTCTGACTTTCTGAAATTACCAGCCACTTCAAGTAATTTTGAAATAGGAAAAAAAGCATTTGTAAACTCATTGCTTTTAGTTGACAGAGAAAAACACATCAGGGGTTTTACAGGTGCCAAGCGTGATTCTGATATCCGAAATTTTTTCGATCTTTTGAAAATACTGAAGAAAGTAGAGTTTGATGAAAAACATTAGCCATATTTCTCTATGCTACTTCTTTTTGGTTGTTTTAATCGGCTGTGATAATACCGCCATTAAAAACAACCCTCAAACCCTACCGTTTCTTGGGTTTTATGATATTGAAACAGTTGAAAAAAATGGCCAAGTAACACTGGACACTATACACCATTCAATCGGTCCATTTTACTTTACCTCACATACCGGTAAAGCTGTAACCAATGAAACCGTTATGGGAAAAGTGTATATTGCCGATTTCTTTTTCACCCATTGCCCTTCGATTTGTCCAATCATGACTCAAAACATGAAGAGACTTCACAACAAGACAAAAGATATTGACGAATTAATTATTCTTTCACATACTATCGATCCAGAAAGGGATTCACTTGCGCGCCTTAATGAATACATCAATTTAATGGGTATTAATCCCCGAGACGACTGGTATTTCCTGAGGGGATCTTCAGCATATACTTATGATATTGGAAAAGATGAATACTTAATTAATGCAGATGTTGATAGGGAAGCAGAGGGTGGATTTCTTCATTCGGAACACTTTGTATTAATTGACAGAGATGGGCACATTAGAGGCATGTACGAAGGAACAGATACGGCCGAAGTAAATCAATTAGAAAAAGACTTACGTCTATTAATATCCACATACAGCAATGACTGAAAAAACAAGTATTGACACTGACCTAGAAAAAAAATACAAACCACTAGCAATCATCTTATCGATAGTTGTTCCTGGTTTAGTAGCACTATTGTTTGGAATTAAAATTAAAGGATATGATTTTAGCTTTTTACCTGGCATTTATGCATCAATTAATGGCATTGTTGCTATTCTTTTAGTAACAGCAGTTATAGCCATAAAAAATAAAAATAAAGCCCTTCATGAGCGTCTAATAAGATTGGCCATTTTGGGTTCTGTTCTTTTTTTAATTGGTTACGTGCTGTACCACATAACGTCTGATACTACTTTGTATGGCGACAAAAATCATGATGGAACATTAGCAGATACCGAAAGGCAAGCACTTGGTTTTTCAGCATATGTGTACTATTTTATTTTGTTTACACATATTATTCTCAGTATTGTAGTAATTCCCTTTGTTTTATTCACTTATTTGAGGGCTTGGGCTGGCAACTATGAGCGACATAAAAAGCTAGCAAAATATACTTTCCCAATATGGCTGTATGTAGCTATTACTGGAGTAGTAGTATACCTTATGATTTCTCCTTACTACGGTTAGGAGATTTTATTGCTGAAACATATTACAAACATTGTATTTCCATGGTTTAATGGTAAGCATAGCGCCATAAAAAGAGTACCAATCTTTATTATTTGGATTTCCTCTATTGGCAGAAGGAACAGAACTGATATTGTTTAAGGAGGGATCCGCAATACTAGCTGCTAATGGTCCTCTTAAATTAGCCAGATCGGCTTGGTTAATGTAATTTCCAGAAACATCATCCAGATAATCTGTAAAGGTTAATCGAATACCATATTCAAATGACAATGCCACCCGCTTCACAATATTGAATTTAATCCCAACTCCTAAAGGAACAGTGAATTGATTGAGAAAGTAATTTCTTTGATCAGACAGTGTACTCCCTTGACCCTCGGTTCCAAAATCATTTAACACAACTTCATTACCATTGACATTTGCTGTTGTAGGATTCATTCTTAGCCAGGCCAATTCATAAAAAAAATAAGGCGTAAACCTATTCTTTAAATCATTTATAGCATAAGGCAATAAGCATACCTCAAACCCTGCAGCTACTTCAAATAAAGTACTCTGAAAATTAAGATTTCTATTGACTTGCCAAGGATCAGCTGAATTCGCATCATTTGCACTAATTGTCGCATATGTGCCAGTTAGTCTGAATGAATGTCTTTTCGACAAATTAAACCTAACCACAGCACCATATGCTGGCTCACTATACACAAAATGTTTGGTTGGATTTAAATCTCCAATATAGTAGGCTCCTCCACCAAAAACACCAACCTCAAATGCTTTTTTAAAATTATTTGACTGCCCAAATAATTGAACTGATCCAAAAATGAATAGAAAAAAAAACTGATACTTCAATTTGATCATTTGTATTAGAATTTAGGAATATATTTTGTTCCTTTTCTAAAACGATAATGAATAGAAAATATTGCATAAGAATATGCATCATTCCATACTGGGTCTCCCCTTTGAAAGTAATTATAACCTCCTCCACCTAAAGCCTGAACTCCTGTCCAACCCAAAGAAGGATCTAAAGCTCGATCTGCCAACTGTGCAGCAACGGCTCCATTTGCTTTCTCAATCTCTTCAGGTATATAATACGACGTACTTACATCATCAATATAATCACTTCCTGTATACCGTACCGACAATTCAAAGCCAACACTCCAATTTCTATCAATCAAATATTTAGCACCAATTGCTAATGGAATAGTATAAGTATATCTTTTGTATTTATCTGGCCTACCCGCTAATCCTTGTCCCTCTGTGCCCAATGGTTGTAACTTGTACCAAGTTCCATCTAAATTTGCTTTTGGCTGAAAAGCAACTATTCCAATTCCTGCGCTAATATAAGGCGACACTGAAAAGGCACTTTTACCACCAACTCCTCGTATTTTATATCGTCTTGTAATTTGTTCAGAGAACGGGTAATATTCAAACATCAAATCTCCTCCCCATACTGCTGATCTAAAACTTAAATTACGATTCTCTCTAACTGGGTTCTTTGTTGAAGCGTCGTTACCTGATAACAAAGCTGTATTAAAAACACCTTTGATTGAAAGTGACGGAAAAATCATGTATTTGTAACCAAAATTCAGAGCTGGTCGTGTTGCCGATAAACGAATATCTCTTATGTCATTTTGTGCCTCACCTTTACCACCGCCCAAATCACCAAAAAAACTTGAAGCACCAAGCCCAAACTGAACTTCCTGACGCATGTATTTCCATGTCTGAGAATTACCTGCAACGCTAATAAGAAATAGAAAACTCAATAAGGATATTGCTTTTTGCATCATAGAAATTGCCTTTCAACAGCTTAGTAAGGTTCAAATTTATAAAAAATAATTAATGTGCTGCAATTAATAATCGTGTTAATTTCACGAAATCATCAACAGATAATTGTTCAGGTCGCTCTGAAAATATTGGTAAATCTTTATCGACAAATTCAGTAATCATGGATTTCAGGGAATTTCTCAACGTTTTTCGCCTTTGCTGAAATGCAGTTTTGACGACTCTTTTAAATACTTTCTCATCACAATCAAGGGAACGAACTTCATTTCTCACCAATTTAATGACTCCAGATTTGACTTTTGGAGGTGGATCAAAAACATCCTCGTTTACTGTAAACAAATACTCAATATCATAAAATGCCTGCAAAAGAACACTAATTATTCCATATTGCTTTGATCCAGGTGGTTTTGCAATACGTTCAGCCACTTCTTTTTGAAACATGCCCACAACACTAGGGATTTGATCTTTATAATCAAGCACCTTGAATAAAATTTGAGAAGATATATTGTACGGGAAATTTCCAAAAACTAGGAATGGTTCCTGACCCATCAAAACAGGTAAATCTAACTTTAAAAAATCTAGACTATGGATTCTTCCTTCTAAAGCAGGAAAATTTATTTTAAGATATTGCACGGATTCTTGATCAACCTCTACTACATTAACTTCAAAGTCTGACCTTTTCAAAAGATACTTGGTTAAAGCACCTGTACCCGGGCCTACTTCTAAAATATTTATGCCAGTATCTTCAGCAGGAATTGCTGCCACCATTCGTTGACAAACTGTTTCATCTTTTAAAAAATGCTGTCCTAAATGTTTTTTTGGCTTAACGTACATTAATCCTGATGTATAAAACTATGTTCAACTCTTAATAATGTTCTAAAAGCCGCAAATTTCCCAGCATACTTGGCGTTGTGTGCATTTTGCAATTCTGGCGCAAATTTCGCTTGATATTCATCAAGTTTAGCCTGATTTTCGCATAAATACTGAATTGAATAGGATAGCCCTCCTGACTCTTCAGCCATAATTTTAGAGAGTTTAGCCTCTAAAAATAAGCCTGTTTTTAGAACATCTGGAACATGTGTCGATTTCATCCATTCAAGCCAATCATCATGTACTTCATAGTCAATACTTACTGTAACATTGTAAATAATTTTCATCTTAAATTGATTTTAGTGCTCGATAGCGCTCTCTGGCTAAAGAGGTAAACAAACTTCCTGAAAATTCAAAGAGAATTTTTTTATAATATTCTGCGGCCTTATCTGGCTGCGAAAGCCTATAGTCATATATTTCAGCCAATTTGAACAATGCATCATCAGCCAAAATATCAAAAGAATAAATTGAAACTATTTCTTCAAAATAGGTCACGGCCTCACCCCATTTTTTCTGCTGGCTGTAAATTAAGCCTTTTTGAAACAGAATTTCATCCGCTAAACTATGAAAAGGAAATTGCGCTTGTATTGTATCTAGTACTGCTAAAGATTCAATGTATCGATTTTGCTGAAGTAGTAAATCAGCTTTTGCAAATAATTGAACTGGAGCTTCCGTTGTGTCTATTCCTAAATTATCTTGCAAAAGCAAAGATAATTGCATAGCATCATTTGCTATAAGCTTTGTAGTAGATGCCTTTAAAACATCAAGCTGAGCTTTAGCAAATTCAAATTCACCGTCGTAATAAAACACTTTTGCATTTTTAAATTTTGCCTCATGTCCAATTTTATCGTCTTTAAAGTCATTAGCTACTTGCATGTAAAATATCGAAGCTTCCCAAATTTGATTATCTGCAACTAAGACATCACCAGTTAATACTTTAATCTTTGCCTTGTCTATTCCTGTAGGCGCCAATTGCAGCGCTTCACTTAGCATATTAAGCGCTTTTTCAGAATCATTCAAATAAAAAGCATAAATCCGAGCTAGACGTTCAATTATATTAATAGTTGAACCTGACTTACCTAATCTATCTAGCTCTGCTTCATAATTTTTTGCAACAGCATCCACTTCTGAGGAATCAAAAACTCCGGAATCCGTAACTTGTAAAAAGCTAACCTCTAATAATTTTTCAGCTGCGACTGTGTAATATGGACTTTTAAAACCAAATTCTTTAACAAATTCGTAAGCCATGACAGACTTGGAATAGGCTTTGTTTGACTGGCATACTGCTCCCATTTCAAAAGTATGTTTACCACCACTATTTTCTTTTTTATCAAGTGCTTTAGCTTGAATAATGGCACCTAAATACTCTTTCTTTTGAGTATAATACCAGATGAGCATCTTGTTATAATACGTTTTATTCGGATTTGATTGGGCTCTTTTCAGTAAAGATTGTCTGAGTAATTCTACTCTTTCAGAATCATTTTCAAAATCAATCTGTCTGACTAAATAAACCTTAGTCGTGCGTAAATATGTTGGGCTATATTCTAGTAAATCCAAATAAGCTTCAATCATTTTTTCTGGCTGATTTGTCAATGAATACAGCTCGGCCATTTCTAAATTAAATTGATACCCACTTTTATTGGCTTTTTTTCCTTTTTCATATGTTTGAAGCGCATAATCATATGCTCCTATTCCCGAAAAATAACGACCCAAATTCTGAACTTGACTTTTTACGGGCGTTAAGTCGTCTACCATTTTCTGGTACAAAAATTCTGCATCAATCTCTCTGTCAGTTTTTTTATAAAGGTCAGCTAATTTAAATTGATAAGCTATTTCAAACGGATACCTTTTTATTTGTTTTGAAACAACTTTTTCAGCTTCTTTATACTTTTCTTGAAAAACCAAACAGTCATAGTATTTTGAAAAATATGATTTTGACTCATACTTTTTGAATAGTTTTAGGTAGTACTCTTCGGCCTTATCGAAAGCGCCTTTATTGTAATAATGAGCTGCTAGTTTGACATCTTCATTATTTCCAGGCTGAGCAAAAATAGACTGAGTAAGGCTAATTATTGCCAGACTTAAGATGACTGCTTTTATTTGAATTCTAATCTTGATTATCAGTTGGATTAATTAATTCTATATATTCTCTAACAGTTGGGTATGCATAATTAAAATCATGCAGCTGCTTTTTTTGATTATCTAATACAGTATTTAAATTCTCAGTTAAATTCTCGTAGGCTTTCTTTTCTGCCAAAAGATATTCATCAATTTGGCTTCGTCCGTACAACCCCTCTTGAACATCAATTTTTAGTGTTGCAAACTGTTCTTTTAACATTCTTAATTCTCTCTTCAAGGATTTCTTTTTTACGTCAATACTTCCTAATGATTTCCGTACAGACTTGATAAACCTCAACCTTTCACCTAAATCCATTGAAATTGTATCGGCTGTATAATGCATTTTTATCATCTTTTCAGCTTGTGAGGCTGTCGACTGAATATAAGTAAGGCTGTCAAACTTTATTGAATTATATACAGAAACTAAACTGTCGAGGGAAGTTTCGTATTTTTCAATTTCTTGAATTTCGGCAGCATATTTTTTTTCAGGATTACAGGATATTAGCAGTACTCCCAAAAATAAAAAAACTATTATATGTTTCATTTTCTATATTTTTTCAAATCCGGTATAAGGTACTAATACTTTCGGAATGTTAATCCCATTTTCTGTTTGGTTGTTCTCCAATAATGCTGCCAAAATTCTTGGCAAAGCGAGTGCACTGCCGTTCAGTGTATGCGCTAAAACACTCTTTTTGTTTTCATTTTTGAAGCGCAGCTTAAGGCGATTGGCCTGAAAGGTTTCAAAGTTAGATATAGAACTAACTTCTAACCATTTATCTTGAGCGGCAGAATAAACTTCTAAATCATATGTTAAAGCAGCAGTAAATCCTAAATCTCCGCCACATAAACGCAATTTACGATAAGGTAATTCTAGTTTTTTTAATAATCCCTCAACATAAGCCACCATTTCGTTTAAAGCCTCATAAGATTTTTCAGGGTGCTCAACTCGCACTATTTCTACTTTATCAAATTGATGTAGTCGATTTAGACCTCGAACATCACTTCCATATGACCCTGCTTCTCTTCTAAAACACGGTGTATATCCTGTGATTTTTATGGGGAAATCTTCAGCTTTCACTATTACATCTCTGAACATATTAGTTAATGGAATTTCTCCGGTTGGAATTAAATAAAAATCATCTATTGGGCTATGATACATCTGACCCTCTTTATCTGGTAATTGGCCCGTTCCAATTCCACTGGCTTCATTAACGACAAAGGGTGGGATAATTTCTTTATATCCTTCATCTCTTGCTTCATCTAAAAAGAAATTGATTAATGAACGCTGTAATCGGGCACCTTTTCCTGTGTAAAAAGGGAAACCAGCGCCTGTCACTTTCACGCCCATCTCAAAATCAATTAAGTCGTACTTTTTTGCCAATTCCCAATGTGGTAAAGCCCCACCATGTAAACTAGGTAAGTCACCAAATTCAGACTCTACTAAATTATCAGTATCTGCATTTCCTGCAGGGACAATTTTATTGGGCACGTTTGGAAGTAAGTATAAAATATTGGTTATTTCGTCTGCAAGCTTTACTACTTTATCCTTCAGCGCAGGTTCTTGCTCTTTTATTTTAGCTGCTTTTGATTTAACTTCATTTGCTTCATCAATTTTTCCGCTTTTAAATAGTCCACCTATTTCTTTGGCCAATTTATTTGATTCAGAAGCTAATACTTCCAAGTCAGACTTGGCAATTCGCCACTGATTATCTAAGTCAATAATTTGACTAATATCTTTTGAGGCGTCAATATTTCGCACCTTAAGTGCTTTAATAATTTCTTCTTTTTGTTCTCTAATTCTTGTTATTTCTAACATAGTGGTTGGTGTACTTATATCGTTATCAAATATACTTTTTTCAACACAAAAAAACTCCATTATGCATTGAAGCAAAATGGAGTTTTAATGTTTTTTAAGACTTGGTTACTATGCTTCAGTTGCCTCAAAAGGTACTACTGAAACGTAAGATCTATTGTCTTTTTTCTTTCTAAAACTAACTAGTCCGTCAGTAAGTGCATACAAAGTGTGGTCTTTACCAATCCCTACATTTTCGCCTGGATGGTGTTTTGTACCTCTTTGTCTTACAATGATATTACCTGAAATAGCGGCTTGACCTCCAAAAATCTTAACGCCTAATCGTTTCGATTCTGATTCTCTACCATTTTTCGAACTACCGACTCCTTTCTTATGTGCCATTTTATTCTAATTTTAATTCTTATTATTACTAATGGAATTATTTTTCAATTCCACCTTTAGTTTCGTCTTGCCATTTGTTTAGCTCATCCCACTTACCTTCAGCTGCCATTTTTGCTTGCTTTGGCCAAGAACCTGGATTCTTAGAAGCATAACGTGAACCTGCTGCGGCTAAAATTTCTTTTAACTGATCTTGAGAAGCATCTGCTAATTTAGCAAAAGTATCGATTCCAGCTGCAACAAATATTTCAGCAATTTTTGGTCCAATACCTTCTACTTTCTTCAAGTCATCTCCTTTCGAAGCCGCTTTTTTAGGTGCCGCCTTTGGAGCGGCCTCTTTTTTTGGAGCGGCTGCTTTTGCAACAGGCGCTTCCTTCTTTGGTGTTTCCTTTTTAACTGGAGCTGCTTTTTCAATTTTTGGAGCTGCGGCTGCAGACTTCACTGCTGGCTTAGCACCTTTTGCTACAATACTGTCAATTTTAACTTCCGTTAAGTATTGTCTGTGTCCGTTTTTCTTTTTGTAACCCTTACGTCTTTTTTTCTTAAAAACGATTACTTTATCACCTTTTAAGTGACGTAATACTGAAGCAGAAACTTGTGCTCCGCTTATAGCTGGGGCGCCAACTGTAATATTTCCGTTATCATCAATTAAATACACATCATCAAATTTGATATTATCTCCTTCTTTTGCATCTAAACGGTGAACGAAAACCTGTTGGTCTTTTTCAACTTTGAATTGTTGCCCTGCTATCTCTACTATTGCATACATAACAAACTTTGTTTAAATTAATTTTTTTTCGGACGACAAAGATAGTATTATTTTTTTAACTCATACTTTGTTCACTATTATTTGTCACATTTTTGGACTTCTTGCTCATTAAAAATACGCCAACAAAAATAATAACGATCCACAAGATATTAATCGCATTAAAATCTTCACCATCTAATACACCTAGAAATAGAGCAACAACAGGCATTAAATAGGTGACAGATGAAGTAAAAAGAGGAGAAGATATTGAAACCAATTGGTTAAAAAACAACACAGCTAATGCTGTTCCAATTATTGATAAGATTACCAAATAGCCCAGAGCTGTCATTACTATTGGCTCAAAACTCAGAGCAGAAAAAGCTTGTGAAATGCTACTTAAAATAATTGCAGGAATTAACATTAAAAAGAAGGCCAAGGAAGTGATTACTTTTGGCTTTAAATGCTGTAATTTATATTTAATTAAACTTAAACTGGTGGCATAAAAAAAGGTAGCTAAAATGATATACAGGGCATAATAAAAATTATTTGCTTCATTATCTATTTGCTTCACAAGTATTAAGCTCAATCCAAATACACTTAGCGCAAACCCTATCATTTGTTTTTGACTGATTTTGTCTTTAAAAAATAACCATGCAATTAGGATTACAAAAACAGAGGTCCCCATATTTAGTAATCCTGCTAATGAGCTTTGAATTTCAGTCTCAGCTAATGGGAATAAAAAAGACGGTAGAAAATTGCCCGTTAAACCAACAAGAAAAAGGTAAATTGTGTTCTTTTTATTTAGCGATTTAAGGTTCTTCAAAGCAATAGGTAGCAAGACCAAACCAGCAATCAAAATTCTTAACCCTCCCACCTGAAAAGGCTGAAAAACAATTTCTCCAGGAATTGGTTCCATTGATTTTTTTATTAAAATAAAGGATGCCCCCCAGACCACTGACAATGCTACTAAAATTAACCAAGCCTTTGTTTCCGTTTTCATAATCTAAAAAGCAATAATTCTAATCCTGATTTAATTAAAACGCAAAGTAAATCAATTATCAGTTAATACCACCACTAAATCGTTTTAAGATTCCCATCAATACTAGGATTATTGCGATATTTAAAAAGTTTTCACTTATCTACCGAATTAGGGAATTATTTTTTAATTTTAACCTCTAAAATAAATTCACTATGCATATAGCTGTTGCAGGAAATATTGGAGCTGGAAAAACTACTTTAACCCGTCTATTGTCCAAACATTATGGGTGGGAAACTCACTTTGAAGATGTTGAACAAAACCCATATTTAAATGACTTTTATGAGGACATGCAACGTTGGTCTTTTAATTTGCAGGTGTATTATTTAAATAGTCGATTTACCCAAATTCAAGAAATTAAAGAAAGTTCAGAGAATATTATTCAAGACAGAACGATTTACGAGGATGCTTATATTTTTGCACCAAACCTGCATTCTATGGGATTAATGACCACTCGAGATTTTGAAAATTATTTTTCTTTATTCAATCTATTGGAGTCATTTATTTCTGCTCCAGATGTTTTAATTTACCTAAAAGCTAGTGTACCTACTTTGGTAAATCAAATTCAAAAAAGAGGGAGAGAGTACGAAGAAAGTATTCGTTTAGATTATTTGAAACGACTTAATGAACGGTACGAAGCTTGGATAAGCACTTATGACAAGGGCAAACTAATAGTCATTGATGTTGATGAAAACAATTTCAATGAAAATGCGGATGATTTAGGGAAAATTATTCAAGCTATTGACGCAGAAATCAACGGTCTGTTTTAAACTTTCGACTTCATTAACTAACCAATTTAGGTTTATGAAAATTCATCAAGCGGAATTCATTATTAGTAATTCTGACCTATCAAAGTGCCCTGCACCAGAATTACCCGAATATGCATTTATTGGTAGGTCAAATGTGGGAAAATCATCTTTAATCAATATGCTAACAAACAATAAGAAGTTAGCTAAAATTTCAAGTAAACCAGGTAAAACTCAGTTAATTAATCACTTTTTAATTGACAAAACATGGTATTTGGTTGATTTACCAGGATATGGCTTTGCTAAAATTGCTAAAAGCCAGCGGGTAAAATGGGAAAAATTTGTTATTCAATATGTGCTAGAACGAGAAAATTTAATGACGCTTTTTGTATTGATAGACAGTAGAATTCCACCTCAGAAAATTGATTTATCATTCATGGAAATGCTAGGTGAGAACGGAGTGCCTTTTGCAATGGTGTTTACGAAAATTGACAAACTATCAAGTACAAAACTTGCAAAGGCGCTTCAAAGTTATAAAAATGAGATGTTGAAGACTTGGGAATTTATGCCTCCAGTATACACTACCTCCTCGGTTTCCTCTCATGGAAAATCAAAAATATTGAATTTTATTGCTGAAATAAATGACGCTTACCAAAAGAAGAGTGACATCTAGTTTCTCGAAAAGTAACAGCTATCGCATTTAAACTTCTGTTTTAGAAACTACAACATGAAAATAATTAAAGGAACAGAAGTTAGATCCAAGAGCTGGGGTGGTGGAAATACAACAGAGTTATATATTTATCCGATTGGAAGCAGCTATATTAATAAAGACTTTAAATTTAGGTTAAGTAAGGCAACTATTGAAATAGAAGAATCATCTTTTACAAAATTAAATGCTGTAAAACGTGAGTTGATGGTGCTGAAAGGTAAACTTAACCTTATCCACGAAAACAAATATAAGATCCTACTAAAACCATTTGAATCAGACAAGTTTAATGGCCATTGGCTAACGACCAGCAATGGGTTGGCTGAAGATTTTAATTTAATGATGCTAGGTAACACTGAAGGTTATTTGGAGCATATATCGTCAGAAAAGTCTAACAAGGTGATAATTGAAAAAAGTTGCGATATAATAGCTGTGTTCTGTGCCAATGGTTCTGCGTCATTAAATTTTGAAAATTTGGCAGCAGAAGATCTTGCAGTTATAGAGCCAAGTACAAAACAGATTGAGTTGATATTACAACCAAATACAAATCTGATTATCGTCAGGATTTGGCTAAATAATTAGTCAATGTAAACTCGCTGAACACGTGAGGAAATAGAACTAATTATTTCGTATGGGATGGTGTTTAATTGATTAGCCATTTCCTGAATACTCTTATCCCATCCAAAGACTTCTGCAGTGTCTCCTTCTGAGCAGGTAGTACTCGAAAGGTCCAGCATACACATATCCATGCAGATTGAACCAATAACTGGCACCAAAACATCATTCACTTTAATGTTCCAATTTCCGTTTCCAAGTATCCTTGACAATCCATCCGCATATCCAACTGGTACAACACCAATAACCATATCTTTTTGAGCGATAAAACTACACCCATAGCCGACTGTTTGACCTTTTCGAATAGTTTTTATTTGCGAAATATGAGTTTTAAACGACAACGCATTCTCCTGCTGAGCATCTGAATTGCCCGCTAGACCAAATAGCCCTATGCCTAATCGAACCATACTAAAATGAGACTGAGGATAGTTGACAATACCTTCAGTATTTGCTAAATGTTTTAAAAAGCCGTAGCCAATACCAGCTTCTATTTTATCACAAAGTTCCGTAAACTCCTTAATTTGGCCTGCAGTGAACTCACGACCAGTTTTGCTTCCAGAACATACTAAGTGCGAAAAAACCCCTTTGACATATACTTCTGGTTGCGCATTCAAAGTTTCAATCAGTTCAGAAATTTGATTAGGCATAAAACCTAATCTATGCATTCCTGTGTCTAATTTTATATGGATTGGCACTCTAGTTTTTCCTCTTAAAATGAGCTGGTTTAGAAACTGATCTAAAATCCGAATTGAATAAATTGAAGGTTCAAGCTTGTAATCAATTATATCATCAAATGCCGATTGCTCAGGATTCATTACCAAAATTGGTAACTCAATCCCTTCATTTATTAAAGCCACTCCTTCATCAGCATAAGCTACCCCCAAAGCATTCACTTTTTCTTTCTCTAAAAACTTAGCCATTTCAACGCTCCCACTCCCGTAACTTTGCGCTTTAACCATTGCTAAAACTTGGGTACTTGGAGACAGTTGATTTCTGTAGAAATTTAAATTTTTTCTGACTGAATCTAAATGTATTTCGAGTTGGGTAACATGCTTTTTTAATTGATATAAAGGAATACACCTTTCTAATTCCATACTTCTTGAACCAGAGAACAGAATAACTGCATTTGAGAATGAAATAGGATTTTTTATAAACTCTTGAACACACGTAATATGTTTGACTTCTATTAATTTGGATAGTTTTAGTTTTGTGGGAAAAATCCATACTAAGGTGTCAATTTGGCTTGATTCAATGATACTGATGAAATCTTTAGTTGGTTGGTAATCTAATTCGGGAGCAAGAACCAATATTTTAGACTTCTGAATTTGATTTGCTTCAATCGATTTAAGTGCAATCTCCAACCCTTTCTCATCAAACGTGTATGTATCGTTTATTAAAACACAGCCATTCATTCCTTCCATTTTTTCCATTCGCATAGAAATACTTGGTAATGTGGCTAATCCATTAGCAATTATTGAATCAGGACAATTTAAGTGTTTGGCCGTTGCTTTAACCAAGCTAGCGTTTAGCAAGGCCGCTTTATTATTGAACACAATTTCGTTATGGTTTACATAATCAATATTATCTGATGAAAACAAAGCTTTTACTTCAGAAAATAGAAGCATTTTTTCTTGCTCTTTTTCTATTATAGAATTGAAACCTTGGCTATGAGCCGAACCAACTCCTGTAAATATACCTATTGTGGGTTTTATTATTTCTTTTAACTTTTTCATTTCACCACGGCGTGAAATACCTGCTTCAATTATCGCTAACTCGTGATGCCCCATAATTTCAAGGATCGACAGAGGTACTCCAATTTGGCTATTATAGCTTTTGGGACTTCGAACAATTGAAAATTCATTCTTTAACGTATGATACAACCATTCTTTTACAGTTGTTTTCCCGTTACTGCCCGCAACAGCAATAACAGGAATATTAAACTTTTTTCGGTGATTAATAGCTAGTTGATGCAACGCTTCAATACTATTTGAAACAACTATTTGGGTGCAGGACACAGCTGATAATTCCTTTTCTACTATTGCAATTTTACCTCCCTTTTTAATAAACTCTGGAATAAATTGGTGTCCATGAGACTTTTGCCCCTCTATCGCAAAAAACAAAGTTGATTCATTAATTAAAGGCGACCTAGAATCAAAACTAACCTGACGAACTACCCCCTTGTGATCACCAACAATTCTGCCGTTGACACAGGTCGCAATTTCCTCGACTGAGTAATTCAAGTTCATACCACAAAAATAAAGGAATTAAACACTTTGGGAGATTTGATTCACAGAAAAACAATTGAACACTATTATTTGCAAGTAAATGTCTCGTATGTGAATAACATACGCGTTTCTATGGAGAGAACCTAACTGGATTGCCGTCCGCCCTTACTTCAATACCTTCTTTAAATATTTTTTCTATTGCCACTCTTCCCCTCTTGTCGTATACAATCATTTTACCATCCTTCACTCCATTTTTATAACTAATTTTTGAAGTCACTTTATGTGGTCGCCAACTGTACTTTATGGTAGTACCGTTTAATCTACCATCTTTATAGGATAGTTCTTGCATAGGTTTTGTTCCACCCGGATAATAATATGTCCATGTACCTTGTTCTTTTCCTTTGCTATAATTGCCTTCATGTGTTTTTCCACCATCTTTTTCAGAGTACCAAATCCAATGGCCATCTCTTGCGCTTTCTAAAACTTTATGTTTTTTGAATGGGCCATATTTCATACTTTTTTCAATGGTAACAATTTTATATTCTCCCTCTTCAATTAAGATCCTTTTCTTGGAATATCTTTTCCATATTCCTACTTTCATATTATCTTGGTAATAACCTTCAAGATGAACATTTTTCTTTTTATAGTACGAAGTCCACGCGCCATCTAGTAATCCCATTTTGAAATTTCCATCATTCTTTATCACACCTTCTTCAAAGTATTGCTTCCAATTTCCATGCTCTTTGCCATCCAAATATGATCCTTCACTCAGTAAATTGCCATTTTCCCACCAGGTTTTCCATAGTCCTTCTAATTGATCGTCTAAATATGATCCTTTTTTCCACTTTTGCCCTTCAGGATACCAAAACTCCCATTCTCCATTGCGTTTCCCTAATTTATAATGACCTTCATACTTCTTTTTTGGATTTTCACCGGGGTACCAATATTCCCACTTCCCATCTTGTAACCCATCCAAAAAATCACCCTCCATATCCTTGGTCCCAATATTAGTATACCATATCCAATGGCCATCTTTTTCTCCATCAACATAATTACCTTCAATATTAACAGTTTCGTTATCGTAGTACTTAACATACGGCCCATTCAACATTCCTGACTTATAGGTCATTTTTGTATCTAATTTTCCATCATAATATTTAAACGTCCATTCCCCACTTTTTTGGTTTTTTGAATAAGCTCCTTCAACTAGCTTAGCTCCATATACAGAATACTCTGTGAAAGGGCCATCCTTTAGTCCATCTTTATAAGTATACAATTCATTGACATTCCCATTACTTTTATAGAATAAAACCATTTCACCGTTACCATTTTTTAATGTTTGAGTTTTATCGTAAATCCAGAAATTTTGCATGTAAGTAATCCCATCCTCTATTTTTTCTTGAGAATGAAGTGAACCATTTTCGTAGTAGGAAGTCCAGACTCCTGTAGGCTCTCCAAATTCATACTGGCCTTCTGTTTTTAATTTTCCATTTTCGTGCCAAGCTTTGTAAGTTCCATCTTGTTCTCCCATTTCAAAAAAACCTTCTTCTTTTTTGTTGCCATTTGTGTAAAATAAGCTCACTTCACCATGCAATTCACCTTTTTCATAAAAACGCCTTTCAGTCAATTTCCCATTCCTATTCCAGTAGTTCCACTTTCCATGTTCCAGCGTTGTTTCGCCTGAGAATTTATCGACGTAATAAAATCCTCGAGACATTACTTTTGTTTTGCCAAAGTCCCAGTAGTTGGTAACCAATTTATGTTTCACTTGCGCCATTGCAATATTTGCAGAAGCTATTAAAGCAAGAAATAATAGAGATAAAGTTTTCATATATAAATTAACGTAGTTAATAACTACAATCAGAGTTTTAGTTACACAATATGATACAGATCATTTAATCCATCAAGAACAAATAAAACACCAAAACAAATTAAAATAATTCCAAGAAATTTATTGATTGCATTCATCCAGCCAGGTGTTAAAACATTCTTTAACTTTTCAGCACCAAGAATTTTAAAAATATCAATACCAAAAAAAGTAATTAAAATGATAATGAGATATATAAATACAGTCGTATTTTCTGAAAATCCTGGTAAAATAGTTTTCTTTCTGATGGTTCCTATAATAGTTAACCAATAAAACAGTACGCCTGGATTTACTGCATTCAGAAAAAAACCTTTCATAATAGTGGAGAGCTGGCTACTTGTTGCCAATTCTTTTGATTTATTGATTTGTTTTTTTACTGGTGTAAATTTTTTACGAAGTGTATACAACCCAAACAATAGAAAACAACAACCGCCAATAATACTCAAGTAAATACTGTAGTCACTTTCCATTAATTGTGACACTTGATTAACGAAAATAAATGCAATAATAATGTATAGAACATCACTAATAAATACACCTAAGTCGAGATAAAGAGCAGATTTAACACCTTTTTTTATACTAGTTTCAAGCAGCACAAAGAATACAGGGCCGAGCATCAAACTTAGCACTAATCCTAATCCAATTCCACCTAGTAATACGTTTATCAAAAGAATAGTTTTATTAAGCCACTAAAATACTAATTATAGAAAACTGAACAGATTCAATGCTCAATTAATTCTCAACAAATTATAATTGAACCGACAAATCCACTAGTATTGGGCAGTGGTCCGAATGAACTGCATCTGACAGAATTTCAGAGCTATTAAGTTGTTTTAATAAGTTTTCCGTTATAAAATGGTAATCGATACGCCAGCCTAGATTTTTTTTTCGCGCCCCAAAACGATAAGTCCACCAGGTATAGTTGTGAGGTTCTTTGTTTAAGTGGCGGAAAGTATCCACAAATCCTTCTGCTAAAAAATTGGCCACCCACTCTCGTTCTTCAGGCAAAAAACCACTCGATTTTTTGTTTGAAACCGGATTGTGAATATCAATTGCTTCATGACAAATATTAACGTCACCAGATACCAACAATTTAGTTCTTGTTTTTTTCAATTCTTGAATATAATTTTGGAAATCGGCTAAGTATTCCATTTTAAATTCTTGTCTAGCTTCTCCGCTACTTCCGCTGGGAAAATAGCAACTTAGCACCGAAAAATCTCCAAAATCGGCCCGCAATATTCTACCTTCACTATCATATTTTTCAATTCCACAGCCATATTCAATATGATCTGGTTCCGTTTTACTTAAAATCGCCACACTAGAATAGCCTTTTTTTTCTGCTGAAAACCAATAAGAATGGTATCCAGCTTCAGTGAAAATTGATAAGTCTAATTGCTCTTTATGGGCCTTTGTTTCTTGTAAACAAATGATATCAGGGTCGACAGATTTCACCCAATTGATCCAATCTTTTTTTAAGGCAGCTCTAATGCCATTTACATTATAAGAAATAATTTTTGCCATAGTTTTTTGGTATCTGCTCAAAGTTAATTAAGATTTTAACAGGACGTAAATAAATTACGTATTCAAAATTGTATCTTCGATCAAAAATTAAAAATGGCTAAAGTTAAAACCAGTTTTTTCTGTCAAAATTGCGGATCGCAATCTCCGCAATGGGTTGGTAAATGCAGTTCATGCAATGAATGGAATACTTATGTTGAGGAAGTGGTGGAAAAATCTAATTCAGGCAAAATTCCATTTTCTTCATCAAAAGATAAGCGTGTAGTGAAGCCTCAACGTTTAACTGAGATTACAGCCACAGAAGAAAACAGAGTACAAATAAATGATCAAGAATTAAATAGAGTTTTGGGTGGAGGCTTGGTTTTAGGTTCATTAGTGCTTTTTGGTGGAGAGCCTGGTATAGGCAAGTCGACATTGCTTTTACAACTAGCGGTTTCTCAACCCAACATGAAGGTACTTTACATTTCGGGAGAAGAAAGCGAACAGCAAATTAGCATGAGAGCTAATAGATTGGGAAAGTTGAATGAAAATTGTTTTATTTTGACTGAAACGTCTACACAAAATATTTTTTTACAAATTCAGGAATTACAACCTGATCTATTAATTATTGACTCAATTCAAACCCTACAATCGCCGACTATTGAATCGTCTCCTGGAAGTATAAGTCAAATACGAGAGTGTACAGCAGAGCTATTAAAATTTGCTAAAGAAACTGCAACACCTGTTTTTTTAATTGGACACATCACAAAAGAAGGTGCCCTTGCAGGACCAAAAGTCCTGGAGCATATGGTGGATACAGTTTTACATTTTGAAGGAGATCGCAATCACTTTTACAGGCTATTGCGATCTGTCAAAAATAGATTTGGATCAACCAACGAACTGGGAATATATGAAATGAGTGGAAAAGGACTCAGAGAAGTGGATAACCCGTCTGAAATTCTATTGTCGGGAAACAATGAAAACTTAAGTGGGATTTCAATTGCAAGCACACTTGAAGGTGTTAGGCCAATACTAATAGAAGTGCAAGCGCTGGTGAGCACAGCCGCCTACGGCACACCTCAGCGATCGTCAACAGGTTTTGATTTACGGAGATTAAATATGCTATTGGCCGTACTTGAAAAAAGATGCGGTTTTAAATTAGGAGCCAAAGATGTTTTTTTGAATATTGCAGGTGGATTAAGGGTAGACGACCCAGCAATTGACTTAGCAGTAGTTTGCGCGGTGATGTCTTCCAATGCGGATATTGCCATTCCAAATACAATATGTTTAGCTGCAGAGGTAGGCTTAAGCGGTGAAATTAGGCCGGTAAACAGATTAGATCAACGCATTTCGGAGGCTGAAAAACTGGGATTTGAAAAAATTATTATTGCCAAGTCAAAAACAAAAAAATCAAATAGTAAACATGCCATCCGAATCATTGAGGTAGGTAAAATAGAGGAAGTGGTGAGAGAAATCTTTGGATAGGTTATATTGCATTTAAAAAATTGACAAAAAAACAATAAAACGGCAATTGATAAGTTATTAACTTTACAATTTCAGAATATGCGTTTACTAGCTTTACTTATTATCTTTTCCTCAACTGGGTTTGCTCAAATACCCATGCAAAGTTGGCGTATCCATTTTTCCGTGTTCGAAGCCATCAATATTGTTGAAGCTAATAATGTGATTTCAATGGCTTCTGAAAACGGCATTATTCAATTCGATTTGACATCCAAAGAAGTAACTACATTAACAGTAACAGACGGTTTGTCTGATAAAAAAATCAGTGCCATAGAAGCTGCCGATAATGTGATTATAGTAGGATATGAAAATGGAAATATTGATATAATTGAAAATAATATTATTACCAATGTTCCGTGGCTAAAGAGAGCATTGCTTTCGGGCAGTAAATCAGTTAACAATATTTACATTGAGGAAGATTTTGCATACTTGAGCACAGGTGCTGGGCTTATTGTTTTTAATACAGAAAAGAAAGAAATAACTGATACGTATTTGCCGTTTACGGGAGCTGAAATTTTAGATATGATCATTTTTAAAGATTCAATTTACTTGGCGACTAATAGAGGTATTTACAATGCCCCTAAAAATGGTACTTTTTTAAACAATCAAGAAAACTGGTCACTCGTGGCAGGACTTCCAGCTCACATTAACAGTGGTATTATTTCAAATATTGAAATTTTTAATAACGAAATCATTTTCGCATTCGATACTACAGCCTTTAATAGCGACACACTTTACAGAGTAACAGAAAACAATGAAGTCATCAATTTTTTTGAAGGTAGTACAACCGTAAAAAGAATTACAGTTAAAAACAACCATCTCGTATTGACCAGATACTCAAACACACTTGTTTACAACTCTGAACTTGAAGAAGTATCAAATATTTTTGATTACAGCTTCGGTCCCCCTCCTAATCCCGCTGGTGCAACATATATTGAAAATGAGCTGTGGATAGCTGATGGAAACAATGGGATGGTAAGAGCTAAAGATCCATTCTCCAACAATAAACAAATTTATGGCAATAGTCCGTATTTAGATGGCTGTTACAAAATTGACATTAAAAAAGGTAAAATGGCAGTTGCAGGCGGAGGACTTACTGGAAATTTAAAAAATATTTTTGCTCGAAGAGGCATTTACCTGTTTGAAGACGAGCAATGGACTAATGTAAATAATAAAACTCATCCAGAAGATTTAGTTGATACACTAAATTGGGACATCATTAGTGTTGCAGTTAATCCAAAAAAAACAGACCAAGTTGCATTTGCAAGTTATTCAAAGGGCGGACTGAAAATTATTGAAAAGAATGAATTTATTGGACAATATGACCAATATAACTCTCCTTTAGAAGGGCAGCTAGGTAATGAATTGAGTATGATAATACCAGACTTGCAGTATGATGATGATGGAAATTTGTGGTCAGTGAACGCCGGCACAGAGCCCCTTAAAGTGCTCACAAAAGACGAAGAATGGTATTCTTACAACCTAGGCGCGCTAGCAAACAACAAGTTTCCTGTGAGACTACTTGTAGACTCTAGAGGATATAAATGGGTTGCTTTTAACGGATTAGGAATTGTAGTATATGATGATAACGGCACAATTGAAGATCCTTCAGATGATCGGTATGTTACAATAAGAGATGCCAATGGGGCTGGTGCTCTGCCTTCAACTGAAGTTTTATCGATAGCTGAGGATATAGATGGAGAAATTTGGATTGGTACGTCAAATGGTTTGGCAGTTTTCTATAGCGTAGGAAACATATTTAATGGTGGATTTGGAGATGCTGATGCAAGCCAAATTATTGTCTACGATAGTGAAAAGGAAGATTTTGTTCCAATTTTTGACAAAGTTACTATTACGTCTATTGCTGTTGATGGCGGCAATAGAAAATGGATAGGTACAAACTCTTCTGGAGTTTTTTGCATGAGTCCAAATGGCAAAACAGAAATATTTCAATTCGACTCCGAAAACAGTCCGCTTGTCTCCAATACAATAGTAGATATTGAGATGGATTATGAAAGCGGTGAAGTTTTTTTTGCAACTGATGAGGGTATTATTTCATACAGAACTGATATTGCAGCTGCCGACAATTCATTTTCGGACGTGAAAGTATTTCCAAACCCAGTAAGACCAGAATATAAAGGCATTATTACAATTGAAGGTGTGGGTTATGAAAGCCAAGTCAGAATTACAGATATTTCTGGAAACTTAATCTACCAAACCCTTTCTAACGGCGGAACAATTTTATGGGACGGCAATCGATTGACTGGCGAACGTGTTCAATCTGGCGTTTACCTTGTATGGTCAGCAAGAGCTGAGGGCAAAGCAGACAATGTTGCCAAAATACTAATTATCAATTAATGGCAAATTACGCTACCGAGGGTATTGTATTGCATAAAGTTAATTATTCCGAAACTAGCTTAATCATAAAAGTTTTCACCTTAAAAAACGGCTTACAAAGTTTTATTTATCAAGGAGCTAAAAGAAAAAATAAAAAAGGAAATCTAATATCGCCACTTTCCATCATAGACATTAATTACTTTCAGAGAGTTGATAGCGATTTGGCTAAAATCTCAGCTGTAGAATCTGAAGTGAGTTATAAGCACATTCCTTTCGACCCAATAAAGAGTGGTATTGTATTTTTTATTAACGAAATAATATACAATTCAGTAAAAGAAGAGCAGTACAATCCCGACATGTACCATTACTTAAAGAGCGCATTGTGCATTTTAGACGTGATGGAAAAACCGCATAATTTTGCAATTCAATTTTTAATCGACTTTACAAAACAACTGGGTTTTTATCCAATAGTCGAACCTAATGCCAAATTTTTTGATTTAGTTGAAGGAAAATTCTCGAAATACAGTCCAAATCATCCAAATTATACTGAAGGTGAAAATGTAACTTTATTACTTTCTCTTATGAATAAGAAATTTGCTGATGGACATTCAGTAGGCATGTCTGCTAACAAACGAAGGCGTATTATTAACGACTTGATAAATTATTATAAAGTCATATTCGATAATTTTAAAAACATAAAAAGTCTTCCTATTTTAGAAATGACGTTTCACGACTAATGTTGACTATTGTCATTTTATTTAAAGCTAGTTAATGATTAATTTTGCAGAAGAAATTGATATATGAAAACCAGAATTATCCTTTTTTCGATTATTGTAATAACGGGTGCAATTATTGCCAATTATATGATTCGGACAAAAGCAGAAAACCAAAATACAATTGAATATCGCGAAAAAATTGACAATAAATTAAAGGTGGTCAATCCTTTTGACGTGAATCCGGATTTAGTAGATAGTACTTTACAATTAAAACGAACGGGACATACAATTAGTGATTTTTCATTTATTAACCAATATGGAGACACAATTACGCAGGATAGTTTAAAGAGCGACATTTACGTCGTCAACTACTTTTTTACAACCTGCGGAAGCATTTGTCCGATTATGAATGATCAAATGAAACGCGTACAGTCTGAGTTTAAAAATGATGAGTGGCTTAAACTATTGAGCCATACTGTCTGGCCAGAAGGCGATTCAGTTTCACGACTCTATAATTACTCTGTAATCTACGAAGCTATCCCTACAAAATGGTGGTTTTTAACAGGAACCAAGTCGGAATTATATACAATGGCACGAAAGTCATATCTTATTGTTCCGGACGAAAATGACCCTAAATACGACCATGGCAATGAATCCGACTTTATACATACCGAAAACTTTGTTTTAGTTGACACGAACAAAAAAATAAGAGGCATGTATGATGGCACAGATCCTGATGAAATATCAGAATTGATCAAAGACATTTATGACCTAAAACGAGAATTTAAATTGTAATAGGCACCTCTGCACTCTCATTTTATATCACTTGGCTTCACCTTAACTAGTACTAGAATAGTTGCTGAATATTATCTGCAAATAGCTTTACCGCAATTGCTAACAGGATAATTCCAAATGCTTTTTTAAGAACAGCAATACCACCTGGACCAAGCAGTTTTTCGATTTGCTTTGTAAGAGAAAGTACTAAAAATACCACCACCATATTTAAAAATACAGCTATTGCTATATTGATCGCATCAAAATCAACTCGAAGAGAAATCAGTGTTGTCATACTACCCGCGCCCGCAATCAAAGGAAAGGCAATAGGTACAATAGCGACAATTTTGGAACCAAAGTCCTCTGATTTAAATAATTCAACACCAAAAATAAGTTCAATAGCTAATGCAAACAAAATAAGTGAACCTGCCACAGCAAAAGATCTTATATCTACGCCAAGTAAGCCAAGCAATGCTTCACCTGCAAATAAGAAAGCAATCATTAAACCAAACGCCACTAAAGATGCCCTCAATGGGTGAATATCTCCAGCTTTTTCTTTTATTTTTATGATAATTGGAATAGACCCGACAATATCTATTACTGCAAACAGTATCATGAACGCTTTTCCAATTTGAACAAAGTCAATATTTAAATTCATAATTCTACTATTAAAGAGATTAATTACAATAATTTATCTATGCACAAAGCATAATAATCATGCTCTAATTCAAGCACTTTTGAGGCTATTTCTTTAGCTGACTCTGATCCGTCCAATTTAATTTTGTGCTGTTCTATAATTGCACCGTCGTCGTATTTACCATTAACGTAGTGTATGGTCATACCAGATTCACTTTCTTTAGCTGCAGCCACAGCTTGATGCACATGAAGACCATACATACCTTTTCCCCCGTACTTTGGCAATAATGCTGGGTGAATGTTAACAATAGTACTTGGATAGGCCTCAATAATATCCTCTGGAATTTTCTTTAAAAAGCCAGCCAAGACAATAAAATCAATTTCCATAGCCATTAGCACTTCTGAAAACTCAGTTTCTTCAAGTTCCGATTTCTCTAGGATGTAGAACGGAATGTTATGATTTTCAGCTCTAGATACTATTCCGGCATTTTCATTATTTGTAACAATAAGCGCTACATTGCCTTTTTTAGACTGCTTAAAATGCTTAATAATTACTTCGGCGTTGCTGCCACCACCGGATGCGAAAATTGCAATATTTTTTGACATGTCGTACAGTTAAAATTCCGCTTTCTTTGGGGTTCTTGGAAAAGGAATAACATCTCTTATATTAGTCATACCAGTAGCAAACATAACCATTCTTTCAAAACCTAGTCCAAAACCTGCATGAGGTGCTGTTCCAAACTTGCGAGTATCCAAATACCACCACACATCTTCTTCAGGTATATTAAAATCTGCACATTTTGCTTTCAAAACGTCCAATCTTTCTTCTCTTTGTGAACCACCAATAATCTCTCCAATACCCGGAAAAAGGATATCCATTGCTGCCACTGTTTTGCCGTCGTCATTCTGGCGCATATAAAATGCCTTAAAAGCGGACGGATAATCAGTAATGATAACCGGCTTTTTAAATTCTTTTTCCACTAAATAACGCTCGTGCTCTGAAGCTAAATCTTCTCCCCAAGCTACAGGATATTTAAACTTTTTCTTTTTGTACGGTTTAGAATTTTGTAAAATTTCAATGGCTTTTGTATAGGTAATTCTTTCAAAATCATTGTCCACCACAAACTTTAACCTATCTAATAAATTTATCTCATTTCTTTCAGCCGTTGGCTTCTGGGAATCTTCTTTTACCTCTCTATCGTGCAGAAACTGTAAATCGTCCTTGCAATTATCCATCACATATGAACAAACAAATGAAAGAAAATCTTCAGCTAAATCCATATTATCATTCAAATCATTGAATGCAACTTCAGGTTCTACCATCCAAAATTCGGCGAGGTGACGTGATGTATTTGAGTTTTCTGCCCTAAACGTTGGGCCAAAGGTGTAGACCTTACCTAATGCCATTGCAGCTAATTCTGCCGATAATTGCCCTGATACTGTTAAGTTAGTTTCTTTTCCGAAAAAATCCTCTGTCCAATCAATATTTCCATCTTCAGTTAATGCCGGATTCTTAAGATCAAAATTTGTGACTTTAAACATTTCACCAGCTCCTTCAGCATCAGACCCCGTAATAATTGGTGTTGCAATGTGAAAGTAACCATGATCGTTAAAATACTTATGAATGGCAAAAGAAACAGCATGGCGAATTCTAAAAACTGCACCAAAAAGGTGGGTTCTAAATCTTAAATGTGCTTCTTCTCTTAGCAATTCGAGCGAATGTTTTTTTGGAGATAAAATAGTCTTTTTTACTTCCTCGGGATTGGCATCACCTAATATTTCTATGGCTTCTACCTCCAATTCTACTTTCTGTCCCGAACCTTGTGATTCAACTAATAAGCCGATAATAGATACTGAAGAAGCAACAGTTATTCTTTTAATTAATTCCTCATCAAATTTTTCAAAATCGATTACAGCTTGAATGCTATTGAGAGAAGATCCATCATTAACCTGAATAAAGCGATTACTTCTAAATGCTTTTACCCACCCCTTTATTAGTGCCTTTTCGCCAATTTTTTCTTCTTTTAAAATAGTAGCAATCTCTGTTCTTTTCATCTGCTAAAAAATTTGATGGCAAAGTTAGTTTTTTTTATTTTACACATTCCTATAATATTGCTAAATTAGTGTTTGTAATTGATTTTGAATGGCATATTTATTGCCGTACTAAAAGATAAAATTCAAAGAAAATGCAGAAAAAGGGATTATGGTTTTTTGCCACAGTTTTAATACTAGTTATAGCGGCTATATTTTACTTTAAAGATGGCAGAAATATGGATAAAGTAGAAAAAGAACAGTTGGAAAGCGCTGCTGATTCAGCTGACAGCAAACTTGACCTACTAAATGACGACTTTGACGACATGGATTTTGACGACAGCGAAATTGAAGAAGCTGAATTAGCTTATGATACTTTACAATAGTACTATTGACTGGTTAATGCCTTAAAAACATCCTCAATAGACTGTTCTTCAATTCTTATTGTTAAAACCAAGAGTTTGTTGGTTTGTGCATACTTAGCAATGGCAGAGCGAATATCTTGCCCAGGCTTAGCGGCAAATATCCACTGATTGTCCACCACATTTTTTACCGTTTTTACACCGGCAATTTCTTTTAATTGATTTCGCGTAGCGCTTTGATCAAACTCTACAAAAACCACCTGGCTATCTCCTTGAATTTGATGCATCTTTGATTTAGTATCATTTGCAACAATTTCACCTTCTTTAATAATAATTATGCGATCGCAAATGGCTTCAACCTCTTGCATGATATGTGTAGAAAGCATAACGGTTTTAGTTTTACCTATTTCTTGAATCAATTGACGAATTTCGACAATTTGATTGGGATCTAAACCACTTGTGGGTTCATCTAAAATTAAAACTTCAGGGTTATGAATCATGGCTTGTGCCAGACCAACCCGCTGTCGGTATCCTTTTGAAAGTGCACCAATTTTCTTATTCTGCTCTTTAGTTAATCCAACAAGCTTTATCATTTCAGCCACACGCTCTTTTACATCAATCTTTGTTCCGGTACTTGATTTGGTATTGTAAATACCAGCCACAAATGCTAAATATTCTTTGACATACATATCTAAATACAATGGATTATGCTCTGGTAAATAGCCTACTTTTTTTCTGACCTCAATTGAATCAGTTTCTACATCTAGACCGCATACTTTTACCTGTCCACTTGAAGCCGTTAAAAAACAGGTGATGATTTTCATCATGGTTGACTTTCCAGCACCATTTGGGCCTAAGAACCCAACGATTTCGCCTGAACTAATCTCAAAACTAACGTCTTTTAACGCCGCTTGTTCATTGTAATATTTTAAAACACTATTTACAGAAATTGACACAGCTGCACTTTTTTGGTGTAGAACGAAATTAATCGATTACCATTGAAATAAGCTATAAAAGGGTAAAAATAATACGAAAATTAAGAAAAATTGACTGAAATGATTGTTTTACTGATTGAAAAGGTTTTTACAAAAACCCGAGTTCCAGCTGCGCCTCTTCACTCATCATATCTTTGTCCCATGGCGGATCGAAAACTATATTTACTTTGCATTCCTCAACCTCATCAACACTTTCCACTTTATTTTTCACGTCAACCGGTAAACTTTCAGCTACTGGGCAGTTTGGAGAGGTTAATGTCATATCAATCTCAACAAATCCATCTTCTTTTATTTTCACTTCATATATCAGTCCTAGTTCAAAAATATCAACTGGAATTTCGGGATCATAAATCTCCTTTAGGGAAGCAATAATTTTATTTTCAACAGCTTTTACGCTTTCGTCGTTTATAGAAATCATATCAATTAATTTTTTAACGCCAAAGCGTACATTTTCATTTGTTTTACCATGGCCACCAAACCGTTTGATCGGGTTGGTGATAGGTGTTCTTGCAAACCAATTTCTTTTATAAAGTTGAGTTCTGTTTTTAAAATATCTTCTGGTGTTTCGTTTGAAAGCACTTGTATGAGTAAGGCAATTATTCCTTTCGCAATGATAGCATCTGCTTCGGCTGTAAAAACAATTTTACCATCCCTTTTGTCAGCATGCAGCCACACCTGAGATTGGCAACCTTTAATGATATTTTCTTCAGTTTTAAATTCGTTTTGAATTAACGGCAAATCTTTACCCAACTCTATGATATATTCATATTTTTCCATCCAATCTTCATAGATAGCAAAATCTTCAATTATTTCATTCTCTTTTATTTCTATCGCCATTATTTCAACATATTTACAGCCTTTTTTAAGGCATTAATGAATGCATCTACATCTGCTTTATTGTTGTACATGCTAAAGCTTGCTCGAATTGTTCCTGGTATTTTATAAAAATCCATTATTGGCTGAGTGCAATGATGCCCCGTTCGAACAGCTACTCCTTGTTGATTCAACAATGTTCCAACGTCATATGGATGCAAGCCTTCAATCAAAAAAGACAATACACTACTTTTGTCTGCAGTGGTTCCGTATATAGTCACACCGTCTATTGTTTTGAGCTGAGAAGTTGCATAATCAAGGAGTTCGTTTTCATGAATTTTCACTTCATCTAAATCAATTTTACCTAACCATTCAAAAGCAGTTCCTAAAGCTATTCCACCAACGATATTTGGAGTTCCTGCTTCAAATTTATGCGGTAAATCATTGAAGGTTGTTTTTTCAAATGTGACCCTCTTAATCATGTCTCCACCACCCTGATAAGGCGGCATATCATTTAACACATCTTCTTTCCCATATAAAATACCTACACCAGTTGGTCCAAATATTTTATGACCTGAAAAAACCATAAAGTCACAGTCGAGCATTTGAACATCTAACTTAAAATGTTGTAACGATTGTGCGGCATCAATTAAAACTTTAGCCCCTACTTTGTGTGCCTCTTCAATATAGTTACGTATCGGGATTACTGTGCCCAAAGCATTTGACACATGTGTAATACTCACAAGTTTTGTAAGATCATTGAGTGAGTCTTTAAATGCATCAAAATCGAGAGAGCCATCAGTATTCATAGGAATGACCTTTAAAACAATTCCTATTTCTTCCACTAAAAACTGCCAGGGCACAATATTAGAATGATGTTCCAGAGCTGAAATAATTATTTCATCTCCTTCTTTTAAAGTTTTTCCGAACGAATGTGCCACCAAGTTGATTCCATCAGTAGTGCCTTTTGTAAAGATGCATTCGTAACTACTTTTTGCATTAATTGCCTTTTGAATAGTACTGCGAGCCTCTTCGTAGGCTATTGTACTTATTTGGCTGAGGTGGTGAACCCCCCTGTGAATATTTGCATTTTGGCTTGAATAAAAATCAACAATAGAATCGATTACCGTTTGAGGCTTTTGAGTTGTTGCTCCATTGTCTAAATACACCAACGGATACTTTCCTATCTTTTGCTTAAGAATTGGGAATTGATCTCGTATTTCAGCAACATTAAAGCTCATTTTTTTATCCTTTTTTGCAAATGTAGAAGTTGTTTGAGGATAAAACAAACATTATTTAGAACCAGTCTACTTAAGCTTGTTAATTTTTTCTAAACTGGAAATAATGTCAATGATTTGGGGTAATAACATCACTTCACTATCATTATTGACTGTGTAATCAGCCAGTGAGATTTTTCTTTCATCCGACCACTGTTTTTCCATTCTTGTCTCAATTTCAGGAATTGTGGTAGCGTCTCGCTTTAGTATTCTTTTAACCTTTGTTTCCAATGGAGCAGTGACTAGAATTGTTTTATCAAACTGCTTATAACTGCCTGTCTCAAAAATAATTGCTGCTTCATTAAATACAACAGAGCTGTCTTGAACATTAACAAAATCAGAAAATGCCTCCCGCACTACTGGATGAACTAAATTATTTATAGCGGCCAATTTGGAATCATCTCCAAAAATTTGATTAGCTATGTACTTGCGATTAATTGTATTGTTGTGATGATAAGCATCTTCGCCTAGTAAATCTTTAATTTTAGATATTAAAGTTGGATTTTTGCTAAGTAGTGACTTTGCAGACTGATCAGCATAAAAAACGGGATAACCCATGTTTTCAAGAATCTTACAAATATATGATTTGCCTGACCCTATTCCACCGGTAACCCCGACTGTCAATTTTGACTTCAAAGATTTTTTTTTAAATCTCCTCTATTTCAATCATGTTAAATGGCAAGTCAATGATCGCTTGGTAGTCTTCACCAGCTTCCTCCATATCCTCATCATCCTCTTCAAAATACCAGTTAATTTTAACCTCAGTATTATTACCATTTATTTTTTCAAGCTGCTTGAATAAGTCTAAAATACATTTTGATGAAGACGTATTAAAATATTCCAACTTAATATCCACAGCAGTTACCGTTTTTGGATTTGATCCATATTCATCAATCCAAGTATTTAATGGCTTATAAAATTCAATAGAATTTTCAGGTATTGATCGCCCTTTCAACTCTAATTGGCCTTCCTCAGCTAAGAAACTTACCTTTGGTGTTTTTGCCGATCCTTCTAAAACTAAATTTTCCATACTTTTTATTCTGATACAGTTACTGTTAAACTAAAAAATGACAACTCTGGGCTAATTTCTAAGAAATGATATCCTAATTTTCGGCCCGACTTACGAGCAATATCAACCATTCCTAATCCCGCAGTTCCTTTTGCAGTTCTATTTCCATCATTAAGAACCTCTTTATAATAGGCTTTTAAATCATCTTTATTCATACTATTGACAAAGTCTAATTTTTCTCTTAAACTTTCTACATCACTTGTTTCCATGTAATTACCAGTCATAATTTGGTATTGACTTTCTTTCCTGGCAATCATTAATAATGCTGCCCGTTCACGCTTAGTGGTTTCATCTACAACAATGTCTTTATCAATGTGGTGATACAAGTTCTGAAGACATTCTACCAAGATGTTAAATACCTTTTTCTTAATTTTCGGTTTTTCATCATAAGAGTCTAATTTAGACTCCATAATCTGAAGAATGGTCGTTAACAAATCTGGAGTTATCATTCCCTTGAATGACAAGAGAATATTTCTCTCGTCCAGCTTCTCAAATATGTCGTAAATGTTATTCACAAGTTATGTAGTTCAGCAAATATAAAATTAATTTTCAACTATGAAACAAATTATATTACAGTATACCAAAACGAGGATAATTAAAAATGGTTACTATTTTTGCCACAAAAAAAAATGAGAAATTGGTTTGAATCGTGGTTTGACACAAAATACTATCATATTTTGTACAAAAATAGAGATCATTCTGAGGCAGAGTTTTTCATGGAAAATATTTCCAATACACTTGATATAAAAGAGTTTAATAAAGTTTTAGATTTAGCTTGCGGAAAAGGAAGGCACGCTACATTTTTAAATAGTTTAGGATTTGATGTTGTTGGTGTTGATCTTTCAAAACAATCAATTGAAAGTGCGAAAAAGGCTGAGAATAAAAAACTTAAATTTTTTGTTCACGACATGCGCGAACCTATTAAAGATGAAAAATTCGATTATGTTTTGAATTTATTTACAAGCATTGGCTATTTTGATGATGAATCTGACAACATAAAAATGCTACAATCAGTTCATTCCTATTTAAAAGATGATGGTGTTTTAGTAATCGATTTTTTAAATGAAAATAAAGTAATTGCAGAGCTTGAAAAATCTGCAATAAAAAAAATTGAAGGAATTAATTTTCATATAAATAAAGAAGTAGTTAATAATGTGATTGTAAAAACGATTTCTTTTTCAGATAATGAAGAAGATTTTGAGTTTCAAGAGCGAGTGCATGCTTTGAAATTAGACGACTTTAGAAAATACCTTTCAGCTGCTAATTTTGAAATTACCAAACTGGCTGGAGATTATCATTTGTCAGACTTTGATAAGGAAAATTCAGATAGATTAATCATCTTTGCAAAAAAACGTTAGTGAGCATTGAATTTCAAATATTAATTTTAGTTTGTTCCGTTTTAATAGGCGGATTACTGGTTGAATTCTTAAAACGAAAAGACCTATTAAAATTATTATTGTCGTTTAGTGGTGGATATTTACTTACCATTATTTTCACCCATATTTTGCCTGAGACCTATCATGAAATTGGCACAGACACCGGTTACTATATACTGGGAGGTTTCTTATTGCAGCTTTTACTTGAGTACTTCTCACAAGGTGCTGAACATGGCCACACACATTTAAATGAAGTAAACAAAGCTTTTCCTTATGTAATTCTACTGAGTTTGGCGATACATTCTTTTGTAGAAGCCATGCCTTTGACGGAATCGCATGTTGGACACAACCATGAGCCAGACAATTTATTGTGGGGGATTTTTTTACATAAAATACCTGTTGCTATTGCTCTAATGACGATTTTTAAGGCTGCTAATTTAAAGAGATCAACAGCCTGGACAGGACTTGGTATTTTTGCAATTACTGCACCTGCAGGACTAATTTTTGGTGGTTTTTTAATGAGTCAGTTTAACTTTAATTTAAGCTGGGTTATGGCCATTGCTATTGGTATGTTTCTTCATATTTCCACTACTATTATTTTTGAATCAAATGTTGGGCACAAAATCAACTTGTATAAATTTATTGCTATTTTATTAGGCTTTGGACTAGGAGTAATATTGAATTAATTTGGCGCCATAAATTTGCTTAATAGCGCTATTTATTTTTTAAATACGAATTCTTTTCTGCCCAGCAAATACTTGTTAACTTTGCACTATCAATATTTAATTAACAAAATAAAAAAACAAATAATATGGCAGTTTTAGTAGGGAAAAAAGCGCCAGCATTTACAGCTCCAGCGGTTGTAAACGGTGGCGAAGTTGTAGAAAACTTTTCTTTAGATCAATACATTGGCAAGAACCACGTAATTTTATTCTTTTACCCAAAAGATTTTACTTTCGTTTGCCCAAGTGAATTACACGCTTTTCAATCAAGAATTGAAGATTTTGAGAAAAGAGGTGTTAAAGTAGTAGCTTGCTCAACAGATACAGAAGAGTCGCACTGGGGTTGGTTACAATTAGGTAAAAACGAAGGTGGTATTAAAGGAGTAAAATATCCTATTATTGCAGATACTAACAAAACAATTTCTGATGCATTTGATGTATTAGTTGGTGAGTACGATTATGACGAATATGGTCGTTTAACTGCTACTGATGTAATGATAGCATACAGAGGACTATTCCTAATTGACAAAGAAGGAATTGTGCGTCACCAAGTGGTGAACGATTTACCCTTAGGTAGAAATGTTGATGAAGCCTTAAGAATGGTTGATGCATTACAATTTGTTGAAGAAAACGGAGAAGTTTGTCCAGCAAACTGGAATGCCGGAGACTCAGGAATGACAGCAACTCACGAAGGTGTAGCTGATTATTTAGCAAAAAACTAAGAAATACCAATTTCTAAATACAAAACCCAGACGATAAATGTCTGGGTTTTTTTTGGGGAAAATTATTTGTTGTTAGTTTAACCCGGACAGTAAATGTCTGGGTTTATTTATGCGCAAAAAATGATCTTTAATCTAAGAAGTAATCACTCCAGAACCAAGCAATTCATCACCATTATACCAAGCAGCAAATTGCCCCGGGCTAATGCCTTTTTGAAGCTGATTGAATAATAAATACAGGCCATTTTGCTCTTTAATAAGCTCAACCTTCTCAAGATCCTGACGATACCTGATTCGACCTAAATATTGTCGCCGCTCCCCCACTTTCATCTCTAAATCTTTTCGAACCCAATGAACGTCTGTTTCCTGAATAAAAAGTGCTTTTTTATTTAAAGCAGGATGATCTTCGCCCTGCCCAACATATACGGTATTAGTTTCCGTATTTGTTTGCACAATAAACAATGGCAAAGGTGTTCCCCCAATTCCTAAACCTTTTCTTTGTCCAATGGTAAAATAATGAGCGCCCTGGTGTTGACCTTTGTTCAACCCCATTTCCTCTGTAAAAATAAATGGTTCGCTGAGTGCCCCGAAATCTCCTGATTCAATTCTTGATTGATACTCCGTCAGCATGGGCAAATCTGCAGGAATTTCAATTACATTTCCATTCTTTGGTTTTAATTGTTGCTGCAAAAAAGTAGGTAATTTAACTTTACCGATAAAACACAAGCCCTGCGAATCTTTTTTATCGGCTGTAATTAAATCCGCTTCTGCGGCAATTCTTCTCACCTCTGATTTTTGCATTTCTCCAATCGGAAATAGAGATTTTGCTAATTGTTCTTGCGTTAATTGACATAAAAAATAACTCTGGTCTTTATTGTCATCTTTTCCGGCTAATAATTGAAAGTAACCATCATCAGTTTCTCCTTTTCTGCAATAGTGCCCAGTAGCCACATAATCAGCCCCTAGCTGTATAGCTGTCTTTAAAAAAACATCAAATTTAATTTCTCTGTTACAAAGCACATCAGGGTTAGGAGTCCTTCCAGCTTCATATTCAGAAAACATATAATCCACAATTTTTTCGCGATATTGCTCACTTAAATCAATTGTTTGAAAAGGAATTCCCAGTTTATTGGCAACCAATAAGGCATCCTGACTATCGTCTATCCATGGGCATTCATCCGAAATGGTCACCGATTCGTCGTGCCAATTTTTCATAAAAATTCCAATCACGTTATAACCTTGCTCTTTTAAAAGATGGGCTGTAACACTAGAATCTACTCCTCCCGATAAACCAACAACTACTGTTTTCATTACTAAATTAAGACTGTAAAATTACAGTTAAATTTCAATTAAACCATTAAGTCAGTATGTGATTGATTATGTTAATAATTACAAATTTGAATTTGTTTGGCTGTATTTTTGATAATTTGGTGCTGTGAAGTTAATTTTTGGCCTTTTTTCAATTCTTTTTTCCTTGTCTGTTTTAGGACAAACTGAGCAGGATACAGTCAATTATAATGACTCTTTAATTACTATAACAGGCAAAGTAATCGACACCACTAAAAATCTATCTTTCTATGATGTGATGGTAGTTAACAAAACTATTGGAAGAGGTATTTTTGGAAATTACAATGGTACTTTCTCAATAACTGTAAAAAAGGGAGATAAAATTGGAATTTCTACAGAAGGTTATAAAACTCAGTATTTTTCTTTTAAAAATAAACCATACAAAAAGACTTACACCTTAACTGTGTATCTTCAAATGTTAACTGCAATAGCGGAGGTAGTAGAAGTGAAACCTCAAAAAACTTTACAAGAACTGCAAGAGGAAAGGGCTGCCATTCAAAAAAGAGAGGTGCCAAAAATAACGGGTATTAATGCCATGCAAAGCCCCATCACTGCTTTATACATGCAATTTTCTAAACGAGAAAAAACCAAACGATTGATTGCTGAATACGAATTTAGAGACAGACAAAAAGAGGTGGTAAAAGAAATTTTAAGAGTGTATATCAGCAACGATATTATTGACTTGCGAGACGATCAATTTGATGCCTTTATCACTTTCCTTAATCTGAATGATAACTTCTTGAAGTCTGCTACAGACTATGAATTGATCGTATATATCAAGTATAAATACGAGCACTTCATGAGTATCAACAAGGACGGTTTTTAGAAAAAATTGAACTTTTTCGAATCTAAGCTGTAGTCAATAAAAACCTTTTTACTATGAAACTTTTATTGCTTGCGTTTGCCATTGTATTTACTTCTTTAACTTTTGCTGAAGAAAATCGAAATTATGATATTATAAGTGCTAACATTGACAGTACAATACTTGGTGATAGTATTGTTGTGACTGGCATTGTCACGTATGAAAAAAAACCGCCATTAGACAATTTTGGTAAAGTAGCTTCTCTTGATTTTAAGATGGCAAATATTGTTGCTCGTTCCGGTGGATATGCAATTAAATATCACAAATCTGCTAAAGGATTTTATTTTTTTCAAAGCAATTACAAGGAAGTGGTAATTGATTTAAGCAGCTATGATGCGGCCAATAAGTTTGAAATTAATATAAATGCCGAAGAATTCACTGCGCGTTTTCAGCTCGAAAAACCAGTTGTATATCTATATAGTCCGTATCCTACTAAAACAGAATTAACATTAAGCCCTAATGGCGAGTTAAGCTTTACCTACCCTCAATACGACAAAAATTGGCAAATTGAAACGCAAGAGAATGGAAACATCAAAAACCTGAAAACAGGAAAAATTCATCCTTATTTATTTTGGGAAGCAAACCAGACACAATTAGACTTTAAAAAGGAAGGAAAGACAATTGAAGGATATGTTATCAGCACTGACACGGCCGTTCAATTCCTAGAAAAACAGCTAGCCAGTTTAGGATTAAATGAAAGAGAGTCGACTGACTTTATTACCTATTGGGCTCCACGCTTAATGCAAAAGCAATTTGCTACCATTCAGTTTATGATAGGAAAAGACTATGATGAAGTTTTTGGAGGAATTGAAAGCACTACTCTACTAGACTATCAGTTAAGAATTGGAATGCTATATGAAATAACTGAGGTAAAGCCATCAGAAAAAGTTGTAAAACCCACACCAATTATAATTAAAAAACGTCACGGTTTTTCTTTGATTGAATGGGGAGGAATTGAATTGAAGAACAAACTTATTTTACTTTAGCAAATAAAAAACCCAGACGATATATGTCTGGGTTAGTTATAAAAATTGATAGAATAAACTTATACGATTTCGTTTGCTGCGAAGTG
>JBGCGA010000036.1:0-35068 GCA_045110285.1 Crocinitomicaceae bacterium | reverse complement strand
ACATTGAAATCCTTAGACAATGAATTCATTAGTCAAACCAAAGTTCACATTCAATAAGTAGTTTGCTTTAAATTTTAAAATGAATTGCGCGTATACTATTGGCAACATGTGCGCCTAGCATCTTTTGTTTGGGTGTTTTTGGGATCAGTCACAAAAGTTGGGGAGGAATATTTCAAAAAATAATTTTCTTTGTAAAAAAAGAAAAGTTTTGGACGGATATTTAGACCTTATAAAAATGATTTTACCAAAAATTTTGGTTGAACATTTTGAGTTAGTAGAATCAAAGAAAATTGGAGAAAAGTTGAATCTTTATTTTGAAGCGAAAAATATAGTTCCAGTAAACCTAAATTCGCGCCAATTAATTTCCAAGGGGTTTCATAAGTCTATAACTATTCAGGATTTTCCATTAAAAGGAATGTTTGTTTTCTTTCATATAAAACGGCGCCGTTGGCCAGATAAAGAAACATCAGAGGTTGTTCAAAGGGACTGGACTTTAGTAGCAAACGGCACTCGAATGACAAAAGAGTTTGCTGCTTTTTTAAAATCAATTAATCAATACTAAATCCATTGATTGCAGAACAATAGGTTCGTTTTTTGGCGTTAATGGAAAGAAACTCCAACGGCAATACAAAGATTATTTAAGTGGTTTTAAGGAATGGAATCAACTGGATCATGCAAAAGACTGGTTGATTTTTGTTCAAAACATGGGTAGAAGACTGTCAATTGATGAAGTAGCATTATCACAAGGCGAACTGTATACTGTTGTTACCAATAAAAAAGCTAAAGGCAAGGCTGGAAGTATTGTCGCAATAATCAATGGCACAAAATCAGATGTTGTCATAGAATATTTAAAGCAAATCCCGCTTTCAAAACGCAGAGAGGTGAAAGAAATCACTTTAGATATGGCGCCCAATATGAAGCTAATAACCAAGACTTGTTGTACCAGAGCAACACAAGTTATTGATAGGTTTCATGTTCAAAAATTAGCCATTGAAGCCATACAAGAAATACGAATTAAATACAGATGGGAAGCGATAGATCAAGAAAACGAGGCCATTTTAGAAGCAAAATCAAACAACAAAGCTTACCAACCAAAACTACTGTTAACAGGTGAAACAAGAAAACAAATATTAGCTAGAAGTAGTTATCTACTTTATAAAAGCAGAGAAAAGTGGACCATAAAACAAGCAATAAGAGCACAAGTTTTATTCAAAGAATATCCAGAAATAGAACGAGCCTAAGAATTATCGCAAGAGTTAAGACAGTTTTTTAACACCAAAACAGGAAAGTCTATAGCATTAACTAAACTAGCACATTGGTATAATAAAGTTGAAAAATCTGGATTTAAGAGTTTTGCGACAATAATGAACACAATAAAAGTCAATTACCAAGGAATAGTAAACTATTTTGAAAACAGAAGTACAAACGCATCAGCAGAATCATTTAACGCAAAAATTAAAGCTTTTAGAAGTCAATTTAGAGGTGTTAGAAATGTAGCGTTCTTTTTATTCAGATTAACCAAAATATATGCCTAGTCCCCAACAACTGTTCTTGATCCACAAAAGCTAGACCGTACAGTCTAGCTTTCTAGTGATAGCTAAGGGTGGAAGCCCCGTCACAATCATTATCAATAATAAGAAAACCCCGACAATAAAGTCAGGGTTTAGTACTCGAGGCGGGACTTGAACCCGCACGTCCTAATGGACACAAGATTTTAAGTCTTGCGTGTCTACCAATTCCACCACTCGAGCGTAGTGTTTTTTAAAAGAGCGGGAGACGGGGCTCAAACCCGCGACCTCCACCTTGGCAAGGTGGCGCTCTATCAACTGAGCTACTCTCGCTTATCGAAAGAACGTTTTCTTTCGGGCGACAAATGTACTTGTATTAATTAAAAAAGCAAAATTATTTTTAATAAAAATGAAATAAATTTTGAGTGGTTCAATGTCGAATAAACAAGCGCTCAATTTGCTGGTTTTCTTCACTATTTAGTTTTATTAGGTAGATACCATTTTCTAAAGCAGAGCAATCAATCTTCGAATTTCCATTTGTTTCTAAGACCAATTGGCCTTGTAAATTAAAAACTGAATAGGTTTCATTGGCTAGACTGTTTTTAATCGTAAATGAATTTTGAGCTGGATTAGGGTATATTCTGAAAAGCTTGGGTTTATAGTCACTTGAGGTTAAAGGGTTATTTTGATGAATCACCCCAACAGCATCTAAGTCGAACCCTGAACTATTGAATGGGCTAGGAAATGGGTCGTTAATAAAATTGCCATTGCTATCAAAAGTACCAAAAGTTGAATCAATACTACCGACAGCATCAACTATTCTTATGTAGTTGATACTGTCTATATTCACTTTTGTCGAATCCGACAATTCGGCTAAATCAAAAGGCACTCCAAAACCTTGTCTATATTTTCCAGCTAGATTATTGATTAAAGTTGGATCACTGCTGTCAAAGGCACCCGTTTGTGAACTGGTTTGAGTATTACTTGTTGCTGGAAATCTCACATAATCGCTTCCATTTGTACTTACTTCTACAAAGGCTAATTCTAAATATGTATCTGAAAAACTATTCTCAAAAACTGCAAAATCTGGACCAATTGAATTCATAATAGGGAATTCAAAACCTACTGTAATACTACCATTATCTCCTAAACTAATAGCATCAAAACTATTTCCTTCCGACTGCCCCAGAGCATTCTGCGGAATTCCAAAACTGACAGTAGCGGATTGACTATTACTGAGGTCCTCAGGTCCTGGGTCAAAACTGACAACTTCAGAAGCCCAATTAATAAAAATGGACGAGTCTTTAAACACAGCTGAGGTCCCAATCTGCCCTGCTCCCGGAGCGTATTGACAAAATGTACTGTTCACAGTAGTAAAAGACATTAAGAAAATAGATAATCTAATCATGGCGAAAATACAAGTGAATTACTATTAAGACCCGAAATGATTTCTCTTTGAAACTTACCCGTCATGTCATAAATTCTAATAATGCTGGAATTTACGTAGCCATTAGCATCAACGACATAAACAAGCTGTTGTTCGGCATTCACCTGAATATTGTAAACATTTTCAAAGTCTGAGCAATCAATAAAAACTGCAGGATTGTTGGTTTCGGTTTGGGTATCAAATCTTCTAATGGCATTTTCAATATCATCATAATAGTAAATATGGTTGTTTGAATAAGCCATTGTCACTATATTGAAATTGTATTCAGCTTCTACTTTGTAGTTGCTTAAGTCCAGTCGCACGAGCTTTGGCTCAATATTACTGTAATTTCCTCTCGCAATCATATAGCCGTCGCCCGCTTCATCTGTTATCAATCTGGCACCATTTAATCCACAGGTAAATTCATCTACCACTAAATTATTTTGTAAATCAATAACTGAAATAGTGGAGTCGTAATTTGGAAAGTTCAAACCTCCGGTATTAATCACATATAGTTTATTCTGATAAATTAGACTCGACTCTGGATTGTCACCAACCGAAATAGTGGTGGTCTCTGTCAAACTATTCATATCTATCAAGCTGACCGTGCCGTCAAAATTAATGCTATAAATAACATCATTTTGATATTGTAAACTTCGTGGCTCTCTGCCTATACCATTATCAAACAGTCCTATTTGTGCAACGGATTCCATGGTTAAACCATCAATAATTTCAACTTGACTCGATACATTTACCGCAATGGCATAATAGAGCTTGCCATTAAAGGTAAACTGAATCATATCATTAGCAGTATCTCCTAGTCCGCGGCCATTAATGCTGCTAAAAACCGAGTGGTGCATTTTTTGAGTAGCTAGGCTATAAAAAGAAAGACTGGCATTATTTTGCTGAAATAGCCCCTCGTTTAAGGCAAAAAAGCCATTCACAAAGTCAGAGGTTACTGTAAGCTCCACTGGTGGTTTTTTACAACCTCCTAAAACAGTAATAACAACCAATAAACTTAGTAACTGTCTCATTGTTGGAATTGGTATTGAAGTGTGAATACATAATGCCGACCTGGCATTGGAAAGCTTCGTACAACTTGATAATTTCTATCCAATACATTATTGGCTTGTACTTTTCCTATTACCGATTGGCCTTTTTTAAATTTAAATTGATGTGAAATATTAATCCCAAAATCAATAAAACCCTCAAGGTAATTATGTGCAATATTTTCGGTTAATACATATCTGCTTCCCGAATGTAAAAGATTGACGGCAGATGTAAAATATTTATTTTGAAAGTTGAGGTGATACGAGGCAAAATAGAGCGGAGTGTAGGGCAGTTGATGACCATAAGTAAAGCCGTCTCTGCTTGTAATATCTATACTTCTGTTGATAGATTGATTGGTAGATAGTACAAGTTTTGATTTTAGAAAAGACTGTGTTAAAAGTAGACTTAAGTCAATACCCCTGCCTTGCGTTTGCCCAATATTCTGCATGCTCCAATTAAAGAGATTCTTTGTAGGGATGGCTATGATTTTATTGTCGACTCTGTTTTGGTAAAAGTCAATTGTAGATTCTATATTAATTGCTTTTATTTCCTTTTTATAAGTGAAGCCAATGTTTAAAAGGGTGGCATTTTCAGGCAACAAATCAATATTACCGATCGATCTGTAATACAAATCATTAAAACTTGGCATTCGGAAAGCATTTTTGTAAAAAGTTCGAATTCTAAAATCTCTGGTTTTAAACGGAGCAATTCCTACTGATAGAAACGGAGAAAAATGACTGAAATTTTCTGTATTTTCGATACTGATATCATTAATTTGTTGATGGGTGATATTTCCTTGAACTTTAAACTTCCCAAGCCATTTGGTTATCCCTAGTACTGAATTGATACTTTGTCGAACTGGGGTTGAACTGTATTGGCTTCCCTCCAATTCAGACTGAATAAAGTCAGCGCCAACAAAAACAGACTGACCCAAAGAACCCAGATGATAATGGTACATCACACCACCCCCTTTCTGAAATTGCTGATAGTTATTCTCTATGAATCCTTGGCTATTTAATACAAAGTCTTGAAAGTAATTGGTGCTAGCATTTTGAATAAAGCCATGGCCTGCAAAGGATTGTTTTTGAGTTTGATATTTTATTTTAAAAACGCCTTCGTTATTGTCAGTAGTTAAAGTCTCTTTACTGTTAGGATTGTAGAATACCACAGCCCCAGGTAAATTCTGGTCAGATGATTGATGATTACCTAACAAAACTATGCTTAGTTGACCATGATCGTAACGGATGGCGGCACGCAACTGTTTTTGATCTAAATCAATAGCCGATCGTTTTCCATTTACCGTGCTTTGTCCATTAGCTACCGAATAATCATAAATTCCACTGCCAAATCGGTACGAACCTTGTCCACCAACGGTAATGCGTTTGCCAATTTTTTGTTTGACTAGTAAACCATTTTGAAGGGCATTTATCGTTAAAAATTCCGACTGGGTTTTGATGATGGTTCGCTCATCAGAAGCCTCCGAAATGGTATTGAAAACCGATATCATATTGGCTTTTAAAAAAGCGGAGGCAAAAGCATTTTGGTGCTGCACTTGTCCTGAGCTCATGTCCATTGATTCAATACCAAATATGGCATTATTACCTAGGTTAACGGTGCCAGTTTGTTGGTCGGTTAACGTTAAACCGTCCTGTTCAATACCAGTATGCGCACTTCCTAAACTACGGTAATTAATAGTTTTTAAGCCTCCAACACCGCCATAGTCCTTTATATTGGCACCCGGAATATGCTTCAAGGCTTCGCCGATATCCACAACACCCATATGTTGCAATACAAATTGATTCAATTGATAATAGGGGATAGAAGCGGTTAACGAAGCCATTTTAATCACAGAATCATTTTTACTAAATACGGTAACTACTTCCAGCGTGTCACCAAATTGACACCTTCCCATATGGAAAGTGCCAATTATTGAAACTGCTAGAAGTACTGTTTTCATCACCTATTTTTTAACTAACTTTCTAGATCTTGTGTTTCCATTAGAATTTATTTGAACAATGTAAATTCCAGAATTCAAGTTTTCAAGAGATACTGATGTTTGTCCTATCATACTATTCTGAGAATAAACGATTCTACCGGCTAAGTCTATAATTCTAAGATCAGACTTTTCGGTAGCTGAAATCGTAACAAGATTCTCAGATGGATTAGGATAAATAGCAAATTCGCTGCTCGAGTTTTTACCCACAGAAAGTGGTTTGCCTTCTAAATTATCCATTGCAAAGTACGCTGGTGTATTCATGCCCCACATCCCTTCGTCTGATGATGTTAACTCAAAGTCAAGTCCCATAACAGGACCTAAATCACCTAATTCAACATATTCCCATGTGTCAATTATATAGTCCATTGAATTATCGGAAAATCTAAAATCCGCTAAATAAAAATTAACACTATCCCCAGTTCTGTTAGAGTCTATGTCTAATCCATAAATAGTAAGTCTAAACCAATCTTCTCCATTAGTGCCATCTAAAACGCCATCTGCATTGGTTGAATCGCCGAATTTTTTAGTAAACATATCTCCATCTTGCATTGACAGGTAAGCATAGGTTGTATTGGAAAAATAACCTCCTTCAATAATAAGTGGCACTCCAGTTTTGCTGAATGCTCTAGTATTTCCACTAGTATAGCAGATGCCAAACTGATCTGAATTTTGTGCGCCACCTCCCGTAATTGTACTAAACTGATTTCCAAATCCAGGAGTTGTGATGTCAGTGCTATTAGAGTAACCCCAGCCAGAAAATGATTGCCATGTAGCATTATAATTGGTCTCAAATTCCAATGCTCCCGATACAAAATTGGTGTCACCATCAATTACTTGGTCTTGCCCAAACCAGGCTGTGTCAGAAAAATTTAAAGGCGTTTCAAAGTCGACTAATTGTGCAAAACTTGAAAAAGTAAGTCCTGCAATAAATACTGTTAAAAATTGTTTTTTCATTCTTCTAATTACTGTGTGCGTTTTAGTTTTTTGTGCACGATTAATAAAAAGAATAAAATCAAAGTAGAAGTCTAGGTAAAGCCAAAGAGCCATAACCCATCCTAAAACCATGCTTTTATCCCGAAAGCTTTGTTTTTGAATTTGGCAGGTCTTCTGACTCACTTCTTTTCTTTTATCGCCTTCCCATCTTGATTAGAACAAGGCAGTGGCGGATGATAAAAGAATTTTGAAGCTTACAGCTGCGGGAACAGTTCAGGATTTTCACCCGATTCCCATTTTAATTCTGACGGTTTAAAAAATTGTCTGAAACCAAAATTCAATACAAAGTTACCTTATTTATTGTAAAGTCATTCAGTTTGTATTTATATTCTGAATAATAAGCGCAATTGTTCTTTATTTTATTTGGTATATTTAGGTAATGCTAAACAGAGGTTTAATATTGTTTTTTTTGTTCACGTATACAACAGTGTTCAGTCAAAGATTGCAAATAACGCCGTTTTATGCTGTAAAGTTTGGCGATCAAGCAGGCGTGAACAACAGTCCAATAACTAGTGAGAATTTTAATGGAGAACTCCTGCAGGTCAGGCATATAAACCCGTTAGTATTTGGAGCTGATTTGATTTTTTCTACAAAACGATTGTCTTTTAGTCTAGGGTATGTATTCAATGATTTTATGAAAACTAAAACGAATATTCAATTAAATAATGTCTACACCTATGAAATAACTGATGATTATGAATATAAATATTCAGACAAATTTGATAACGAAGCCACTTTTACGTCGAAATTGCTAGTACATAGAATTCCACTTAACATTTATTTTTCACCAATTCCAAAAGAACCTAATAAGTTTGGTATTGATGCTATGTTTGGTTTAACATTTAATTACTTGTTTAAGGAGAAATATGACAATACTATTGATCCTTCTAATACATTTTTAGTCGACAGGAATAATGAATATGCAAGTTTTTTCACTGTTTATTCTGTTTCTTATCGCCATTCTACTTTGCAAAATAGGCTCTACTACTTACAAGCAAACGTTGGTGTTAGATTAAGAGCCCCAGATGAAAAGTTTTACATAAGCTTTCACTACCAATTTAATGATGGAAGGGCAGTATTGAATTCGTACACGCTCTTTTATGGATTTGGAGGTACAAGTATGCGCAATAAAACTACCGGAAATGGTTGCTATTTAAAGTTTGTATACCCAATTAATATTTTAAAGTAATTGCTAAGCCTACAACACCTCCAATTTAGCAAACTTCAACAATAGCTGCTTGTTTCCAACTTTCGGAAAAAAGACAGTAGCCTTGCTGGCAGGCTTTCCTTCAAGTGCTACAATTTTACCTTTTCCAAAACGTTCATGTTTGACATTGTATCCAACTTTTAAGTCTAAGGAATCGGCTGTAGTCCCTTTTTTTGCATTCGCCGTTTCACTGAGTTTTGTTAACCTACGTTTAGGAGCTGTGTTGGCCGGAATTCTGCCAACCGTTTTATTTATCAAATTTGTTTGGTTTAAAGACCTTCCTCCGCTTTTGTATGGAGTCGAGATTTCAAGAAATTGAGGGTCTATTTCTTCTATAAAACGACTGGCTTCGCTGGTGATTAAATTGCCCCAGCGATATCTGCTTGTTGCAAAAGAAAGTGTACAATCTTTTTCTGCCCTTGTTATAGCTACATAAAATAATCGTCTTTCTTCCTCAAGTTCTGTTCGTGAATTCAAAGCCATTTGTGACGGAAATAAATTCTCCTCCAAGCCTACAACATTAACATAAGGAAACTCTAATCCTTTTGAAGCATGAATGGTCATTAAAGAAACTTTGTCCTTATCTTCATCTTTTTCATTATCAGCATCAGTAAGTAAGGCAACATCAACCATAAAGTCACTTAAAAAAGCAGTTTCACCTTCCGCTACACCTGCTGTAAATTCCTTAATACCCGATAGCAAGGCTTGAATGTTTTCATAACGCGATACGCCTTCGGGTGATTTATCTGCATAAAGATCTTTTAATATTCCTGAGGTAACTGCAATATGCTGCGCTAGGGTATAGGCATCTTTTTTCTCTAAGTCAACCGCAAAGCTTTTAATATGCGTTACAAATTGATTCAGCTTTGTTCTTGTTCCACTCGCAATTTCTGTTGGATATTTCACAGGATCGGCTACAATGTCCCATAAAGATACACCGTAATGTCCTGCAGCAACAACTATTTTTTCTATGGTTGTATTTCCAATTCCTCGTTTTGGGTAATTAATAATGCGTTTAAAAGCTTCTTCGTCTTGATGATTGGCTGTTAATCTGTAATACCCCAATATGTCTTTTATTTCTTTTCTTTGGTAAAATGAAAGACCTCCGTATATTTTATAAGGTAAGCCGTGTTTTCTTAAAGCCTCTTCAAACGATCTCGACTGGGCATTGGTTCTGTAAAGGATAGCAAAATCAGAATTCTTTGCACTTTCATTTTGTTTTGTTTCAAAAATTTGCTGAGCAACTAGTTTACCTTCTTCATTATCGGTAAGTGTTCTAATGACTTTTATTTTTCGCCCAACGTCGTTGCTGGTCCAAACATCCTTTTGAATTTGGTCTTTATTTTTGGCAATCACGCTATTGGCAGCTTTTACAATGTTCTGAGAACTTCTGTAGTTCTGCTCTAACTTAAATAATTTATAATCGGGGTAATCAGTTTTAAAGTTTAATATGTTTTGAATATTGGCACCTCTAAATGAGTAAATACTCTGCGCATCATCTCCAACAACGCAAATATTTTGGAATACTGCCGCCAATTTTTTAACTAATAAGTACTGTGAATAATTGGTATCCTGATACTCATCTACTAATATATATTTAAATCGGTGTTGATAGAAGTGAAGTACGTCAGGAAAATCTCTTAACAAAACATTTGTTTTGAAAAGCAAATCATCAAAATCCATAGCACCAGCTAAAAAGCACCGTTTTTCATAAGCTTTGTAAATCTCAAACAATCTAGGTCTCCCACTCTGACGATCTTCCCCAATAATATCAGAATTGGTTTCATAAGCAACAGCTGATATTAAGTTATTTTTGGCTGAAGAAATTCTTCCAGATACCATTGCCGGCTTGTACACTTTGTCGTCTAATTTCAGTTCTTTAATGATCGTGCGTAATAAGCTTCTCTGATCTTGCGTATCGTAAATTGTAAAATTAGAAGGATAACCTAATTTATCGGAGTGGTGACGGAGTATTCTGGCAAAAACAGAGTGAAAGGTTCCCATTGTAATATTCCTTGAGTCGGAATCACCTATGATGGATCCAATTCTCTCTTTCATTTCTTTGGCTGCTTTATTGGTGAAAGTCAGCGACAGTATATTGAATGGGTCAACACCTTGTTGCATTAAATAAGCAATCCTATATGTCAAAACCCTAGTTTTCCCAGATCCAGCACCAGCAATAACCATAGTTGGTCCATTTATATTTTTTGTTGCTTCAAGTTGGGCGGGGTTCAAGGTCTCCAAATAATTCATAAAACAAAAGTAGTGTTTATATTTGTCAATTTATATTGAAAAAGCACATTCAAATCGCTTATTTTTGCACTCTAATTCTTTAAAGAATACAGCTTTTTTTCTATGCATTTTCATTTTCAACACCAACATGTGAAAAAAATCGAAAAAAAGATTCTCAAAAGTTGGATAATAAAAAAAAATAGATACCTTTGCACTCCGAATTTTGACGAATTTGGAATAATTTGTATTGTATATAATTAAGATAAAATAGATAGTTAAATATGCCAACTATTCAGCAATTAGTGAGAAAAGGGAGAACTGCGCAAGTAAAGACGAGTAAGTCTGCTGCGTTAGAATCTTGCCCGCAAAAAAGAGGTGTTTGTGTAAGAGTTTATACAACTACACCTAAAAAACCTAACTCAGCTATGAGAAAAGTAGCCAGAGTTAGATTAACTAACGGTAAAGAGGTGAATGCCTATATCGGTGGTGAAGGTCACAACTTACAAGAACACTCTATTGTGTTAGTAAGAGGTGGTAGAGTTAAAGATTTACCAGGTGTAAGATATCACGTAGTAAGAGGAGCTCTTGATACGTCAGGTGTTGAAGGTAGATTACAAAGAAGATCGAAGTACGGAGCAAAACGTCCTAAAAAGAAATAAGTCAATCTAAAGTAAGATGAGAAGAAGAAAAGCCAAAAAACACGCCATTCTACCAGATTCAAAGTATAACGAGGTAGTGGTAACAAAGTTTGTGAATAATTTAATGATGCACGGTAAGAAAAGTGTAGCATATAAGATTTTTTATGATGCTTTAGATATTATTCAAGAAAAAGTAGGTGAAGAGGAGTCTTCATTAGACGTTTGGAAAAAAGCATTGCACAATGTAACGCCAGGTGTTGAAGTGAAAAGTAGAAGAGTTGGTGGTGCTACTTACCAAATTCCTACACCAGTTAGAGATGCAAGAAAGCAGTCTTTAGCAATGACTTGGATGATTAGCTACGCTAGAAAAAGAAATGAAAAATCAATGGCACAAAGATTAGCTTTTGAAATCATTGCTGGATCTAAAGAAGAAGGAGCGGCATACAAGAAAAAAGAAGATGTTCACAGAATGGCAGAAGCTAATAAAGCTTTTTCACATTTTAGAGTCTAATAAGAATACAATACAAAATGGCTAAGAAAAGAGATTTAACATTTACTAGAAATATTGGGATTATGGCCCACGTGGATGCAGGTAAAACTACAACTACAGAGCGTATCCTTTACTATACAGGAGTAAGTCACAAAATTGGTGAAGTACATGATGGTGCTGCAACAATGGATTGGATGGAGCAAGAGCAAGAAAGAGGGATTACAATTACTTCTGCTGCTACTACTTGTTTTTGGAAGTACCCAACAGTTCAGGGAAAACCAGTTGACAGTACTAAAGACTATAGAATTAATATTATTGATACGCCTGGTCACGTTGACTTTACAGTTGAGGTTGAGCGTTCATTAAGAGTTTTAGATGGTGCAGTTGCATTAATTTGTGCTGCTTCTGGTGTTGAGCCACAATCTGAAACGGTTTGGAGACAAGCTGACAAGTACAGAGTACCAAGATTATGTTTCGTTAATAAAATGGACAGAGCTGGTGCAGATTTCATGAAGTGTGTAACTGAAGTGAGAGAAAGACTTGGAGGAAATCCAATTCCTTTACAAATCCCAATCGGAGCTGAAGATGAGTTTGAAGGTGTGGTTGATTTAATTACAATGAAATCAATCAGATGGAATTCTGAAGATAAAGGAATGACTTATGAAGAGGGAGAAATTCCTGCTGAATTAGTTGATGAAGCACAAGAGTGGAGAGATAAATTAATCGAAGCGGTTGCTGAATCTGATGAAGCATTAATGGAGAAATTCTTCGAAGATGCAGATTCAATTACAAAAGAAGAAATGTTTGAGGCGATTAGAAAGTCAACAATCGACATGTCTATTCAGCCAGTAATGTGTGGGTCTGCTTTTAAAAATAAAGGTGTTCAAACAATGCTAGATGCTGTTATGGCATTCTTACCATCTCCATATGATACAGAGGCAATTGAAGGAACAAATCCTGATACTGATGAGGTTGTAACCAGAGAACCAAATCCAGAGGCGCCAATTGCAGCTTTAGCATTTAAAATTGCAACTGATCCGTTTGTTGGTAGGTTATGTTTCTTTAGAATGTACTCAGGTAAGATTCCAGCAGGATCTTATGTGTACAACCCAAGAACGCAGAAAAAGGAACGTATTTCGAGAATTTTCCAAATGCACTCTAACAAGCAGAACGCAATTGATATGATTGAGGCTGGTGATATTGGAGCTGGTGTTGGATTTAAAGATATTAGAACAGGTGATACACTATGTGAGGAAAAGAACCCAATTGTTCTTGAATCCATGACTTTCCCTGATCCAGTTATCGGTATTTCAATTGAGCCAAAAACTCAAGCTGATGTTGATAAATTAGGGATAGGATTAGGAAAGTTATCTGAAGAGGATCCAACTTTCCAAGTTAGAACTGATGAAGATTCTGGTCAAACAATTATTTCAGGAATGGGTGAGCTTCACCTTGAAATTTTAATTGATCGTTTACGAAGAGAATTTAATGTTGAGGTTAACGAAGGACAACCACAAGTATCATACAAAGAACAAGTAAACGGAAGCGTAGACAAATTCAGAGAAACATACAAGAAGCAATCTGGTGGTAGAGGTAAATTTGCCGATATTGTTGTGAATGTATCAACTCAAGATGATCCAGAAAAAACAGGATTAGAATTTATCAACAGCATTAAAGGTGGTAATGTTCCTAGAGAATTTGTACCATCTGTTGAAAAAGGTTTCAAAGAAGCAATGAAGAATGGTGTATTGGCAGGTTACCCTGTTGATAGCTTAAAAGTAGAATTAGTTGATGGATCTTTCCACGCAGTTGATTCTGATGCATTATCTTTTGAAGTATGTGCAAAAATGGCTTACAGAAATGCAATGCCACAAGCGAAGCCAGTATTGTTAGAACCTATCATGAAGTTAGAGATTGTAACACCTGAGGAAAACATGGGTGATATAGTAGCCGATTTGAATAGAAGAAGAGGACAAATGGAAGGTATGGGTGATAGAAACGGAGCTAAAATTATTAATGCAAAAGTTCCATTGTCAGAAATGTTCGGATATGTTACTGCATTAAGAACTATGTCTTCTGGTAGAGCAACTTCAACAATGGAGTTTTCTACATATTCAGAAACACCAAGAAATATTGCTGAAGAAGTAATTGCAAAATCTAAAGGAAAGTAATAATTATATAAGGTCACAGAATGAGCCAGAAGATTAGAATAAAATTAAAATCATATGACTTCAACTTAGTTGATAAGTCTGCTGAGAAAATCGTAAAAGCTGTAAAAGCAACAGGTGCTATTGTAAATGGTCCAATTCCTTTGCCAACAAACAAAAGAATTTACACTGTTTTGAAATCACCTCACGTGAACAAGAAAGCTAGAGAGCAATTTAAATTATGTTCTTATAAAAGATTACTTGACATTTACAGCTCATCATCAAAAACTGTTGATGCGTTAATGAAGTTAGAGTTACCAAGTGGGGTAAACGTTGAGATTAAAGTTTAATATAAATAGATAAAGAATGCCAGGATTAATAGGAAAGAAAATCGGTATGACTAGCATCTACAGTGCCGAGGGCAAGGCAACGCCATGCACGTTGATAGAAGTTGGGCCTTGTGTTGTTACACAAGTTAAAACCGAAGAGAAGGACGGCTATACAGCGGTTCAACTCGGATTTGGAGATAAGAAAGAAAAGAACACTCCAAGTGCAATGGCTGGGCACTTTAAAAAAGCCAAAACTGCACCTAAGAGAAAATTAGTGGAGTTTAATGGATTCGAAGACGCAAAGTTAGGTGATGAAATTAAAGTTGACATTTTTGAAGAGGGAACATTTGTTTCTGTTGTCGGGACGTCAAAAGGTAAAGGTTTCCAAGGTGTTGTAAAAAGACACGGATTTGGAGGTGTTGGTCAAGCAACGCACGGACAGCATAACCGGTTAAGAGCCCCTGGTTCTATTGGTGCTGCTTCATACCCTGCTAGAGTATTCAAAGGAATGAGAATGGCTGGTCAAATGGGTAATGTGAGAGTAATGCAAGAAAACCTACAAGTTCTTAAAGTATTAACTGATAAGAATATGCTAATGGTAAAAGGATCTATTCCTGGTGCTAAAGGTTCATTCGTAATAATTGAGAAGTAAGATGGAATTGAAAGTTGTAAATACAAAAGGGAAAGAAACTGCAAAAGCAGTGAAGCTTTCTGACACAATTTTTGGAATTGAGCCAAACGATCATGCGATTTACCTAGATGTAAAGCAAATTCTTGCCAGAAAAAGACAAGGAACTCACAAGTCTAAGGAAAGAGCTGATATTGCTGGAAGTACCAGAAAAATTAAGAAGCAAAAAGGTACAGGTACTGCCCGTGCTGGTAGTATTAAATCTCCTATTTTTAGAGGTGGTGGTCGTATTTTTGGCCCACGTCCAAGAAACTACGGATTTAAATTAAACAGAAAAGTAAAAGCATTGGCTCGTAAGTCAGCTTTAACGTATAAAGTAAAAGAAAATGCAATTGTTGCATTGGAAGATATAAACTTTGATGCACCAAGAACTAAGGATTTTGTAGCATTAATGTCAAGCTTAAACTTGTCTTTTGAAAAAGTATTATTTGTAACTAACGGGAACAATGCAAATGTTCACTTAGCAGCAAGAAATATTACTGGATTGAAAGTTGTACCTGCTCAAGAGCTAAACACTTTTGACATCCTAAATGCTAATAAAGTAGTTATTTCTGAAGGTTCTTTTGAAACGATTAATAACATTTTAAACTAACTGTAATGAGCGGAATAATTAAAAGACCTTTGTTAACAGAAAAAGCTACAATCGATAGCGAAAACAATAATAGATTCTCTTTTGTGGTTGACCACAGAGCGAACAAACTACAAATAAAAGCTGCTGTTGAAGAGTTATATGGCGTTTCAATTGAAGCTGTAAGAACCATGAGATACGGTGGAGGTAAAGCCAAGAGAAAGTACACAGCTCGAGGAATTGCAGAACAACGTAATTCAATTTGGAAAAAGGCAATTGTAACAGTTGCTGAAGGTGAAACAATCGATTTATACGATAACATTTAATAGCTAAGAAATGGGTGTTAGAAAATTAAAACCAATGACTCCGGGTCAGAGACACAAAATAGCGAATGAAAATTCAACTATTACTGCCTCAGTTCCAGAAAAATCATTGTTAGCTACCAAAACAAGAAGTGGTGGTAGAAATAATACAGGAAAGATGACTATGCGCTACATTGGTGGTGGTCACAAAAAGAAATATAGAATTGTAGATTTTACACGTGAAAAAGCAGGAATTCCTGCCACTGTCAAATCAATAGAGTACGATCCAAACAGAACTGCACTAATAGCTTTATTATATTACGCAGATGGTGAGAAAAGATATATCATTGCTCCAGAAGGCCTAAAGGTTGATGAAGTAATTGTATCTGGTCCTGGATCAGCTCCAGAAATTGGTAACGCGCTTCCTTTAGGAGAGATTCCTTTGGGTACTATAATCCACAACATTGAGTTTAACCCAGGTGGTGGAGCATCAATTGCACGAAGTGCTGGAGCATACGCTCAGTTAAATGCAAAAGATGGTAAGTATGTTACAATTAAATTACCTTCTGGTGAAACTAGAATGATTTTAGCAACTTGTTTAGCTACTATCGGTTCGGTTTCTAATTCAGAGCATATGTTAACTCGTTCTGGTAAAGCAGGGCGAAGCAGATGGAAAGGTAGAAGACCTCGTGTTAGAGGTGTTGTAATGAACCCAGTTGATCATCCAATGGGTGGTGGTGAAGGTAAGTCTTCAGGAGGTCATCCAAGATCTAGAAACGGAATTCCTGCTAAAGGATATAAGACTAGATCTAAAAAGAAGTATTCTAATAAGTATATCGTTGAAAAGAGAAAAAAGTAATAGGTTATGAGTAGATCGTTAAAAAAACCACCTTTTGTCCACTATAAACTACAACAAAAAGTTGAAGAGCAAGCTGGATCACAAAGAAAGACAGTTATAAAAACTTGGTCGAGAGCATCAACTATTACTCCAGACTTTATTGGTATTACTGTGGCAGTTCATAATGGAAACAAATTTATTCCAGTATTTGTAACTGAAAACATGGTAGGACATAAGTTAGGTGAATTTTCTCCAACGAGAACGTTCAGAGGTCATGCTGACAAGAAGAAAAAGAAGTAAAATAGTCTAAAAAGAAAATAAAATGGGGGCTAGAAAAAGAGAAAAAGCTGAGAAGCTAAAAGCGGAAAAAGCAAAAGTTGCAATTGCAAAATTGAACGATTGTCCTATTTCTGCAAGAAAAATGAGATTAGTAGCTGATCTTGTTAGAGGAGTAGAAGTAAACAAAGCTTTAAATATTCTTCAGCATAATCCAAAGGATGCTGCAAAACGTTTATCAACATTGTTACGTTCTGCTATAGCAAACTGGGAGGCTAAGAACGAAGATAAAAGTTTAGAAGACGAAACTTTAGTGGTGTCAATGGTAAGAGTTGATCACGCAGGAATGTTGAAGAGAATTCAACCTGCACCACAAGGTAGAGCACATAGAATTAGAAAAAGGTCAAACCACACTACACTAATAGTAGATAGTTTAAATTAATATCGAATGGGACAAAAAACAAATCCAATAGGAAACAGATTAGGTATCATTCAAGGATGGGAATCTAATTGGTACGGAGGAAATGATTATTCTGCAAAACTTGTTGAAGACGACAAGATCAGAAAATACTTGTTAGCTCGTTTAACAAAAGCAAGCATCTCAAAGATCATTATTGAACGTACTATTAAGTTAGTAACTGTTACAATTAACACGGCACGTCCGGGTGTAATTATCGGTAAAGGTGGAAAAGAGGTTGATAAACTTAAAGAAGAGTTAAAAAAATTAACTGGGAAAGAAGTCCAAATTAACATCTTCGAAATTAAAAGACCTGAGCTTGATGCACAATTAGTTGCAGATGGTGTGGCTAGACAAATAGAAGGAAGAATTTCTTTCCGTAGAGCTATTAAGATGTCTATCGCCTCTACAATGAGAATGGGTGCTGAAGGTGTAAAAATAAAAATCAGTGGTCGTTTGAATGGTGCTGAAATGGCGCGTTCTGAAATGTATAAAGAAGGAAGAACACCTTTGCATACATTTAGAGCAGAAATTGATTATGCTTTAGCTGAAGCGCATACAACATACGGACGAATTGGTATCAAAGTATGGATTTGTAAAGGTGAAGTGTACGGAAAAAGAGACTTGTCTCCAAATATCGGTCTACAGCAAAAGAAAGGTGCTGCAGGTGGTGGACAAGGGAAATTTAGTAGAAGAAAGAAAAAGTAAGAATTTATAAAGGCCAACAATTATGTTACAACCTAAAAGAACTAAATTCAGAAAAGCAATGAAAGGTAGAAATACCGGACTTGCTCACAGAGGAAGCCAAATTGCTTTCGGAGATTTTGGATTAAAATCAGTAGATGCTGGATGGCTTACATCTAGAAATATAGAAGCTTCGCGTATTGCGGTAACTCGTTATATGAAAAGACAAGGAAAAGTGTGGATTAGAGTATTTCCAGACAAACCAATAACAGCTAAGCCAGCTGAAGTAAGAATGGGTAAAGGTAAAGGTGCTCCAAGTCATTGGGTAGCTGTGATCCGTCCAGGAAGAATCCTTTTCGAGTGCGAAGGAGTGAATAGAGAAACAGCACAAGAAGCAATGCGATTGGCAGCTCAAAAGCTACCGTTGAGATGCAAGTTTGTGGTGAGAAAAGATTATGTTGAGTAAAAATTGAAACCATGAAAGCTGTAGAATTAAAAGATTTGTCGGTTAATGATTTAATCGAAAGAATAGACGAGTTAGAGGCGAAACAAGAGAAATTAATACTTTCTCACAAGGTTTCACAATTAGAGAACCCGTTAGTAATCCGATCGGGACGTAAAGAAATAGCTCGATTAAAAACACAATTACGAAAAAAAGAGCTTGAGGCTTAATTTTTCAATAAAAACTAAACTTTCTAGTAATGGAAAATAGAAAATTAAGAAAAGAGCGAATAGGAGTTGTTACAAGCAACAAAATGGAAAAATCAATCGTGATTTCTGTTGAACGTAAAGTAAAACATGCCATGTATGGTAAGTTTGTAAAAAAAACTTCTAAATTTGTCGCCCACGACGAAAAAAATGAGTGTAACGTAGGTGACACCGTTCGTATAATGGAAACTCGACCACTTAGTAAAAATAAGTGTTGGAGGTTAATAGAAATTGTTGAGAGAGCAAAATAATTAGATACAATGATTCAACAGGAAAGTAGATTAGCTGTAGCAGATAACTCCGGAGCAAAAGAAGTTTTGTGTATTCGCGTTTTAGGCGGTACCAAAAGAAGATATGCTTCTGTAGGAGATAAAATTGTTGTAACAGTAAAAAGCGCTATACCAGCTGGCAACATTAAAAAGGGTCAAGTTGCCAAAGCAGTAATAGTAAGAGTAAAAAAAGAAGTAAGAAGACAAGATGGTTCTTATATTCGATTTGATGACAATGCAGTTGTTCTTTTGAACGCTACTGGAGAAATGAGAGGGACGCGTATTTTCGGACCTGTTGCCAGAGAGTTAAGAGACAAGCAGTTTATGAAAATCGTTTCATTAGCACCAGAAGTACTTTAAAAACAAAGTAAAATGCAAAAGAAATTACACGTAAAAATTGGAGATACTGTTAAAGTAATTGCAGGAACTTCAAAAGGTAGCGAGGGAGCAATTCTTTCTATCGACAGAAAGAAGAACCGTGTTATTGTTGATGGCGCAAACATGATCAAAAAACATGTTAAGCCTAGCGCTGCAAATCCTCAGGGAGGAATTGTGGAATCACCAGCCGGCATTCATGCATCTAACGTTATGTTAGTTGTTGATGGAATTGCTACAAAAACTGGTAGAAAAGCAGACGATAACGGGAAATTAGTAAGATATTCTAAAAAATCAGGGGAGGTAATTAAGTCATGAGTTATACACCAAGATTAAAAGAAAAATACCAAAGCGAAATCGCTGAGGGTTTAAAAAGTAAGTTTGGATTTAAGTCTAATATGAGGACTCCAAAATTAGAAAAAATTGTTTTGAGTCAAGGAATTGGTGCTGCTACATCTGATAAGAAATTGGTGGAGTCTGCAGTTAATGATATGTCTCTTATAGCTGGTCAAAAAGCTGTAGTGACAAATTCTAAAAAGGACATTTCAAACTTCAAGTTGAGAAAAGGAATGCCAGTAGGTGTCAAAGTAACGCTTAGAGGTGACAGAATGTACGATTTTTTAGATCGTTTCATTTCGGTTTCTCTTCCAAGAACGAGAGATTTTAAAGGTGTAAATGCCAAAGGTTTTGATGGTAAAGGAAACTTTAACATGGGAATTAAAGAGCATATCATCTTTCCAGAAATTGATATAGATAAAGTAAACAAAATATTCGGAATGGACATCACATTTGTGACATCTACATCTTCAGATGAAGAAGCAAAAGCGCTTTTTGATGAGTTCGGTTTTCCATTCACAAAAAAATAAGATATGGCTAAGGAATCAATGAAAGCGAGAGAAGTAAAGCGAATTAAGCTTGCTGCTCAACATGCTGAAAAAAGAGATGCTTTAAGAAAAGCTGCAAATGAAGGTGATTGGGATGCTATGATGGCTTTACAAAAATTACCTAAGAACTCAATGAAAATTAGAGTTCATAATAGATGTATGTTAACAGGAAGACCAAGAGGTTATATGAGACAATTCGGTATTTCTAGGGTTACATTCAGAGAAATGGCTTTAGCTGGTAAAATACCAGGTGTAACTAAGGCAAGTTGGTAATTAATAAAAAAAGCGAACAGAAATGTATACAGATCCAATAGCTGATTATTTAACTAGAATTAGAAATGCACAAAGTGCAGGTCATAAAGTAGTTGAAATCCCAAATTCTAAAATGAAACAAAGCATTACTAGAATCTTGGAAGACAAAGGATATATCTTAAGTCACAAAGTTGATAATTCAGGTCCTCAGGGAACCATCAAAATTGCACTTAAATATACAAACGATAAAGAACCTTCGATTAGAAGAATTGAGAGAATTAGTACTCCAGGTTTAAGAAAATATTGTGGTGCCGGAGAGTTACCAAGAGTATTAAACGGACTGGGAATTGCTGTAATTTCAACTTCTAAAGGAATTATTACAGATAAAGAAGCTAGAAATTTAAATGTGGGTGGCGAAATTATTTGCTACGTATATTAAAAGTAAAAGAAAATTATGTCTAGAATAGGAAACAATCCAATTACATTAAAAGACGGCGTTGACTTTAAAGTTGAAGGCAATTTAATTACTGTAAAAGGAAAGAAAGGAGAATTAACTCAAGAATTCGATTTAGAGGGAGTTCAAATAAAAATTGAAGAAGGTGTTATTTCTTTGGAGAGATCATCTGAGCACAAAGATGTGAGAGCTAAACACGGTTTGTATCGAGCATTAATTGCTAATATGATCGAAGGTGTAAGTGATGGATTTAAGAAAGTGCTAGAATTTCATGGTGTTGGTTATAGAGCAACAGCAAACGGTCAAAATTTAGAGATTGTTGTTGGTTATTCTCATCCAATTCACTTTAGTATTGCTCCTGAAGTAAAGGTAACTGCAGTAACCGAAAAAGGTAAACCGCCAGTTGTTACTTTAGAGTCTCACGACAAGCAGTTAGTAGGGCAAGTAGCCGCAAAAATCAGATCGTACAGAAAACCGGAGCCATATAAAGGTAAAGGAATTCGTTACAGTGATGAGTTTATTAGAAGAAAAGCAGGTAAATCTGCAGCAAAATAAAAAAGAAAGATGTCATTAAGTAAAATTGATAAAAGAAACAAGATTAAAAGAAGAGTCCGAAAGAATATTTTCGGAAGTTCTGAGCGTCCTAGATTGAGCGTGTTTAGATCAAATAAACAAATTTACGCACAAATTATTGATGACGAAAAGGGAACTACATTGGTTTCTGCTTCATCTTATAAAGTGAAAGAGGTAGAAGGTAAAAACAAGTCAGAACAAGCTACAATCGTTGGAAAGGCAGTTGCTGAAAAAGCATTAAAAGCCGGAGTTAAAACTGTAGTTTTTGATAGAAATAGTTACCAATACCATGGACGAGTGAAAGCTTTAGCAGAAGGTGCTAGAGAAGGAGGGTTAATTTTTTAAGAAGAAGAAATGAAAAGAAACAAATTAAGATCTACTGAAGTAGAATTGAAAGATAAATTAGTAGCCTTAAATCGTGTAACTAAAGTTACTAAAGGTGGTCGTACTTTCTCATTCTCTGCAATTGTTGTAGTTGGTGATGAAAATGGGATTGTTGGTCATGGTTTAGGAAAAGCTAAAGAAGTTGTTGATGCCATTTCTAAAGGTGTTGATGATGCAAAGAAAAACTTAGTAAGAGTACCAATTATTAAGGGTACTGTTCCTCACTTTCAATTAGGAAAGTTTTCTGGAGCACGAGTGATGCTTAAACCTGCTTCTGAAGGTACTGGTGTTATTGCCGGTGGTTCAATGAGAGCGGTATTAGAAAGTGCTGGTATTACAAACGTATTGGCAAAGTCTCAAGGGTCTTCAAATCCTCATAATGTTGTTAAAGCAACTTTTGATGCGCTTGAAAATTTGAGAGATGCAGTGGCAGTAGCTAAAGATAGAGGAGTTGATTTAAATAAAGTGTTTAACGGATAATTAGCAACAAAATGGCAACTATAAAAATTAAGCAAGTAAAAAGTGCGATTAATCGTCCAAAAAGACAGAAAGCAACATTAGTGGCTTTAGGCTTTAAAAGATTAAATCAGGTAATAGAAAAAGAAGATTCTCCTCAAGTTATGGGTATGGTTGCAAAACTTAGCCACTTAGTTGAAATCGTTAAATAAAAAAATTAAAAGGTAATGAACTTAACAAATTTAACACCAGCCGAAGGTTCTACTAAAAACGTAAAAAGAATTGGTAGAGGTCAAGGATCTGGTAGAGGTGGTACTTCTACAAGAGGTCATAAAGGTCAAAAATCTAGATCTGGTTATAGTAAAAAGGTAGGTTTTGAAGGTGGTCAAATGCCCCTCCAAAGACGTGTACCTAAGTTTGGTTTCAAAAATATCAATAGAGTCGAGTATAAAGGTGTAAACCTTGATTCGATTCAAGAATTGGTTGATCGTAAAAAATTAACTGAAATTAATATTGAAATTTTATTAGAAAACGGACTAGTATCTAAGCATGATAATGTGAAGATTTTAGGGCGAGGGGCTTTAAAATCAAAATTAACTGTAAAAGCTAACAAATTTTCAGCATCAGCAGTAGCAGCGATTGAGGGAGCAGGCGGAACAGTAGAAACGATATAAAAAAACTTTAATGAAGAAGTTTATAGAAACATTGAAGAATATTTGGAATACAGAAGAACTGCGTAAGCGTATTCTTTTGACTTTGGGATTAATTCTAGTATACAGAATTGGTTCTTTTATAGTACTTCCAGGTATTAATCAAAATGCAATGGCGGCTCAGGCAAATACAGGAGCTAACGCTGGTATTACTGGTTTATTAGATTTGTTTGCTGGAGGGGCATTTTCAAAAGCATCAATTATGGCGCTTGGAATTATGCCTTACATTTCAGCCTCTATTATTATGCAGCTTTTAGGTATGGCAGTTCCTGTTGTACAGAAAATGCAGAAAGATGGTGAAAGTGGACGAAGAAAAATAAATGGATATACCCGTGTTTTAACTATAATTATTTGCGCTTTCCAAGGACCTGCGTATTTAAAAATGTATGTCGGAAACGTTGAGGGAGCAATAATGAACGGTACAGTAATGTGGTGGACAATGGCTATGCTAGTGTTAATAGCAGGAACAATGTTTGCTATGTGGCTGGGTGAAAAAATTACTGACAATGGTGTTGGAAATGGTATTTCAATTTTAATTACGGTAGGTATTTTAGCTCGTTTTCCTGAAGCAACTATTGCGGAATTTGTAACATCTGATTCTGCCATTTATGTACAGATTTTAAAAGTAATAGCGTTCTTTGCCATTATAATGGTAACCGTACTCATAGTACAAGGTGTAAGAAGACTTCCTGTGAACTATGCAAAAAGAGTTGCTGGTGGAGGTGCTACAGAGCAATCTGCAAGAAGTTATATTCCCTTGAAGGTAAACGCTTCTGGTGTGATGCCAATTATTTTTGCGCAAGCAATTATGTCTGTGCCATTAATGGTTGCAGGCGGAAGTTCAAATGGCTTTTTAGCCAAATTAGGTGACATGTGGTCATGGCAATACAATTTGGTATTTGCATTGTTGATTATGGTTTTTACATATTTCTACACGGCCATTACAGTTAATCCTAAGCAAATTGCAGATGATTTAAAAAGAAATGGTGGATTTGTTCCGGGAGTGAAACCGGGGACTGATACTGCTAATAGAATAGATGATATTGTATCGCGTATTACATTGCCAGGTTCTATATTCTTAGCACTGATTGCAATTATTCCAGCATTTGCTCACTTAGCAGGCATTGGAGATGGTTTCGCAATGTTTATGGGTGGAACATCTATTTTGATTATGGTTGGAGTTGTATTGGATACACTTCAGCAAATTGAAACTTATCTAATGAACCAACATTATGATGGTTTGATGGAAGGTGGAAAAATAAGAGGTAGAAGAGGAATGAACGAAATGTCTATTTAATTATGGCTAAGCAAGCATCAATAGAACAAGACGGAGTAATATTAGAAGCATTGGGTAATGCTATGTTTAAAGTGGAGCTAGAAAATGCCCACGTAATCATTGCCCACATTTCAGGTAAAATGAGAATGCATTACATTAAAATTTTACCAGGAGATAAAGTAAAGTTAGAAATGTCCCCTTACGATTTAACAAAGGGGCGAATTACCTACAGGTATAAATAAATAAAGAAATGAAAGTAAGAGCATCTGTAAAAAAACGATCAGAAGATTGTAAGATTGTGAAGCGAAAGGGTAGAGTTTATGTAATAAACAAAAAGAACCCTAAATTTAAACAAAGACAAGGATAATTAATTATTATGGCTAGAATTGCAGGAATAGATTTACCTAAAAATAAAAGAGGGGTAATCGGGTTGACTTATATTTTTGGTATAGGGTCAAGTACAGCTAAACAAATATTAGCTGACAATGGTATTGATGAAAGCATCAAAGTACAGGATTGGGATGATGATCAATTGTCTAAAATTCGTACTACTGTTGAAGAAATCAAAGTAGAGGGTGCATTGCGTTCGGAAATTCAATTAAACATCAAACGTTTAATGGATATTGGATGCTACAGAGGTATTCGTCATAGAGCTGGACTTCCATTAAGAGGTCAAAGAACAAAGAATAACTCACGGACAAGAAAAGGTAGAAAGAAAACTGTTGCTGGTAAAAAGAAAGCAGTTAAATAATTAATTTATTAGATAATGGCAAAGTCAAGCAAAGCTAAAAAGAAGAGTGTAAAAGTAGAGGCCGTAGGTCATGCGCACATACATGCTTCATTTAACAATATCATCATTTCATTAACCACTAGCACTGGTCAAGTTATTTCTTGGTCATCTGCCGGTAAAATGGGATTCAGAGGATCTAAGAAGAACACACCGTATGCTGCCCAAATGGCGGCTGAAGATTGTGGTAACGAAGCAAGAGAACTAGGTTTAAGAAAAGTAAAGGTTTTTGTTAAAGGACCTGGATCAGGTAGAGAATCTGCGATCAGAACTTTACATAACAATGGAATTGAAGTGACAGAGATTGTTGACGTAACTCCAATTCCTCATAATGGATGTAGACCTCCAAAAAGAAGAAGAGTTTAATAAAGTATAAATAAAATAAGACCATTGGTTGGAAATTGAACTAACCACAGATCTAAAAAACAAACAGAAATGGCAAGATACACAGGACCAAAGTCCAAAATTGCACGAAGATTTAGAGAGCCTATTTTTGGGCCAGATAAAGCTTTAGAAAGAAAAAATTATCCTCCAGGGCACCAAGGTGCCAACAAAAGAAGAGGTAAGCAATCTGAATATGCTACACAGTTATTGGAAAAGCAAAAAGCAAAATATACCTACGGTATCCTAGAAAAACAGTTTTCTAACTTATTCAAGAAGGCTTCCAGAATGAAAGGTATTACTGGGGAACTATTGCTAAGCCTATGTGAATCGAGATTAGATAACACAGTTTATAGATTAGGATTGTCAAATACACGAAGTGGAGCAAGACAATTGGTTTCGCACCGTCACATTACTGTGAATGGAGGATTAGTTAATATTCCATCATACAGCTTAAAAGAAGGTGATGTTATTAGTGTAAGAGAAAAATCTAAATCCTTAGAAGTTATTTCAAACTCATTGGCCGGAAACGATCAAAAATTCGATTGGTTAGATTGGAACAATCAAGCAATGGAAGGTAAATTTTTATCAAATCCGACAAGAGAAATGATTCCTGAAAACATAAAGGAACAATTAATCGTTGAACTTTACTCTAAATAATAGAGGTGATTTTCACAACAAATTAATATTTAATTTAAACAAATATTGGTTGAGAGCCAAAGGGTTTTTTAGCAGCATCTTCACGCTTTGAAACCGCGCAACTTTCAAACAATTAAAAAGAAGATAAAGACATGGCAATTTTAGATTTTCAAAAACCTGACAAGGTAATAATGATTGAATCTGACGACTTTCAAGGTCAGTTCGAATTTCGTCCACTTGAACCTGGATATGGTATAACAGTTGGTAACTCTTTAAGACGAATCTTACTTTCTTCATTAGAAGGGTATGCAATTTCTTCTGTAAAAATAGAAGGAGTTGACCACGAGTTTTCTACAATTAAAGGTGTAGTTGATGATGTAACTGAAATTATACTTAATTTGAAGCAAGTTCGTTTTAAGCAACAAATTGAAGACACAGATACAGAGAAGATTTCTGTTTCTGTTTCAGGACAGGATACATTAACTGCTGGTGATATAGGAAAATTTGCAACTGCATTTCAGGTACTAAACCCTGATTTAGTAATCTGCAGAATGGACAAGAGTGTAAAAATCAATATGGAACTTGAAGTAATCAAGGGACGTGGGTATTTGCCAGCAGAAGAAAATAAATCATCAAGTGCTCCTATCGGAACAGTTGCTATCGATTCTATTTTTACTCCAATCAAAAACGTTAAATATTCTATAGAAAACTATAGAGTTGAACAAAAAACTGATTATGAAAAATTAGTTTTAGATATTACTACTGATGGGTCAATATCTCCTAAAGACGCTTTACAAGAAGCTGCTAAAATATTAATTCACCACTTCATGTTATTCAGTGATGAAAGAATCACTTTAGATTCTGAGATCAAATCTGAGACTGAAGAATTTGATGAGACTTCATTACATATGCGTCAACTTTTAAAGTCTAAATTAGTAGATTTAGATTTATCAGTAAGAGCACTAAACTGCTTGAAAGCTGCTGATGTAGAAACATTAGGTGACTTGGTATCGTTCAATAAAAATGACTTATTGAAGTTCAGAAACTTTGGTAAAAAGTCGTTAACTGAATTAGAAGATTTAGTGGAAGCAAAAGGCTTAGCTTTTGGAATGAATGTTTCTAAATACAAATTAGACAAAGAGTAATCCTTCGCTAAAGCTGCGGATTACAGGTAAACAATATTAAGAATCTCAATCTAGCTGGTTGAGATTCTTGTTTATAAAAAAATTCTATCTTTGTGCTCCCAAACGAGCTAATAATAAAGATGTGAATTCCCAAAATCCTTGTGAGGGAAGCAAAAAAAAGATTAAGGTCAAGAAATAATAAACAACCTAAAAGTACTATAGAAGGCTTGTAGGTCAAAAAAAAGAAAAAATGAGACACGGTAAAAAATTTAACCACCTAGGTAGAAAAGTTGCTCACAGAAAAGCAATGCTTTCAAACATGGCATGTTCGTTAATTGAACATAAAAAAATTAATACAACTGTTGCGAAAGCAAAAGCTTTGAGATTATTTATTGAGCCTATTTTAACAAAGTCTAAAACAGATACTACCCACAACAGAAGAACAGCATTTAGATATTTAGCTGATAAATATGCAGTGACTGAGTTGTTCAGAGAAATAGCGCCAAAAATTGCTGATAGACCTGGTGGATATACTAGAATTATTAGAACTGGAAACAGATTGGGTGATAATGCTGAAATGTGCTTAATAGAATTAGTAGATTTCAATGAAATTTATGGCTCGGACGGACCGAAGAAAACAAGACGTTCAAGAAGAGGTGGCAAGCCGGCAGCAAAAGCAGCACCAGCTGCAGCAAAGGCAGAGGAAGAATAATTAATTCTTGAAAAACAATGGAAGAGGGATTGCGGAAACGCTGTCCCTTTTTTTGTTTCAACAAATTATAAACATTAGTCCAATTTTAATAACCTTATTCTAACTTTGTAAATAAATTTTTTATGTCGCAAAATCCAGCAATTTTAATGTTACAAGATGGCACCATTTTTAAAGGGAATGCCATAGGGAAAATTGGAACAACTACAGGTGAAATAGCTTTTAATACGGGAATGACAGGTTACCAAGAAGTGTTTTCAGACCCTTCATATGTTGGTCAAATTCTAACAATGGCAAGCCCTCACATAGGGAATTACGGCGTACATTTAGATGAAAATGAATCAGAGTCAATGAAAATAGCGGGATTAATCACCAAAAAATTTTCACAAATGTATTCTCGAGACGCTGCAAGTGATTCTCTTCAAAATTATATGGAAAAGGATGAAATAGTTGGTATTTCAGATATTGATACAAGAGCATTGGTGAGAATAATCCGCGATAAAGGGGCGCAAAATTGTATCATTTCTTCTGAGGAATTTAATGAGTCAACTCTAAAGGAGAAACTTGATAAGGTGCCTTCTATGGAAGGTTTAGAATTGTCATCTAAAGTATCAACCAAAGAATCTTACACTGTCGGAGATGAGTCTTCAAAGCACAAAGTATCTTTGTTAGACTTAGGTGTAAAGCGAAGTATTGTTTCAAATCTGGTTAGCAGAGGTTGTTATGTAAAAGTTTTCCCAATGGGGGCTTCGTTAGAAGAGTTGAAATCTTTTAGTCCTGATGGAATAATGCTATCAAACGGACCTGGTGATCCAAGTGCCATGCCTACTGTTATTAAAAATGTGTCTGAAATGGTTGACAGTGGAATTCCTATTTTTGGAATTTGCCTAGGACATCAAATTCTAGCTTTGAGTCAAGGATTGCAAACTGAAAAAATGCATAACGGGCATAGAGGTATAAACCACCCTGTAAAGAATTTAATTACTGGTAAAGGTGAAATTACAACTCAAAATCATGGTTTTGTTGTTTCAAAAGATTCTGTGGACAATAATACTAATGTCGAAATGACCCACATACATTTAAATGATGAAACTGTGGCAGGAATTGCATTAAAAGATAAAAAAGTATTTTCGGTACAATATCATCCTGAAGCATCTGCTGGTCCGCATGATTCAAGATATCTATTTGACCAATTTGTAGAAAACATGGAGGCTTAAATAGAATTAAAAATTCACCAAATAGATTAAATAATTATGAGTTTAATTTCAAATATTATTGCCCGACAAATTCTTGATTCAAGAGGAAATCCAACAGTAGAGGTTGATGTTTACACGAATTCTGGAGCATTGGGCAGGGCAGCAGTTCCATCAGGTGCTTCAACTGGAGTTCATGAAGCTGTTGAATTAAGAGATAATGACAAAAATGTGTACAATGGTAAAGGCGTACTTAACGCAGTGAACAATGTCAATACGGTAATAGCCGAAGCGCTGCAAGGACAGTATGTATACGATCAAGGTGCACTTGATAACTATCTGTTAAGCATTGATGGTACAGCAAATAAATCAAAATTAGGTGCCAATGCAATTTTGGGAGTATCTCTTGCAATTGCAAAAGCGGCTGCGGCGGATGCTGGCATGCCTTTATATAGATATGTTGGAGGAGTTGGTGCAAATACGCTTCCGGTACCAATGATGAATATTTTGAATGGAGGCTCTCATGCTGACAATAAAATTGATATTCAAGAATTCATGGTGATGCCATTTGGTGCAAGTAGCTTTTCTGAGGCACTTCAAATGGGAACAGAAGTATTTCATACATTAAAAGCAGTGCTAAAAGCAAAAGGTCATAGCACCAATGTTGGAGATGAAGGTGGTTTTGCTCCCAGCCTAGGGTCAAATGAAGAAGCAATTGAAGTAGTACTTGAAGCTATAGATAAAGCTGGATTCAAAGCTGGAGAAGATATTCACATTGCTTTGGATGCTGCTGCATCAGAATTTTATCATGCTGACAAAAACAAATATGTGTTCGAATCGACGGGAGATGAGAGAACAGCAGCTGAAATGGTCGATTTTTGGACGGATTGGACTAAAAAGTATCCAATTGTTTCTATCGAAGATGGTTTAGCTGAAGACGACTGGCAAGGCTGGCTTGAACTAACAAATGCAATTGGAAATAAAACTCAGATAGTTGGTGATGATCTTTTTGTCACAAATACTCAAAGATTAGCTCAAGGAATTCAAAACGGAATTGCAAATTCTATACTGGTAAAAGTAAATCAAATTGGTTCGCTTTCCGAAACTATTGATGCTGTGAATCTGGCAAATAGAAATAGTTACACCTCTGTGATGAGCCATAGAAGCGGTGAAACCGAAGATTCAATTATTGCTGATCTAGCGGTAGCATTAAACACAGGACAAATTAAAACTGGTTCTGCTTCTCGATCAGATAGAGTTGCGAAATATAATCAGTTACTCAGAATTGAGCAGGAACTTGGAACAATGGCTTATTATCCCGAAAAGAATTTTAAGTTTTTGTAAGTAGACTTTTTTCAAAATAAACAGTAAAAAAAGGTAGCACAATGCTGCCTTTTTTTATGATCTATTTTTGAGTTCAATCACTTCCATATTTTGAATGTTGTCCCCATCAATCTCAAATCTTAGCAAAGTACTGACTTTATGAAATCCTTTATTGCCGCATGCTCCAGGATTTAACCAAAGTGCATTGATAGTTTTGTCATACTGAACTAACAAAGTATGTGAATGACCGCAAACAAAAATATCTGGTTTAAATTCTTTAATTTTTGTGTAGCTAGATTCACGGTATTTATAGGGTTTACCGCCTATATGAGAGATTAAAACTCGTTTATTTTCGCAAATAAAGAATAAATGCTCAGGCCAGATGTGTCGCAGTTTATGGTCGTCAATATTCCCAAACACTCCTCTAGTAGTCTTAAATTCATTAAGTTCATCTATGATTACAGCACTTCCGACATCACCAGCATGCCAAATTTCGTCTACTTCTTTTAAGTATTGAAAAATTTTCGGATCTAAATAACCATGAGTGTCAGAGATTAAGCCAATTTTTGTCATAAGTTTAAAATTTGATCAGGTTGTCCCTAATGCCTAAGCATGTAAATAATAGTTTTTCCTCAAAAATAATCATTAAGTTTGAACCTTATTATTGTTCGAAAAGAACATGCCTGAATTGGATAGAGAATACTTGAATAACTACAGTAAATGACTGCAATTATTAATCGAATACTTGATAATTTAGCTACAAGGCTAATGTTTATTATCTACGTCTTATTTATTGTGGTCACTGTATTTTTTATCAGTTTTGGATATTATCAGGAATTGGGTCTACAAAAAGAAAGGCAATATGACAAGTTGAAAGGCGTAGTAGCTGTAATAGCTTCAAGCATTGACGGTGATTCTCATGAATATATGATGAAGAATTATGATTCGAATTTAAGTCAAGAGAGCAGAATAGCTAAATCGGTTTATGACAGGCTTTCCAAGAAATTAAACAAAGGTGAAAACGCAGCCAAAACCGGAAGCACAATTTATACACTAACTAGGGACAAAAGAAACGGGAAGTTTTTTTATGGTGTTCGTTCGGATGACTTTGTAGATATTAATAATGAGTATCGCAAAGTACCAGATGAACTGGTGAAAAATTATAAGGTAGGAGGTGTAATCCCCATTTACGAATCAGAAAATGGTACGTGGCTATCTGCTTTTCATCCTATTAAAAATTCTAAAAATGAGGTTGTAGCTTTGCTTGAGGCCGATATAGAGTTTTCTATGTTTAAGAAGATAGTGAATAATCATTTTTTTAAGCGCCTAGTAATCTCTCTGCTGGTGATATTATTAATTTTCGTATTTTTTATCAGATATGCTAAAAAAGTATTAAAAGAGGAGGCAGAAAATCAAAGTCAACTCGCTCAGCAAAAAAAAGTAATTGAAAGTAAAAATAAGGATATTACCGATTCAATGCATTACGCTTTAAAAATTCAAAAGACTATTTTGCCGCCAACAACTACTTTTAAGGAAAATTTTGATGATTGTTTTATTTTTTACAAATCGAAGGACATAGTTGCTGGTGATTTTTATTGGTTAGAAAGAATAGGAGATGATATTTTTATTGCAGTAGCGGATTGTACTGGACATGGCGTTCCTGGGGCTATTTTAAGCATCATATGCGCCAATATTCTGAATAGCGTAATTGTTGAGACGAAGATCAATGACACAGCAGAAATATTAGATAATGTGCGCCAAAAAGTCATAGCTTATCTGACCAGTGGTGATTTTGCAATGAATGATGGCATGGATATTTCGCTTTGTAAAATTAATTTAAAAACGAGAGAACTTCAGTACACTGGAGCCAACAATTCAATTTACATTGTAAAAAATGGAGAACTGAAGATATTAAAGGCATGCAAGCAGCCAATAGGTAAATATGATTTCGCAAAAGATTTTAAGTCTACCTGCTATCATCTAGCTAAAGGTGAAATGGTTTATATGTTCACAGATGGTTATGCTGATCAGTTTGGAGGGCCAAATAGCAAGAAATTCAAGTACAAAAATTTCAGATCTCTATTATTACAATCTTCGACTTTTTCAAACCTGGAGGAGCAAAGGAATGCTATTGAAAAGGCATTTTTGGATTGGAAAGGTAATGAAGAGCAGATTGACGATATTTGTGTCGTGGGCATAAGAGTTTAAAATCATGCCAACATAAAATCATGATTGAAAAAAGGTATTTTATTCGACTTTCTTACTTAGGTACTAATTACTCTGGCTGGCAAATTCAGCCAAATGCTATAAGTGTACAAGAAGTTTTGCAGAATAATTTATCAAAACTAAATGGAAATAAGCCTGTTAGTGTTATGGGGTGTGGCCGAACTGATGCAGGTGTTCATGCCAAAAATTTCATTGCTCATTTCGATTTTTCTCCCATTACAGACTTAGATCATTTTATTTATAAACTCAACCACATGCTGCCACATGATATAGCAATACATGGAGTTTGTAAAATGGCTGACAAAGCCCATGCAAGATATGATGCAACTCAAAGAACTTATCAGTATTTATTTCACTTTAGTAAAAACCCTTTTTATAATACGCAGTCCGTACTAATTGCTAGCGAAATAAATTTTTCTTTGATGGATGAAGGGGCGAAAATTTTACTAGAATATGAAGATTTTGAGGCTTTTAGTAGGGTGAATACTAATGTGAATAATTTTTTGTGCCAAGTTAATTTAGCACAGTTTGAAAAGATAGATGACCAACTTATTTTTACAATCTCCGCCAATCGGTTTCTAAGAAATATGGTTAGGGCGATTGTTGGTACTTTACTAGACCTTGGAAATGAAAAAATCAATTTAGATGATTTTAGGGCGATCATTGATAGTAAAACCCGGTCTGAGGCAGGGAAGTCCGCACCTGCGAAAGGCTTAGTATTGGAAAAAATTGAATACCCTTATCAGGTTCCATAATCTTAATCATAAATGATTTTTTAAGTAATAAATTCAGTAATTTTGTAATGTGAGATTATTGTTATTTCTTTGTTTCATATCATCAAGCGCTTTTTCTCAGGAATTGGCCGACACCTCCTATGGACGGCTTTATAGAAATTCCTACACTGTTGGAATTCATTTTAATACTTCAGGATGGGGCTTTTACGGTGAAATGTCGAAACAGAAAACCTATAAATACCATCATGTTGTAGGTTTGCAAATTTCTAATATTCATCATAAAAATGAATTTAAAACATCAACAGTTAATCAAAACGGAACTTTTTTCTATTATAAATTAAATTCACTGGTCGCTATGCGGCCAACGTTTGGAGGAAATTTATTACTTTTTGAAAGTAGGCGTGAAAACGGTATTCAAATTCATTACAAGTGGAAAGCTGGTCCGTCATTTGGCTTATTAAAACCAATACATTTAAAGATTGCAATTCCTGGCAGTATTAGTGGGTCGATTGAACAACGCTACAACCCAGAAAATCATGGCTACTCAGATATTGTTGGTCGGGCAAACTGGGTTCGTGGTTTAGGACAAAGCAAAATGCAACTTGGGATCCATAGTAAGCACGGTTTTAATTTTAATTTTGCAAGAGAAAAAGATGGTATTAGTGGTGGTGAAATAGGGTTTATGTTTGATTATTATCCTTTTAGTGAGGTTGAAATAATGTATGAAGCTGAGAACTACAGAATGTTTTCGGCATTTTATCTGCAATTTGAATTAGGAAATAGGTTTTAAATGGAAGTAAAAGAAAGAATCAAAAAGCCTAAATGGTTACGTGTAAAATTGCCAACAGGCGAAAATTATAAAAAAGTAAGGGCACTAGTGGACGAGCATAAATTGCATACCATTTGCGAAAGTGGTAGTTGCCCAAATATGGGAGAATGCTGGGGAGAAGGAACGGCCACGTTTATGATTTTAGGAAATATTTGTACAAGGTCTTGTGGTTTTTGTGCTGTAAAAACTGGAAAACCATTGGCTGCTGACCTTGCTGAACCTGAAAAAGTGGCTGAATCCGTAAAGTTAATGGGTGTGAAGCATGCTGTTATCACTTCGGTAGATAGAGATGATTTGGCAGATGGTGGTTCCTTAATATGGGTAGATACGGTGAAAGCTATTCGTGCAGAATCTCCAACAACTACTATGGAAACATTAATTCCCGATTTTGCGGGGAAATGGGAAAATTTACAAAGAATAATTGATGTTGCTCCCGAAATAGTATCGCACAACCTTGAAACCGTTCGCCGCTTAACAAAACAAGTTAGAATTCAAGCTAAATATGACAGAAGTTTAGAGGTTTTGATGAGGCTAAAAAAAGGAGGAATGAAAACAAAATCTGGTGTAATGTTAGGATTGGGTGAATCTGAAGAGGAGGTGTTGGAAACAATAGTAGATTTGGCCCAAGTGAATTGCGACATACTAACACTAGGTCAATATCTTCAACCAACAACAAAGCATTTACCTGTTGCAGAGTTTATCACACCCGAAAAGTTTGATTTTTACAAGGAATTCGCACTGTCCAAAGGTTTTAGATATGTTGAGAGTGGTCCATTGGTGCGTTCCTCATACCGAGCAGAGAAACATTTATTTTAATTATAGACTTGTAAACATTTGATTTTTTTTGTGAAATAAAAGTTAAAGTTTAGATTTTTATTTCAAGAAGTTTGTTGTATCTTTAGCGCTCAAATGCGACAAAAAATTGATTACATATGAAAAGTAGAAATGTTTTA
>JBGCGA010000035.1:0-47360 GCA_045110285.1 Crocinitomicaceae bacterium | reverse complement strand
AAAGCGATCACCTCAAATTCAGAAAATAATCCTGACTTTTTACCTGAAGATGTTATATTTAGAGGAATTGGTGGCAGTTTAGAGATCGGCGCTACTTTTTTTAATGCCACTTGGTATCAATATCCAGGAGCATCAATCGCAAACCATATGCAATTTACTGTAGGAACTAATATTCCTATGGGGAAGCTATTTCATGCCACAAGACTTAGATTTACAATATAAAAGGACAGGATAACTTCATAGCGGAAACAACACTGCCTTTTGATTTTTTATCACGTTAAAAAAATTGTATCTTTTCGGCGAAATTGATTGTTTGTGAAAACTATTGTTTTTGTCTTTTTTTTAAATGTCCCCTTTTTCATAATCGCTCAACAAAAAGAGTACTACCAAAATACAACTGTTTTTGCCGAAGGAGATTTTATTAGAGCGCAAACATATAACAATCCTGAATCCAACCCACAAAACGACTCTTATGGTATCTTTGTTGGAATTTCGTCTGATGCATTTGCTACTCCCAGATTTCATTTAAACCTACTGGGAGGTTATCGATTTGTGCAAGATTACGCCAATTTTGAAGTTATTGATAGGTCGACCTTAATGTTAATTGAATCTGACTTTGTGTATCACGGCGTCACTTTTGGACTGGGAATGGCCTATGGAAGAAAGCACTTATGGGAAACCACAGGCTTTATTGGTACTGGTACAATGTATGCCACAAACGGTCTTTTAAAAAGAAGAGAAATTGATGTGGGCATAGAAACAGGATACAAATACATCTCTCCAATCGGATATACTATTAGAGTGGGACATAGGAAAAACATTGGACGGAATTTTTTTGAGAGTACAATGAAATCAATCTACTTTGGATTTGGGTACACCTTTCAAAAATCTAAGGGGAAAATTGCGGATTATATTCCACCTGAAGAGCCGAATTATGGCATATTGACTGGGAGTGCGTATCTGTTTGCATTTACTGGAGATATTATCGGTCTTAACTTGAGGTACGACTATATTCCAATCAATGGAAAAAAAATTGATTTGGGATTTGGGATTTCTGGTCAGGCAGGAGTTCATTTCTATGGAAACCTTGTTCCTTCAATGGCATTTTACACTTTAGCGCTAATTGGTGAAAAAAGTGGAAAACTGGAGATGTCAGCTGGCGTAAACGTTCCTTTCACTAATAATTCTGTTCCCATGCAATATATTCATGCAGGAATTGGGTTCAGACTTGTTTCGAAAGACAATCCCTATTCATTCAGAATAGGAACTGCTACAACCAGTGTATTTAATATAGGTATTGGTTGTAAATTTGATTTTAAAAAGTGAGGTCAGTGCACATATATTTGAAAATAGTTGTATTCAGTATGTCTATCATATTTTTCTGTTCTTGTGATAGGAATTACACATTTACCTATCCAAATACAGCAGAAGTTCATGAACAGGTTTTTGGAATTGACGATACCATACCTTCGATTAATATTGACTTTTCTATTAATTTAAGAGAGACTTTTAATCAAATAGATTCAAATTTCAGTTATGACATTTGTCATCTACTAGTGCCATTTAAGCATAAACTTTCGAGTAACAAACCCATTAAATTTTTCATAATAAAAGATTGCCCGATTTTAGGAATACCATGTAGTTTTGGTCCAGAATTTAGAATAAATTTAAATTCATCTGGACAGATAATGATTAATAGTGAACTAGTTAGTAATTCTGATCAAATTCCATATCTCATGGTAACTGAATTTCCGCAAGAGCGATATAGTAAGCATTGGGTAGAAATAAAATGGATGACAAAGACCCCTGTAGATACTTTAGAAAAAGTTTTTCAGCAGGTTAGGTTTGGTTACCTGAAAACCTATCAAAAAATGGCAAAAGAAAAATTTGAGAATCGATCATTTTACAATATCACTCAATCTGAAAGAGATTCTATTCTTTCAGAACTACCTTTTAGAATTGTGCTTGACGTGGGACGTTTCGGATATCCGTCACCGCCACTTCCTAGAAATGAACTTCCCACGATTATTTCAAGCAAATAAAAGCCCCGTCAGAATAAACTAACAGGGCTTTTAAATATATTTACGACGTTTTTAAGCTTCTGTTACCACAAAAGTAAATCCTTCCATTATTTCGTTGGCAAGCATTTTTTTGCAAGCCTCCTCCACTTTTGCTTCAGCTGCTGCTTTTGAATCTGCCTCTACAAATAAACGAATGTGTTTTCCAATTCTTACATTGGTAATTTCTCCCATTCCAATATTTTGCATTGACTGTGATACTGCTTTTCCTTGGGGGTCTAACAATGCTTCTAATGGCATTACATCTATTTCGGCTTTAAACTTCATGTTTAGGTTTTATGGCGTTATTAATAAGCGACAAAATTATATATAATATTATAATTAAAGGTATCGCCCACAAGAATAAAGTTGCCAACAGTAAAATACAAATTGTTAAAAAGATATAGCGAATCTCGTTCCCTTTGAATTTGAAGTGCTTGAATTTAAATGAAAAGAGTGGAATTTCACTGACCATTAGGATGGACATTACTATTGACGAAACGATTAAAAAAACTGGCTTTACAATTATTGTCGCACTGAAATATTGCCATTCTAACGCACTATTGTGGCCCGATAAAATCAGTAAAGGTAAAACCGCAAAGTATAATGTCATAGCGGGTGTTGGTAGTCCGATAAAAGAATCAGTCTGCCTTGTATCTAAATTGAATTTTGCCAAACGAAACAAAGCGAATACAGGAATTAGGAACGCCAACAAATAGAAAGGTATTGGAGAATCGTCTAGTGTTATATTCTTCCCAAAGTCTCCCCATGGCAATTCAAAATCTCCTCCTGCAACAAAGGAAGTCAACATTACAAGTACCATTATACCTGGCGCCACCCCAAACGTCACCATGTCCGCCAAAGAATCTAGCTGCTTTCCTAATTCGTTTTGCACTTTCAATAGTCTTGCTACAAATCCATCTAAAAAGTCAAAAATAGCGGAAGCAAATATGCAATATGGTGCCAATTCTATTTTTCCGGTTAAAGTGAAAATAATCGCCATAATTCCTCCCACAAGATTTCCTGCGGTTAACAAATTCGGAATTAGTCTTTTTATTGCTAGCATGGTCACAAAAGTGAGGTTTATTTTTTAGTCTTTGATTTTAATCGCCAATTATTAACAATTGACATGATGAGGTACAAAATGACAATGAAAGGTACAGACCATAGTTTAAATACAATAATTGAAATGGCAGAAATGATTAAAAAGACAATTTGAATCTCGTTTCCAGACCAAGTAAACTTTTTAAATTTTAGAGCAAATAAAGGAATTTTACTCACCATTAAAACTGAAAACACTAGCACTATCACCATCAAACTATATGCGTTTAAAATCAGGTGATCTAAAAGCCATGTTTTTAATGAATTCGGGTCAAATACCGCTTGATCCGCCAATAGCGGCAAAGAAGCAAAAAAGATGGCAGTAGTTGCCGTGGGCACACCAATAAACGAGGTCGATTGGTTTGTGTCAACATTAAATTTAGCTAAACGAAACAAAGCGAAAATGGGGATGAGAAAAGCGAAGTATTCAATATTGCTCATCAATAAATTTCCTTCAAAGTCGCCCGCCAGCACATCAGTTCTCACAAACTGGAGTAGGGCAAACATAATAAACCCAGGGGCCACACCAAACGTAACAATATCTGCCAATGAATCCAATTGCTTTCCCTTATCACTTCTAACCCTTAAAATGCCAGCCATAAACCCATCAAAAAAGTCAAAAATTATAGCTGCAAAAATAAAATAAGGCGCCCAATTTAATTGATCAGTTAGTGAAAACTGAATGGCCAACATACCACTTAATAAATTAGCGATTGTGAAAAAATTAGGAACTGAACGTCTTTTCTTAGCCATAGCACAAAGATGCAAAAAATTCCCATCTGTCCTTCGGACATCTTCCCCAAGGGAAGAATTTTAATCCTGCGGAATAATGAATTTCCTTGAGGTTTGGAAATTGAGTTATAGCGCTCATCATGTATTTTCAAAATTGTAAAACTTGACTTATTAACAGAGCAATAAAATCATTTTTTAAAAGTTTGTACAAGAGGAAAAGAAATAATCTTTAATTTTACAGTAGTTATGGCGTTTAAACACATATTGTCAGCAATATTGATCGGAAGTTTTGGACAGATGATGGCCCAAGGTGATTTAGCTCCAAAGTATTCCAATGAATTTTTGAGTATTGGTATTGGTGCCAGTGCTTTAGGAAAATCAAATGCGGTAGTTGCTAGTGTTAATGATGTCACAGCCGGTTATTGGAATCCTGCTGGCTTAACCGGGGTTGATGATTGGTTGCAAGTTGGCGCCATGCATGCCGAATATTTTGCAGGGATTTCAAAATTTGACTATGTTGGATTAGCAAAACCTATCAATAATGGTGTTGGTGGTTTCTCATTTATTCGTTTTGCTGTGGATGATATTCCGAATACAACACAACTTATTGACAATAATGGCATTATAGATTACGATAGAATTACCACTTTTACCGCTGGCGACTACGCATTCTTGTTTTCATATGCACAAAAAATAAAAGCCATTCCTAACTTAAGTGTGGGTGGAAACTTTAAAATCATTTACCGCCATGTTGGAGATTTCGCTAATTCAATCGGTTTTGGATTGGATGCTGGTGCCAATTACACATTAGGAAAAAAATGGAAATTTGGAGCGGTGGTTCGTGATGTATCTAGCACTTTTAATGCCTGGAGCTATAATTTAGATAGCGCTACAACAGAGGTTTTTCAAGCCACAGGTAATGAATTGCCACAAGATGGATTAGAACTGACCTTACCGAAAGTAATTTTAGGCGCTGAATTTAAAACACCGATCAAAAATGAATTTTATTTTAGTTCCGAAATTAATTTAGATTTGAATACTGACGGTAGGAGAAATGTATTGATAAGAACAAGTCCAGTAAGTATTGATCCCCATGTAGGTATAGAATTTGGATATGGCAAATTTGCTGCCGTAAGAATGGGAGCAGGAAATATGCAATGGGTTAAAAATTCGGACCTCACGGAATCGATAAGTTTTCAGCCTAATATTGGCTTAGGAGTTGGGTTTAAAGGCGTTCAAATAGATTATGCTTTTACTGACATAGGTGATGCCTCTGTGGCCTTATACTCTCACGTATTTTCATTAAAAATTGGTTTAAAAGACCCACCAACAAAAGCCCCAATAAATTAATTTATGAAATTACTTTTAAGCTGTGTTTTTATATTTTCTACAATAGTAGCCAATGCGCAGTTTGGAAACGAATGGATTAATTACAACCAATCGTATTATAGTTTTAAAATAGTAGAAGATGGTGTATATAAGCTAGATTACAATACACTAAGCAATGCTGGAATTCCACTAGCAACTACCCAATCAAACCAATTTCAACTGTGGGGATTTGAAAAAGAGCAAGCTATTTTTATTGAAGATGGTGGCGATAATTCTATTGATCCGGGAGACTATATTCTATTTTATGGTCAAAAAAACACCACGTGGCTGGATTCGTTACTTTTCGATTCACCAAGTAGTATGGGTAATCGCTATTTCCCGCTATATAACGATACAATTACCTACTTTTTAACTTACAATAACTCCAGTAATAATTTAAGAATTCAGGAAGAAACGGATGTAGCATATAATTCATATAGTCCCTCCCCTTACTTTATACAAAACAGATCAATAGGATATAATATTTACTATGCCCACGGATACAAAACTGCCGGAACATCCTACTCAGAATACGTGAGTGGCGAAGGCTGGTCGAGCAATTACTATAATGCTTTGTGGGGGGGTGGAAATTTTAAAAATACTATTTTTAACACCAGTCATGTATACACTGGTATTGGTGCACCTGATGTTAAAGTCTCCTCAGCAATAGCCAGTTTATCCAATGCGCCTTTTACGGGATCGGCTAACCACCATTTGCAAATCAACGTCAATAACACGCCTTATTTTGACACTTTATTTAGTGCATATGTAAAAGTAAATCATTCATTTTCATTTGCCCCAACTGTAATTACCTCAAATTCTACTACAATTCAGCATAAAGCAGTTAATGATCAAGGTGCGGCATCAGATTATCAATCTGTTTTTTATGTTGATTTAAGTTACCCTCACACTCCAAACTTGGATAATTCCTCCTATGTTGATATTGACCTTGTAAATGGAACTGGGGCAAAAACCAGACTTGATTTCACGAATTTTAATTCAAATTCTCCTATTGCATTTGCATTTGATGGCGTACTTAAAAAAATTCCAGTCACACAAAACGCATCCACACACCAAGTGATTGTCCCAAATGCCAACTCGGGCAAACAAAAATTTGTTTTACTTGATGAAACCGAAATTATGACGGTGCAAAGTATAGAAGCCGTTAATGGTAGTGGACTATTTACTGATTTTTCGAATTCCGATTTTAATGATGCCTATATCATTATTAGTCATCCAAAATTGTGGTCGAGTGCAACACAATATAAAGATTATAGAGCAAGTGTAGCTGGGGGATCTAAAAATTGCATTTTGGCCAATATTGAAGAACTTTATTTGCAATTTGGAGGAGGAGTGCCCAAGCAAATAATGGGAATAAGACGATTTGAGCATTATGCGTTCAATTCAGCTCTAAATGAAAAGCCTAATCATGTTTTTTTAATTGGTAAAGGAATCAGGGAAGCGAGTGAGGGGACTGCTCTCGCTAATCATGACGGAGCGAGATTGAATATTACGTCGTATAAAAATTGCCTTGTCCCAACTTTTGGCTATCCCGCCAGTGATGCACTCATATCTCACAATTTAGAAGGCAATATTATGTCGCCACTTATTCCAATTGGAAGACTAGCAGCCACAACAGACAATGATGTGATTACTTATCTAGATAAAGTAAAAGATTATGAATTGGTACAGAGTCAAACAAGTGTTTATACCATTCAAAATAAGCTTTGGCAGAAAGAAATTTTACATTTTGGTGGTGGAAGTACCTCATTTGAGCAATCCCTTTTTAAATCCTATTTAAGCAATTACGAAAGTAAATTAGAAGATACTCTTTTTGGCGGTAATGTTCACTCCTACTATAAAACAACATCCGATCCTATTAATCCCGTTTCTTTAAGCGAAGTGACCGATAGAATTAACGAAGGGGTCTCTTTTATGACCTTTTTTGGACACGCTTCTGCAGTTACAGGATTTGATTCAAATGTAGATGATCCAAACAATTGGTCGAATTCTGGAAAATATCCTATTGTTGTTGGTAATTCTTGTTTAACAGGAAATATTCATGAGCCAAATGTATTTAGTACATCTCAAGAATACGTATTAATTGAAGACAAAGGTGCCATTGCGTTTATGGCCAATGTAAACGCAGGTTACCCGAGCGGATTAAATCAGTTTTCTGATCAATTATTTACTCAAATTTCAAAATCGAATTACGGAGCCACAATAGGGCAACAACATCAAATGGCCTGCCATACCTTATCTCAAAATTCAGTATCGTTTAGTTTAAGAACAACACTTGGGCAAATGACCTTACATGGTGACCCTGCATTGAGGCCAAATTATCATACAAAACCAGAAATTGTAATCGAAGAACCAGGTTTTTATATCACCCCTAACAAATTAGATCTAACCATAGATTCAATTGACTTAAACCTGGTGGTCTATAATCTTGGTAGATCTGTAACAGATACCTTTCGAATTGAGTTTATTAGACATTTTCCGGATGATGGAGGAGATTCTTCTTATTTTTTAGAAATGGCAGGACTTAACTATATTGACACCGTTAGCATAACTATTCCGTTTTATGCAAACCAAGGGACTGGGATTAATAGATTTGAAGTAAATGTTGATATTCCTAACTTTATTCAAGAGCAATATGATGAACAACAAAACAATAGAATAGAGAAATCAGTTGTATTTGATATTGATGGAATTCAACCGATTTGGCCTTACAATTTTGCTGTAGTGCCAAATGACACCGCCAGCTTAAAAGCATCTACCATCAATCCCTTTGCGGAATTCAATTCTTATAAATTTGAAGTTGATACAACAGATTTATTCAATTCTCCTTTTTTAAGACACAGCTTCACCTCTTCTACTGGTGGCGTGATTTCTGTAGCACCTAATGAATGGTTAAATCAAAGTGAATTGCCAAGCGCATTGCAGTTCCAAGACAGCACCGTTTACTTCTGGAGAGTAGGCTTAAATGATCCTGGAAATTATAATTGGCGTGAATTTTCATTTCAATATATAAAAGGCAAAAATGGATGGGGACAGGATCACTTCTTTCAGTTTAAAAATAATGACTTTGACTTTCTGACGCATAACCGCACTGATAGAATTTTAGAATTCAACGAAAACCCTCAAATACTGCGCTGTCAAGTTAAAGGCAACGCTACAAGTGCCGCTCTTGCTGGAAAAACAAACTTTACAATAGGGCCCTATGGAGATGAGAACTATTGTACTACCATTCCAAAATTACTGGTAGCCGTTATAGACCCTATTACATTACAACCTTGGGGAACGAGAGATAATTCAAATGGTTTTGTTGAAAATCCAAATCATAATTTTGGAAATTCAAATGACATGAGTCATCCTAATAATTGTCGCTTAAGAGTAAAAGAATTTTTTGCATTTGATCAAAATGATCAAACTCAATTAACAGCCTTTGAAAATTTAATTCAAACTGTGGTGCCTGATAGTTTTTATGTGCTAATATACACTGCTCGGTTCCTGAATTATGCGCAGTGGGATATTCACAGCCCTCAAATATATAACACGTTTCAAAATTTAGGTTTTGACAGTGTAGCCGTAAACAAACCGAGTGTTCCGTTCATAGGATTTTATCAAAAAGGTAATCCAAGTAGTGTAAAAGAAGTATACGGTGCAAGCTTAACCGAATTAATCGCTTTTGAAGACACACTCGTGGGCCTAACTAGTAACGCATTTGAAACCACTCCTAAAATTGGGCCAGCCAGAGCATGGGAAGCTATCTATTGGGATCAAGGTACATTAGACATCAATAATGAAGACAGCACAAGATTGCGACTATATGGCATTAATTATTATGGTTTGAAAACCTTGCTAATTGACACCATTTTTACTGTAAATGATTCAATATTAAATTTAGAATCGATAGTAGACCATAATAACTATCCATTAATTCAATTACAAGCTCAGTTATTAGATGAGACAAATGGAACACCTGCTCAAATAAACCGTTGGCATGTGTTGTATAAACCAGTACCTGAAGCGGCCATTACCTCTACTAAAGGTTATTATTTAACGCAAGACTCATTGCAGGAAGGCGATAAAATTGTAGCTCAATTTGACATTACCAATATCAGTGACTACCCTATGGATTCTTTAAAAGTAGATTATTGGATTGAAAAAAGTAATCACCAATTAATACCACTACCCTACCCATTGCAAGACTCTTTAAGGGTTGGTGGTTTACTGCAAGATACGCTGAGTATTCCTACAAATGGATTAACGGAATTGAACAGTTTGTGGGTAGAAGTAAATCCATTTGGACCAAATAACATCAAACATCAGCCTGAAATGTATCACTTCAATAATATTGGTCAAATTCCGTTCAAAGTAGTAAATGATGATGAAAATCCGATTTTACAGGTCAGTTTTGATAACCGTTTTATACTTAATGGAGATTTAGTGTCACCTATTAGTGAGGTGATTATTTCATTAAAAGATGAAAATCCTTTTTTACTTTTAAACGAAGAGGCGGACACTGCACTATTTGGAATTTACTTAACCGACCCTAATGGTGTACAAAAACGTTTAAATTTCAAAAACGGAGCAGGTGAACAACTTCTGGAATGGATTCCAGCTAATGCGAATTCGAAAAAATTTAAAATTATTTACCAAGGTGAATTCCCACTAGATGGGACGTATAGGCTTTTAGTACAAGGTGCGGATAAGTCAGGAAATATATCTGGCGATTTAGATTATGACATTGAATTTGAAGTTGATCATGAATCAACCATCACTCAGTTAATGAACTACCCTAACCCTTTCTCTACCCAAACACAATTTGTATTTACACTAACTGGGGCTGCGGTTCCTGACGAATTTACCATTCAAATATTAACAGTGACGGGAAAACTTGTGCGCACAATAACCAGGGATGAACTAGGCGACATACACATTGGCAGAAACATCACAGATTACCGTTGGGACGGCAAAGATGAATTTGGAGACCAGTTGGCAAATGGAGTGTATTTATACCGTGTTAAAACAAGTATTAATGGCGAAGATGTTGACTTAAGAGAAAGTGGCGCAGACCAATACTTTACAAAAGGATTTGGTAAAATGTACTTGCTAAAGTAAAAACCACTTAGTGACCACCGTCACACTTTCCCGTTTCACACTTCATTTCTACAGGTGCTTCAACATCCTCAGCAGCATTGGCAGGTTGTTCATTTTTGTATTTTTCCTCTCTGGCCTTACTTCTTGCTTCGCGTTCTTTTCTTGCCTCTTCCTCAATTTCATGAGCAGTTTCAATAAAATCCCAAATAAAAAGTGCTGAATTTTTAAATTTACTAGGTGTATTCATGCTCATTTTACCAATTGATTTATTTTCAGAAAAATTATTGAACCATTCAATTTCGCCTCCATTATCTTTAAAATAAGTTAGCATTTTCGCTTCATTTCTAGTCATGTCTTCCTCTCTAATTTTACTTAGTAAGTCAGGTAAGTGTAAATGAAAATAGCTGGAATTTTTAAGAACATTTGCTGCCATTTTTTTATCTAAATTTCCAATTGATTTTCCATCTGCTAAATCTTTGATCTCTGTTTTACTGGTTGATACGAAAGCCATATCATCAGTTAAAGTAAAGTATAATGCGAATGGAAAGTCACGAGATTCTCCATCAGTGAAATAGTAGTTTCCATTTTTGAACAATACTTCATTCTTACAGGCAAGATCCAGCAGTTTAGTCATGAACTCTTTATTCTTTGAACCAAACATGAGTAAGAAGTCAGGCCGAGTCTCAATCCTAGTCTTTTTCACTCGCTTACTTTCAGAATAGTCTTCGTTGTACTCATATGAGTAATACTCCACTTCTTTTGGTACCAGGTCCTTTAATACAAAAACGGCATTACCTGTCACAAGTTTTGACAAAGCTTCTTCGTCCATCATGATGGAAATAAAATCGACTAAAACCCTAATGCCTTCCCTTTCTTTTTCGTCGGGGCGAGAGTACATGCTCAGCATTGCAGCTTCAGCATATACTTTAGGAAATGCTTCCCAAAACTTTGCTGAGTTCATACTTACTGAAGAAATGCCCAGTACTTTTTCGGTACTGATATACTTTAGGTAACCTTTAGGGATACTTGTGCCATAAATCCCTTCTAATAAACTACTAATTTTAGGCATAAACTCAATATTGCTTTCAATTGTAATGTCAGATGAATTAAAAAATAAATTCGCATTAAAATCTTTGCCAGCGTAGGCCCCCAAAAACATTGACATCATACCTGGAAAATCGTTTCTTCTTCCGTAGTATCCGTAATTATACATAGATCTAGAAAGAAGGGACGTTCCTCTTAAATTCATCCAAACACCAACATCAGAATTTGCTTTTTTACTTTTAGTATAATTTTCATTTTTAGAAATAGAGTTGGCACCTACTTTTCCGCCAAAAAATGATTCCAATTCTTGATCGTACACTCCTCTTACTATTTCAAGTTTTTGGAGTCGTTCTACTTCTCTTAAAGAGTCTCTTGTTTTCTGTCTTGCTATCCTCTGGGCCTCACGCTCTTGGTAATAATCAACGGAATTATCTGTCGCCTCTTTTACAGCGTCTGCAGCTTCTTCAACTTGGGCATCAATTAACTCCGTTTCTATAATCACAGATTCCTCTTCTTCAACTTTTAATGGTCTATCTCTAACATAATTAACATCAACATAAATCGCATAGTTCTTATTCCATGCTAAAAAATCCTGAACATCATTATAATAACTTGTGCTCTTGTAAAAAATGGCAGTATAATCTTTACCTTTTTTAGTTTCTACAAAGTCATTTTTTTCAGAAATATAGCTTGCAAATAATTTTGGTTTTTCTATATAATACAAGTAGGCAGTATACGTCATGTTTTCGTTTGATCTGTAAAACATGTAAACATCCTTTTCAAGGTTTACGCCTATTTCTGTCACTCTTTTTTTATCGTTTCCTAAAAATATTTCTCCTTCAAGCAATTTCAAAAAAGCTTCTGATTTAGAAATATTTTTCATTCCAACCTTCTTGGTTAATTCACCACCGTTAATTCGAACAACCATACTAGCATCACTTGGAATAACAGATTCAAGGTCGACACTTTTTTGAGCTATAGTAAGGCTTAGTGAAAATACGAATAGTATAAGAGCTAATTTTTTCATAAAAATAAATCGTTAATTAAGAGTAATAATATTATACCAATAGCTTGGCTTTTCAATCATTAATTGCAAAGGTAACTTTAAAAACACAACTTTTTTATTGGGAGATATCTTTGCCATACTATTTTTTTGCGCTTTAACCAATTGCTCAAATCTATAAAGTGCAGTATAAGTTGCATTTTGCAACACTTTTCTATCGGCAGACTGCATTTTTAGATAAATAGCATTGAATAATTGACCCGGCTTTCGAGTAAAAACTTGATTGACGTATTTAAAATACACTTCTCGCTTTGAGCTTGTCCTATCATACTTATTCCACAACCTGTAAATGCCTGAATTTAGTCGCTCAACTTTATCAAAATCTGCTTCAAAGACTAAAATGAAATTTTTGTCATCAAATTGGGTCTTCACATTACTGAATCCGGCCATTTGCTGAACTGAATCTTTGAATGATACTATTTTAGACTTTATTGCAGATAAACTAGGAATTGGGTGTCCGTTTACCTCTTTCAACAGTAAAAGGGCATTAATATCTGAGCGACTTTGACTAGCATTTAAAATAACTTTTAGATGACCAGAGCCATTTTTGTTGATTGTGATATCTTCAATCACCTCAAAGCAGCTTACTAATAAAAAGCTAATACAAACAACGCATATGACTTGGAGACGCTTCATGAATAACTGAAATTAACTTGTGTTGCTCCAGTACCAAATGATCTATAATCAGCGTCATGATATGACACCCCTACATGCAAATGGTCTTGGACTCGATTTAAGTACCGATAAATATCGCTTTTTAAAACACCTTCACCTTTTCCATGAATTAAAATGACTCGTTTAAATTTGTTAGCTACTGCTTTTTCAACAAATGCCCTGCATGCAATCATCTGTTTTTGTAAAATATCACCAACTCCCCAATTAACTGCTTCAGGCATCAAAACTTCAATATGCAAATCAATTTCAGTTGAACTTAAGCTTTTCAATTCTTGAGATGTTTTTTTTGCATTGGGAATAGCCTTTTGCACTTTAATATGATCATTATTTTCGGCAATAAACTGTTTTGCTTCATGAGAATCCAAATTGTATGACGCTAAAGAAACTAATGCTAAATCAGTAGATTTATATTGTCTTTCAAAACCATCAGAATCTTCAATAGATATTTTTTTGCCTGCTATTTCAGTAATTGTTCCTGATATAACGTCATGAATTACAGATACGGTGTCACCAATTTTAAACATTAGTATTTACGTTTTGGACCAGCGCTGATATAGTGTCGTAATTGCTTAACATCAAATATAATGGTACCAATAAGCACGCCAAATACAAAGCGAAACTGATTAGTTTGAGCACTGGACTGGCGTCTAGCTTGATATCTGCTTTCAAAAGTTGTTTAATTTGATTTGATAAAAGCGCTTCATTTTCCCACAATTCAAATCTCGAAGGTATAATACTTTCCAATTTTGGATTAAAATCTAAAAATACGCTTCTCATTTTCCAATAGTCTTTATCAGACAGATTTTTATAAGATTGGTTGTAATTTACATCCTCATTTTCTAGTGCATCATAAATCAGCATGTTTTTTTGAATGGTTCGCACTTTAAATCCCATAAAAAAGCCAAGAATCATAAGCAAATAAAACCCTGTATAAAATCCAATAATTATGATTACCAACGACGATATTAGGACAAAAAACATATACGGTTTTTGCTTTTTTGGAAAAAATAAGCTTCGTATGATGTTTCCGCCGTCCAAAGGATCGATTGGTAGAAGTGAAAACAAATTGACAGCAATTACTATCATACTTAAAACCTGAATTATTTCAGATTCAAAATTAATTCCGACCAAAAATAAAACCGACCCAATAATGATTCCTGGAACAGGTCCTAATTGAAGCGTTAAAATCTTATTTCTTTGTGAGATAGGTCTCAAATGCCGTTGTGATTTTTCAGCTATCCAGGCATAAAACATAAAGTTTGGTTCTTGGTATCTAAATAATCGCATCCCAATAAAATGCCCAAATTCGTGCAAAGCTACTGCTCCTAAAAACGTAATTACTATCCAGTAATTATCAGTTCTCAAATTAGAAAACAACAGGAATAACAGAGCTACAATTAAAAAATACTTTGACCTATTACTCCCCTTTTTTCGCAATTGCAAACTAGGCTTTTGAGGGTATGAATTGTCGTAATTATCAAACATTACCACAAATTTACGACAAAATATAATAAAACTAACTAATTTTGCGCCTCTATGTTAAGTGCTAAAAACATTCATAAATCTTACGGATCACTTCCTATTTTAAAAGGAATTGACATTGATATTGCTCAAAAGGAAATAGTTTGTATTACTGGCGCTTCAGGAGCAGGAAAAACAACACTCCTTCAAATTCTAGGAACACTTGATTCGGCAGATAAAGGAGAGGTCAAAATTCTTGGCGAAAATATTGCGACTTTGAAAGGAAAAAAGCTAGCACAATTTAGAAATAACCACTTAGGTTTTGTATTCCAATTTCATCAATTATTACCTGAATTTACAGCGGTTGAAAATGTAATTTTACCGGCTTTGTTGGGAGGGAGAAAAAAAGCGACTAGTTTAAAAAAAGCGAATGAACTTCTTGATTTTTTAAATGTCAGTCACAGAGCTGAGCATAAACCAAGCGAACTTTCAGGAGGTGAGCAACAAAGAATTGCAGTTGCTCGCGCCTTAATTAACAGTCCTGAAATTATTTTTGCTGATGAACCATCAGGAAATTTAGATTCTAAAAACTCAGAAGAATTACACCAACTGTTTTTTAATTTAAGAGATGAATTCGGACAAAGTTTTGTAATTGTTACACATAACAAGGACCTTGCTGCTATGGCGGATAGATCTGTTCAAATGAAAGACGGGCTCGTGTTATGACACCTTCCGAAATACAATCATTTTTAGATGAAAAAGTAGACAAGTACAACCAAAAATCGTACTTTTTGAACGACGATCCTATTTTGCTTCCTAACCAGTTTAAAGACAAGGCAGATATAGAAATAATTGGTTTTTTAGTTGCAACCATTGCTTGGGGGAAGCGCCAAATGATCATAAAAAATGGAGAAAAGTTGATTGACATCATGGGAGGACAGCCTCATCAATTCATTTTAAATGCGCAGCTATCTGATCTAAAAGATTTGAAGTTTGTTCACAGAACTTTTAATGTAATCGACTTAAAATACTTCATAAAAGCGCTTCAAGCCATTTATCAAAAACAAGAAAGTATAGAAGATCTCTTTGCAGCCCATTCTGGAAATATGTCTGAAAAAATTCATCATTTCAGATCTGAATTTTTGAGTTTTGATCCAGAAAAAAGAACGGAGAAACACATTTCAAATCCTCTTAAGAATTCATCAGCAAAGCGGTTAAATATGTTTTTAAGATGGATGGTGAGAAATGATAATAGAAATGTAGATTTTGGAATTTGGAAACAAATTTCTCCTTCAGAATTGTATTGTCCACTTGATGTGCATACCGGAAATGTTGCTCGCAAATTAAACCTTATTCAAAGAAAAGCGAACGATTGGAAAGCATTGGAAGAGCTAATGATTCATTTGCGTTCGTATGATGAACAGGACCCTGTGAAATACGATTTTGCATTGTTCGGACTTGGAGTCTACGAAGGATTTTGAACTACTTTAAAACAACCTTCAGAGTTTGCACACTTCCTTTATTCCCGCGTACTTCGACTAAATAAACACCTTTTCCCAGGCTAGACATGTCAACTTCTGTTAACCCGTTTACCCAATATGTGTTAGCGGCAATTTCTTGCCCCATCATATTTTGAATTCTTATAGACTTTATATTATCTCCAGAACTTGACTCGACAAAAACAATTCCTTTGCTTGGGTTTGGAAAAACTGTAAATACATTGTTATTTTTGTTTTCTATAAAAACAGATTCAATACCTTTTTGGGTTAGTGTACCGTCAAAATCAATTTGCGACAAGCGATAATAATTTACTCCAAACTGTGGTGCTCTATCTGTAATTTCATAAAAATTCACATTTGGACTATTACCTGCACCCTCGATTTTTGCTAAAAATTTCCAGGTTTCCCCATCTACTGATTTTTCTATTTGAAAGAAATCATTATTGGATTCAGATTGCGTTTCCCATTCGAGTAAAACGTCTTCCAATTCTCTTTTTGATGCTTTAAAATACGTTAAACTAACAGGTAATGGTCCTGATGTAGAAGCATCAACAATTCCATCACCCACCGATCCTCCGCCAGAACCTGCTACAGAATTACAGGGACTAGAAGTGTTTCCGCATCCACCTGTGCCAATACTTGTGATGGTAGTGATATTAGTTGTGGGCTCAATTATTGAGTATATAACAACCCCTTGGCCTCCGCCTCCGCCTCCGCCGTGAATTCCACCAGACAATGAAGAGCCTCCATCACCTCCACTAGCCTCAACTGTAAGAGCACATCCAGCAGCAACAGAGTAAGTATCAACATCTAAAAAAATACTACCTCCTGCGCCTGCGCCTCCCATACCATCATTTCCGATATCAGGAGTTGACTCACCGTTAGATGAGATAGTTAAACCACCACAAGCCCCAGAAGTTTCAATTTCACTAGCTTTAATAATAATAATTCCGCCACCATTCCCTCCGCCAGTTGCAAATGCATTATTACGTTCTCCAGCACCTCCGCCTCCTCCCATAAAAATCCTACTTGAACTAATGTTTGTAAGAAGTGATATTCCTCCTATTCCTCCGGCTGAAACCGTTGGTGTACTTTGACATCCCCATCCAATTCCTCCGTCTCCTCCAACAGTATAGTTTCCTCCACCAGCTCCGCCACCGTTGTGACTTGAACCACCTCCGCCACCATTTAAGATCTTTCCTCTAGCAGCCTCATAAGCTGAGTTAGTATTTCTATATATTCCTTCACCTTTTAGTGCTCGAGTACTATTCACCGATATGTATATAGAGCTCTCGCAAGCTCCGCCTCCTCCAGAAGCGGCAACGTCATCTGCTCCACCTCTAAATCCTGCTGCATCAGCGGTAATATCGTGCGATAAAGTTAAAATGCCTGGTACATCAAAGGCTAGTACTCCACCAATTGTGCCATTCCACGCTGTAGGAGACATATTGGTTACTGTTGTATAATCTGGCGCTCCAAATGATGGAAATGTGATGACTTGAACTCTAGAATTAGAGTTGATGTTATAAGTATTAGTTGGTGCCTGTGTAAAAGTAATTGTTGCAGGAATTCCCGTTGTTTCTGTATGAGATGCAATTTGACGGACTTCATATAATCCTGCTGATTGAATAGTACCTAAATCACCAAACAATGCAGAATTAGTTGTATTTCCAATTACATCATCTTGCATTTGCATAATGATGACATATTCTCCATCTTCGAATGTATCATCTGTTTCGTCTACTGAATTGACAGTTATTGTCGATCCCGCCACTGCAGTAACTGCAGCATAACCGTTAATACCTTGAGCAGAAGCAGCTGTATAAATAAAGCATAATATTGCACTAAATAATAGACGGGGAATATTATTCATGTTCAAAAAATTACTTTTCATCCTTGCAAAGGTAAGCCAAAAATATTTTTCAAACAATTATTTCCTACTTCAGTACGACCTTTTGCTTTTCAACACTCCCCTTATCCCCAACAATGTTAATTAAATATACTCCTTTTTCAAAGCTGCTCATATTAATTTCAGTCATCCCATTAACCCAATATGTGTTAGCGGCAATTTCTTGGCCCATCATATTTTGAATTCTTATAGACTTTATATTATCTCCAGAACTTGACTCGACAAAAACAATTCCTTTACTTGGGTTGGGAAAGACTGTAAATACATTGTTGTTTTTGTTTTCTATAAAAACAGATTCAAGACCTTTGATAGACAATGCACCATCAAAATCAATTTGCGACAAGCGATAGTAATTTACTCCAAACATTGGCACTCTATCAAAAGTTTGATAAGAATTAACATCTGAGCTATTCCCGGCGCCTTCAATTTTTGCTAAAAATTGCCAATTTTCGCCATCTACTGATTTTTCTATTACAAAGAAATCATTGTTTAACTCAGATTTTGTTTCCCATTGCAATAACACTTCTTCGGCTTCTGTTTTAGATGCTTTGAAAAAGGTTAAACTAACAGGTAATGGTCCAGATGGTGAAGATGGAATGATTCCATCATCAGGTGCTCCAGAACCAGTTCCCGCAACAGAAGTGCAAGGGTTGGCATTATTATCACATCCACCAGTTCCACTATTGGTTGATGTAACAATGTTTGTTGTCGGTTCAGGAATGGTGTAAATAACAACTCCTTGTCCTCCGCCGCCGCCTCCAGCATGAGGTGTGCCAGTGATTGCTGTACCTCCATTACCCCCGTTGGCATCTACATCTAAAGTACATCCGCTGCCAATACTAAAAGTATTAACATCAAAGAAAATCGTTCCTCCCGCTCCACCACCCGGTGCACCGTCATTTCCTATATCTGGCATGGTTGCACCATTTGACGAAATTGATAAAACGCCGCAAGCACCACTTGTTGTAATTTCGTCTGCTTTTATAATTATTATTCCTCCACCAGCTCCACCAGTAGTTACTGCAGAATTATTTTGTTCACCAGAACCTCCTCCTCCACCTAAAAAAAACCTTGTGGAGCTAATCTCGCTTAAAAGCGATATGCCTCCTTGTCCACCAATGGATTGCGGAGCACTATTTCTACAACTAAAGCCTCTGCCACCAACTCCTCCCTCAGAATAGTTTCCTCCGCCTGCTCCACCTCCGTTATGACCTGAACCACCACCTCCACCATTTAAAATTTTTGCTCGAGCTTGGCTATGCGAAGCAACTGTACTTTTATAAATTCCTTCTCCTTTAAAAGCATGACCAGCATCAGTTGTTATAAAAATATTACTTGTGCAAGTTCCTGCAGGTGTAGTTGTATTTGACGCATCATTGGCACCTCCTCTGAAGCCATCAGCATTAGCGTCAATATTATGCGCTAAAGTCAAGACACCTGGCACTTCAAAAGCTAATACCCCCCCAATACTTCCATTCCAAGACGGTGGTGACATATTCGCAGTTGTTGTGTAATTGGGCGACCCAAAACTAGGGAACGATATAATTTGCACGCTTGAATTAACACCTAGATTGTAGGTGTTCGTTAGCGAGGATGCCACAGTTATGGTTGCTGGTAAACCAGAGGCTTCGGTGTGAGAAAGTATTTCTTTTATTTCATACAATCCAGCTGACTCAATTGTACCTAAATCTCCAAATGACGCAGTATTAGTTGTTGTCCCAATGACATCATCCTGTACCTGCATAATTATGATGAACTCACCATCCTCAAAAGTATCATCTGCCTCACTTACATTTGCAAGTGTGATTGTAGTTCCTGCTATTCCTGTTACTTCACCATAACCATTAATTCCTTGGCCAGTTACAACTGTTGTTATACTGAGTAAAACAGAAATTGATATTAAACGCAACACAGTGTCCATAGCCTACAAATTCATTGTTGTGCTAGCAAAGATAGTTTTTTTTTACTTTTCCAACAACTTAAACCCCTTACCATGAACATTTAATATTTCTACATTTTCAGATGATTTGATATGTTTCCTTAGCTTAGTGATATAAACATCCATGCTTCTGCCGTTGAAATAATTGTCATCTCCCCAAACATGACGCAGGGCGGCATTTCTATCGAGAATTTCGTCTTTATTTTTAATTAAAATATAAAATAGTTCATTTTCCTTTGTTGTCAATTTTTGTACAACATCATTTATATTGATAATCTGACGGATATAATCGAATTTGATATCCCCAACAACATATTCTGTTTGCTTTTTATTTCCGTCTTTGTAAGTTCTTTTTAATATGGCATTCACTCTTGCAAGCAGCTCATCCATACCAAAAGGCTTGGTCATATAGTCATCAGCTCCTGTTGAAAAACCTTTTAATTTATCATCTTGCATTGACTTTGCTGTCAGAAAAAGAATGGGAGTTTCTTGATCGGTTGTTCTCACTTCTTTAGCCACTGAAAACCCATCAACAACAGGCATCATTACATCCAGTATAATGAAATCAAACACACTGGTTTTTAATCTTTCTAGGGCTATCTCTCCATTGATGCAAAGCGTCACATCAAAGTCTTTTGCTTTCAAAAAAGTTGACAGTAGGTTGCCCAAATTTGCATCATCCTCGGCTAATAATATTTTAATTTTTTCGCTCATCTTTTAATTCTATTTTAAATGTTGACCCTTTTCCAAACTCACTTTTTACTGTAACAGTTCCACCATGTAAATTGATAATTGACTTTACATAATCAAGCCCCAGACCAAATCCTTTTACATTATGAATATCACCTGTCGAAACTCGGTAAAGTTTGTCAAATATTCTTTTTTGATCTTCTTTTCGTATTCCTATTCCATTATCCGCTAACTTCAAACACATTCCTGAAGTAGTTTGTACTAGATCGATTCTTGCCACCGGTTGCTTTGGTGAATACTTTAACGCATTGTCGAGCAGATTTATTATAACATTAGAAAAATGAACTTTATCTACTTCCATAAATACTTCTTCTATTGTCCCTTCTTCAATGCTGCCACCCTGCCTGTGAAACTGAATTTTAAAGGCCTTAATGGCCTCTCTTACAATATCGTGAATTGGATGAACCTCTTTCTGAAGTTTCAGACTACCTTTTTCCAAAAGTGACGTTTGCAATACCTTTTCAACTAGCTTTCCAAGTCTCCTATTCTCATCACTGATCATCCCTATAAAACTATTCAGACTATCATTACTTTTTGATACATCCGGATCTTCGATTGCTTCACAAGCAAGTGATATGGTTGAAATTGGTGTTTTCAGCTCATGTGTCATATTACTGATGAAATCGTTCTTTATTTCAGATACTTTTTTTTGCTTGAAGATGGTAGAGACAGCAGAATAAAAAGCGATAACGACAATTCCTATTAACATTAGGGAAGCCAACAATGTAGGCCCCATTTTCTTGGCTAAATAGTTTTTTTGGTATGGAAAATCGATTAAAAGTTGGTATCCTGAACTAACAAAATCGCTTGGAAATAGTTTATACTTGAACGAAGCGGTTTTCATTTCGGGTGCATAATTATTAGAATATCCGCTAAAATCTACAGGACTGCCAGACTTATCGATTACATTAAACATAAAATTTGTATCAACTTGATTGGCTTTTAAACGGGCTGTAATTAATGTATCAAGTAAAACCAAATTCAAGCGTGTGGTAATATCATCAAATAAATTACTGGTAAACATTTTCACCATCATTTCATTCAGAAATTTTGATTTCACAAGTAAGTTTTTCTCATATGAATTACCAAAGTGAACTGGCATTGAATAGCTGCTATCATGCGCTCCAATCAAATCTGGATTCTTAGGGAATTCAAATAAGTCTTTTAGGCTTTTAGTTACGACTTTGTGCTCAGCTATTATTCCCGTTGCGCTATCAACCATAGATCCTGAAACAAGAATGTAATCTGTGTTCTTATTTTCAGAATTAATTACTGTATCACCAATTCTAATTGTGTTGACATCTCCCACCAAATTACTGTAGTCTAACTTATTGTTAGACATGAAAATTGATTTATTATTTTCTTTTTTAAGCCCTGCGTAGAAAACTTTTTTTTCAATTTTATCTAAGTCATTCAAAACAGTTGCTGCTGCTTTCCTTACTGAGTTATCAAATTGATCTGATCTTGTTTGATGCACGTTCTTTAACCACAAGAACTGCAATAAAAGCAGCCCTATCATAGAAACTGACATCAGAATGATGACTATTTTTAGACGTGTTTTGATGAGTGATTTTTTTTTCTTCATTCAAAGATAGTCATTGATTATACGGCAATATTTACCTTAACTTTTTTTAACAGGCAATAACATTATAACACCATTTAATTCAGCGCTATACGGCTACAACAATAATGACAATGAAGCGCTTTATTTCACAAGGCAAAAAAATGATTTGATTGTCAAACAATAGGGAAACGAAAAAAATAGGTTAAAAGTTGATTCCTATGCTGCAACTTCTTCTTTTTGGCACTGCTCGTCAGGTCTTGCTCCACAGAAACTACATGACTCTCCTTCAGTACTAAAATTAGAATTATTACTGGCACATGTACCGGCAAACTCTCCTCCTTTTTTTGCCCATATTTTAATTGCAATTCCTGCAAAAGCTAATGCTAGTAGACCAATTGTTAATAATACCAGTTCCATGTGATTATTTTTTTACAAAATTACTAAAAAGCATACAAAGGAAAGTTAAAATTTAATAAAGTTACCTGCTCCATTTTGAATTAAAGACAATTCTGATGGCTCTCCCGAATAAATAAGATCTCCTGCTCCATCTATCACAATATTAGCTTCAACATTATCTAAATCTACTTTTAATTGTCCTCTTGAGTTCTGGTACGCGTATAAAAAATCACTTCTTAAGCCCAAGCAATTGGCAAAACTCTGACCTTGTGTTTTGAATGCCGCATATTTGGCGTAACCTGTTGCAACATAGTGACCATTTCCTGCAGATACTGTCAGATTCAAATTATTTAAATCTGTTCTCATGACTGCAACACCACCAGCTTCCCGCATTTCCAATTTCAATCGATTCCCCCGTATTGTATCGGCAAAAATAAGTGAATCAGAAACTTCAGCATACACGTCACTAAATTCTGGATAATAAATATGTACTGTTACTTTTTTATCAAAATCTCTTAAAAAATTACAGGCTGATAGATTCGAAATTTCAAGTATCTCATTTTCAGATTTTATATCCACCAAATTGACCATGTTAGCGCCACCCATTATTTCAATTTTCAAATCGTTACTTTGGTGCATCACGTATGTTAAACCACTGTACAGTTTCATTTTTTTTACAGAATCAATAGAAACCACACGATTGATTGGGTCTCCAAACGATTTCCAACATCTACGTTCTTCCGGCTTTTTGCATGCCACGAGCAAAATACCAATCACACAAAATAAAATTATTTTTATCATTATCTTAATTTGTATCCAAAACCAAATTCAAAAAAGTCAGCTTTACCTAAATTTGCTCTCACATTAAAAAGTCCGAACCATTTTTGAGTAAAGTAATAACGGTAACCAATTTTATTATACATCCTGGCTATAGGATTAATTTTATCTCTTAAATAATAACCCAACCCCATTACTATTTCACTTTTGTAGAAATGATATGCTGCTCCGGCGTACAGTCCAATTTGTAGAACATCAGACCGTGTGAAAATTGAGTCAGGATAAACAAATAAATTGGCTTCGTTATGAATCAGATCAATACTTGCATCCCACGACCAGCGTTTACTGTAAGTATACTTATATGTTCCTCTTAGTCCAAAAACTGGATATCGTTTAGGAAGGTTTGGATTTGCTCTCACTTGTTTTGCTGTAAAAATAGAAGTGAGTAATAAGTTGTGTTTTACTGTACTTTGAAAAACCTCGGATTCATAACTTTTTCTTTTGTCATATGCTGCTCGCTGCCCATTCAGAAAACCAAGTTGAACAAATAAACTAGGAACGTTTAAGCCTAAATTTGGAAAAGTCATGACGCCATTTGAGAAATGAGTCATTTCTAATCCTAATCCCACAAAATTTTGATTAAAATATTTCGTAAAAATTAGTTTTAAAGCCACTTTAGCATTAAAATGGGATCCAATGGCATTGTTTTTAGGATTATCAATTAAATCGTATTTATTTGTTAAATAACCAATACCTGTACCGTACTGAAAGTCAATAAAAAAATTATCACTTTGGAAAATTGGTGTATTGATGAAGTGGCTGATAGAAAAGGCTTTTCCTAGCACTTCATCATACCCGAAATTTCTAAATTCAAAACTCATTCCTACTGCCGGAAAATGCTTGTCGGCATGCTTAGCACCTGCCTGTAAATGTTTAATAAAACCGCATTCAAAACCATATGAATTCTTTCTTACCAAATGCGCCATTGTGGAGCGGTGAGCCATTAAAAAACCGCCTTTAGATTGGACGTACAGTCCTCTTGCATTATACTCTGACTGACCAAAAATATTTGATGGTTGCCACAGGAGAATGATCATGAAAATTTGAAGAAATAAAGGTCTGTACCTTTCAAGCATTTAAGTTAAAATTAATGTCATCTACAAATCTAGCAAATTAGTGTAAATTTGAAGAAAATAGCATAGAATGATGGAACCCAAATTAAAAGCATTTGAACGATTGTTGGTAATAATGGATGAATTACGAGCGCAATGTCCATGGGACAAAAAACAGACTATGCAGAGTTTAAGACACTTGACAATTGAGGAATGCTACGAATTAACAGATGCTATACTTGAAGAAGACATGACCGAGATTAAAGGTGAATTAGGCGATATAATGCTGCACTTAGTATTCTATTCTAAAATTGCTTCGGAACAAGGTCAATTTGATGTCGCAGACGTGCTAAACACGGTTTGCGATAAGTTAATTCACCGCCATCCACATATATACGGAGATGTGACCGTTCAGGACGAGGAAGAAGTAAAAGCCAATTGGGAAAAATTAAAATTAAAAGAAGGCAAAACTTCCATTCTGCAAGGAGTTCCAAAATCTTTGCCCGCAATGGTTAAAGCTACTCGAATTCAAGACAAAGTAAAAGGCATAGGCTTTGATTGGGACAACAAAGGTCAAGTTTGGGATAAAGTTGAAGAAGAGATTGCAGAATTAAAAGCTGAGGAATTGTCAGGTGATAAAGATAAAATGGAAGCAGAATTTGGGGATGTATTTTTTAGTATGATTAATTATGCAAGATGGTTAGGAATTGATCCTGAAACAGCACTAGCAAGAACAAATAAAAAATTTATTAACCGTTTTCAATTTATGGAAAAAGAAATTAGGGCCGATCAAAAAACATTTGAGCACATGAACTTAGCTGAAATGGATATTTATTGGAACAAGGCTAAAAAAAAGAAATTATAAATATGTTATGGAATAAGTTCTTATTCATCATCAATCTAAAAACAGAGAGCAAAACGCATGTTACTGAACCTTTTTAATAGAAGACAATTACGTCAGTTGACCGACAAAGAATTGGTTGCAGCTTTTGCCACTACACCCACAAAACTAGTTATTGGAGAAATATTTAAACGTTACGGACAATTAGCCTTTGGTGTCAACTTAAAATACTTAAAAAACAAGTCAGATGCAGAAGATGTAATGATGCAAACTTTCGAGTCTCTGGCAGTAAAAATGACACGATCAGACATTAAAAATTTAAAAAACTGGTTGTATACCGTTTGTAAAAATGATTGTCTCATGTTTTTGCGAAAAAGAAAACCCGAAACTGAAATTGACAAAACACTCATAGCAACAGCCAATACAAGCCAAGATGAATTAGAAGCAGTGTTTGAAAAAGATGAGAAATTAAATGTACTTGAAAAAGCTATACAATTACTTAAAAACGAGCAGAAAATTTGTATTGAACTATTTTATTTACACCGGTTTTGCTATGAGGAAGTGAGTAGTAAAACAGGTTATGAAGTAAAAAAAGTAAAAAGCTATATTCAAAATGGCAAAAGAAATTTAAAAATGATTTTAGAAGAAAAAGATGTCTTTAAATCCTAAACATATTAACCGGCAACTCAATCGCTATTTTAATGGCGATATGACAGGTATTGAAATGCACGAACTTGAGAAGCAAGCCTTATCGGACTCATTTTTAAAGGATGCCATGGATGGCTACTCAGAGACACCTCAGGGGCTTCAGTATTTTAATCGAAAAATAGCAAATAGGTTTAGTAGCCGATTTAAGTATTGGACCATTGCTTCGCTTTCAATTGCATTATTGGTGATGACGGGCTTATATTTCACAAAAAAAACTGATGCAGTTTCAGAGCAAAGCATTAGTAAAAACAACATAAATACCCTGACAATTGACAATGTTGCAAAAGAAACAGGCTATTCTGAAATTGAAATAATTCCGGATGAAATAGAAACGTTGCAGATGATAGAAAGCGCTGATCAAATTAAAACAAAGGCAGTGAAAAATGATTTTTCGACCAACGAGACATACCATGCAGAAACCCAAGAAAAGAACGAAAACATAGTTTTAATTGATCCAAATGATTTGTTGGTTGACGAAGAGTTGCCCGAAATAATTGTGGCTAGGAAAGCAAAGAAAAAAGTAATTTATCCGTATCGATACTTTTATGATATGGCCGTAGTTGATTACTCTAGATTTGAAAATAGAGAAAAAATAATTTCAAAAACTGTTTACAGATTGTCAGGCGGATTAGATGCATCCTTTGAAAACAGCAAAGCTAGAGATGAGCAAGAATTGGTTGAAAAAACAGTTCAAGTGGGTTATTTGGATTATTTGGAAGAAACACTCTATTACTTTTCAAAAGACAAGTATAAAAATGCTCTCAAACGTGTAAAAACTATTTCCAACCAATACAAAAATGATTTAAATGCGCTGTTTTATGGCGGGCTTTGCTATTATAATTTGGGAGACTTTTCAACCGCATTAATTGAATTTAATACCATTCTGCAGCTGACTGAAGGACCTTTTACAGAAGAAGCGCAGTGGTATAAAGCAAAAACTTTAATTAAGTTAAATGAAATGTCAGATGCAAAAAATGCGCTGGCAGACATTATATTATTTAACGGCTACTACGCTCAACAAGCGGGTGATTTACTGGGCGAGATAAAGTAACACATTTACTTTTCTATCTTAATTGTCTTTCTAATTATTGCCTCAGAGCCTATTACAGAAACAATATAGAGTCCAGATTCCATGCTATTTAGGCGCAGGGGAGTGATGGATCGACTTAAATTAGATTGGTAAACTATTTGACCTAAACTATTTGTAATTTCAACTTTCGTATTGGGTTCATCAGCATAAAGTTCAATAAAAAATAGCCCATGTGACGGATTCGGATAAACATTGAAAGCATCTTCCTTGAAACGAGTCAGGTCTAGCGATTGAATTCTAATACAATTCGTTGTTTTTGTGCATCCATCTTTCTCTACTACGCATGCATAGTCTCCATTAACAGCGGCCACATAAGTCTTGTCGTTTGCTCCCGGAATAATAGCATTGCTATTGTTACAGTCTATCCACTGATAAGTTGCTCCAGACTCATTGGCTTCAATTGTCATAGGCCCTATCCAATCTGCAGTTGAATCCAATTGAATAATTTTTATTTCATAGATCAATAATGAATCACATCCTGTTGCGCTTGTATAAATCTCTTGATAAACACCACTTTCCGTACACACAATCCCTCCATCTGAAGTATAGCTTTCACATGTAGATATATCATAAAACCCAGCACCTGATGCTTCTATATCGACATTTAGATATACAAGACTATCGCACCCATTTGAAGAAAAGTAGCTTTATATGTATAGCCCCGTACTGCTGTAAGTATTTCCACTGCTTGATACATAGGGATTCCCGCATGTGTGAGCATAGATTGTATTGCTATAACTGTCTAATACCTCTAATCTAGCTGGTTATGATGCTATCACAACCAGCTAGATTTTGAATCGTGTCAATATAAGTACCGCTAGAATTAAACTGCGCACCACTGGGAGCATAATATACATCACAATTTGTTTGAGAAATAGTACTGTAAGTATTGCAAGACTGCGCAATTGTGAACTGAGTTGGATCAATAAGAAAACAAAGCTTAGCGATTTTAGCGAATGATTAAATGGCTTAAACATATTTGTCAATTCATGTTCCCATCTCAAATGTAGTAATTTAAAACTAAATTTTCGAATCTATTTAAAGCATTAGGAATTAAAGGTTTGCAATTCTAGAATTTGGTGATTTTAATCTATGTTTTTTGTGACATTACTTTTTAAGTGTTTTTTTTTCTTTAGTTTTCTAGCATCCTTAAAAAACAAAATGCCTAAAAGCAAGAATAAAACCGCCACCCCAAGGGAAAACACGTATAAAGGCATATGATACACATAAGCGATATCCTCAATTATGTTTCTTATTCCCAAAATTGCAAAAACTTGCAGCGATAAACTAAATAATTGATAAGTGGCATTTAGTGCTATCAAAGAAAACTGAGGCTGAAAATCGAAATCATCTAAAATATTTACATTTCTTATAGTTGAGTTAGGTTTTAATAGCTTCACATGATAAAGAATTGAAAAAAAACCGGACACAGAAACGATTAACATCAACAGCACCAAAGACAACTCAACATAATAGTAGGAGAAATTTTTTAAAAAGAAAAGGGCTTCGTTTGCACTTCCCATCAATAAAAACATAGAAATGGCAGTAATTAATACTATCCCTGCTAAATATAAGCGTCTAAAAATAATTCTTTTTTTCACTGGCATAAATGTAAGAACAATTAGACTTAGCAGCACTTAAAGTCATCCGATCTATTAAAATAGACTTTGCATGACTATTACAATTATTTATCCCTTTTTAAATCTGAAAAGGTTGAAAAAATCATTGTGTTCAAGACAACTTGTCAGCAAATAATAAAAGGTTGGGTTTTTGATATATTCAGTTCATGGAATACAATCCAAAAGTGATAAAAACAACTCTATTATTGGCTGCAAGTATTGTATTTCTGATGGGGATCGTTCATGCCTACAACGAAATATTTGACCTTCAATTATATCAGTTCGGAATTTTTCCTCGAACTGCCAGTGGTTTAATAGGTATTTTAACAGGTCCATTTATTCACAGTACCGAAAGCTATTCGCATTTGTTCAATAACTCAATTCCTACTTTTGTTTTGACGTGGCTTTTGTTTTACAATTTTAGAAACATTGCTCCAAAAGTTTTCATGTCCATTTTTTTAGGGACTGGCGTTTTGGTTTGGCTGTTCGCCCGTCAAAACTACCACATAGGCATGAGTGGAGTCATATACGGACTCACTTCATTTTTAATGTTAGGCGGTTTTTTAACTAAACATTTACGAGTGGCGGCAATTTCTTTACTCGTCATTTTTCTATACGGCAGTTTAATATGGGGCATTTTCCCAATTGATCCTCAAATTTCGTTTGAAGGTCATTTTTCTGGTTTTTTTGCAGGAGCATTATTAGCCATTCTATACCGAAAAAAATTACCTCAACCCGACAAATTCTATTATGAAATAGAGGAGGAACTTGGCTTTACAGAATACGAGGATGAATATTGGAAAACAGATGGACTGCAACAAGAAGGCATTGTTAAGCAGCCCATTCAAACCTCAACTGATCCGTTTCAGGTTATCTATCATTATAAGTCAACTGACAACTCTGAAAAGAAAACTACTAACCAAGAAGACAAAAAAATTACAGGTGAATAAGCAGATTTATTCAAATGAATAGATCTTCGGAAGGTAATCTTACTTTCTTCAAATGTTGATTAGGACAATCCTCAGCTCGATAACCAACAGCAACAACAACACATGCTGATAAATTATCTTTGTCTAAATTAAATAATTCGTTATACGTTTTAGCACTAAACCCCTCAATAGGGCAGGCATCTATTCGCATATCAGCGCAAGCCGTTAGTAAGTTAGCCATTCCAATATATGCTTGTTTACTTCCCCACACTCTTACTTGTTCGTTTGACAGTCCACCTAGTGTTTTTTTCATAAAACTACTGTAGCCTTTTAAATCTTCAGGTTTTAAATTTCGTTCAGAAGCGCAAAGATTGATATACTTATCAATGTACTCAGGTTTCATGTCAGTTTTGTAAGCAAAAATAAATACATGAGAACAATCCGAAACTTGGCTCTGCCCGAAGGTTGCAGGCACTAGTTTGTCTTTTATATTTTGATCACTTACAACCAACACTTTAAAGGGTTGCAATCCATAAGATGTCGCCGCTAGTCTAATTGACTCCTTTAAATCAGACAAATCATCTTGATTGACTTTTTTATTAGAATCAAATTTTTTGGTAGCATAACGCCATTTTAAGCTCTCCATTAAACTCATATCTGTTAATTTTGATGCAAAGTTACCACATAAAAACAAACCTTATTTTATATCTTTACCTTAAAAGTTAACTACAGGAACATAGTTGGCGTAAATAAACAGTAAATGGCAATAAAAGTAGGCATTAACGGATTTGGTAGAATTGGCAGATACTTTACAAGAATGGCTTTTCAAAGTCCGGAAATAGAAATTGTAGCTATTAACGATTTAGCAGATGCTCCTACCCTTGCCCACCTGTTGAAATATGACTCTGTTCACCGCCAATTTGAAGGAACAATCTCATCCACAAACGCGTCAATTTTAATTAACAGTAAAGAAATTAAAATGTTTTCCGAACGAGATCCTGAAAATATTCCTTGGGGAAAATTAGGAGTTGATATTGTTATAGAATCAACAGGAATTTTTAGAACGACAGAATTAGCATCAGCACATTTAAAAGCAGGTGCCAAAAAAGTAATTTTAAGTGCACCTCCGAAAGATGACACTACCCCATCAGTAGTAATTGGAGTAAATGAACATATATTAAACGGAGATGAAAAAATTATTTCAAACGCATCTTGTACAACTAATTCAGCTGCACCTTTAGTAAAAGTGATGAAAACTTTAGGAGACATTGAAAGTTGCTTTATTACTACCGTTCATTCCTATACATCAGATCAAAAACTGCATGATGCACCTCACAATGATTTACGAAGAGCTAGGGCTGCTGCGGAGTCAATAGTGCCAACAACAACGGGAGCAGCAAAAGCCATAACAAAAATTTTTCCTGAATTAGAAGGAGCTATGGGAGGATGTGGAATTAGGGTACCGGTGCCAGATGGCTCGCTCACTGATATGACATTCATAATGGATAGAAATTTAAGTGTTGAATCTATAAATGCAGCATTTAAAAAAGCTTCAGAAACTGACTTAAAAGGTTTACTGTACTACATGGAAGACCCTATAGTATCACGTGATATTATAGGGAGTCCTTATTCTTCCACTTTTGACACAAAATTAACGAGTGTGATTGGCCGAATGGTAAAAGTTGTAGCTTGGTACGATAATGAAGCCGGATATTCAAACCGATTAGTAGACCTAGTTAAGCTAGTAGGATAATTTATTTTATTCTTATCTTTGCCTTTTTAATTTTTGGAAATCATGAACGAATTAACGGCCATTTCTCCTATTGACGGAAGATACAGAAGTAAAGTAGAAAAATTGCAGGATTACTTTTCGGAATATGCACTAATCAGATACCGAGTGCTGGTTGAAGTAGAGTACTTCATTGCCTTAGCTGAACAAAAAGTAGGCTTAATGGCTGACTTTCCAAATGACAAATTTGTTTCTTTAAGAGCATTATACAAGGATTTTAAATTAACAGATGCTGAAAAGGTAAAATTGACAGAACGAACTACGAATCATGATGTGAAAGCTGTTGAATATTTAGTGAAAGAAAAATTAGGTGAGCTTGGCTTGTCAAAATTCGAAGAATATGTGCATTTTGGATTAACATCTCAAGACATCAATAACACGGCCATTCCTTTAAGTTTAAAAGAAGCAATGGTGGCAGAGTACATGCCATTATTAGATGATTTAATAGCGCAGTTAAATTCATATGCAACTGAATGGAAAAACATTCCTATGTTAGCAAAAACTCATGGCCAACCAGCATCACCGTCGAAATTAGGAAAAGAAATATTCGTTTTTGTAGAACGATTAACTATTCAAAAACAACAATTAATATCGGTTCCATATTCTGCCAAATTTGGCGGAGCAACAGGAAATTTAAATGCGCATCACGTGGCATTTCCACAAGAAAACTGGGTCGGATTTGCCAATCATTTTGTAAATGATATTTTAAAGATTGACAGAAGTCAAACAACCACTCAAATTGAGCATTACGATAATTTAGCAAGCATGTTTGATGCCATGAAACGTATCAATACGATTCTTGTAGATTTATGTAGGGACATGTGGACTTACATTTCAATGGAGTACTTTAAGCAAAAATTGAAGGATGGTGAAATTGGGTCATCTGCAATGCCACATAAAGTAAATCCAATTGATTTTGAAAATGCAGAAGGAAACTTAGGAATGGCAAATGCAATATTTGAGCATTTATCGTCAAAATTACCTGTTTCGAGATTGCAGAGAGATTTAACCGATTCAACTGTTCTTAGGAATATTGGAATGCCAATTGCGCATACAATGATTGCTTTTCAATCTGCCCTTAAAGGATTAGGTAAATTATTACTGAACGAAGCTAAATTGAATGAAGATTTAGAGGACAATTGGGCTGTAGTTGCTGAAGCGATTCAAACTATTTTGCGACGAGAAGGGTTTGATAAGCCTTATGAAATGTTGAAAGGATTGACAAGAACTAATGCTGCGATCAATAAAGAAAGTATTCAACAGTTTATTCAATCGTTAAATATTAGTGATAGCTTAAAAGATGAATTGATGCAGATTACACCTCAAAACTATACAGGTGTTAATTTAGTCAGCTAATTGTTGATTAATTTTCTCAAGCATTAACTTTTTCTCACTATCCGTCAGAGTAGCAGCATGCTGATTGACATATCTTAAAATATGATCAACAGCCTTACTGTCCTCAATATATTTTTTGCACTCTGGACAAATCACAAGGTGCATTTTTAGCCCCATTTTTTTCATAAAACCTATAGGCTTGTATGGCTGGGTATCTGCAATAAATGCGGCTTCTTCACAATCAATCATTAAACCAAGTATTTTCTAAACAGGCCCTCATTTGCATTTTAGCTCGGTGAATGATGACCCAAAAGTTTGACGCTGTTATATCATTGTCCTTACAAACTTCTTCTGAATCTTTTTCATCAATCATTTTATCAATAAAAACTGATTTGTATTTTTCTGGCAAGTTATCAACACATTGGAGGATTGCTGCTTTCAATTCAGAATTCTCTATTTCTAAATCTATTTCAGATAATCTTCCCTGAGGCTGACTGCTTTCACTCCAACGTGTCATCATTTTTCCTTCTGTAAAAAATGACGAAAAAACGTCTGTTTTTCTAGAATCTTTCTGACGCCAAAAGTCAATTATCTTCCTCTTTAATATAGATACTAACCAGGTTCTTACAGCACTTTTTCCTTCAAAATTATCTAATCCTTTTATTCCTGCAATAAAAGTGTCTTGCACCAAATCCTTGGCTAGTTCAGTGTTATTAACTCTTGAAATGGCATAATTGTACAAGAAATCAGAATATAACTCAACCCATTTTCCAGTATCTATAATTGAATTTTCTTTATCCATAACAGAGTGTAATGATAGTTATAAAAACAGATTGACAGTAAAAATTATATATTAAATATGGAATTCCTATTTGCCATAATTTTTTTATAGTTTTGTTCCTATGAGACCATTGTATTTTCTACTTAAAATATTGATTTTCTACGCTCTTAATTTATTCTTTAAAAGACATAGAAAGGTCAACCCACCCAAAAAAATAAATGCGCAGACAATCTTTGTTGTTAATCACGCCAGTGCATTTATGGATCCATGGATAATTGCAGAACTTCAAAAGCCAGTGCTCTTTTTCTTGACACGAGGAGATATTTTCAAAACATGGCTAAAGCCCATTACTTGGGCGGCACATATGATACCCATCTACAGAACAAAAGAAAATGGAGCGGATTCAGCTGAAAAAAATGAAGCAATATTTAGAGAAGTATACGGTTTGCTAAAGCGCAAAAAATCGATACTAATTTTTGGTGAAGGTTATACTGATGATGTTTTTATTAGAAGTCTAAAACCATTAAAAAAGGGTCCGGCCAGAATAGGTTTTGGAGCTATGGTGGCCTCGAACTGGACAGCAGACATAAAAATTCAAGCCGCTGGAATCAATTATGCTGATCCCAATGAATTTCGATCGGAAGTTCTTGTATCAAACGCAGCACCAATTCACTTAAAAGACTATAAAAAATTATTTCTTGAAAACGAATCAAAAGCTATTGTTGAAGTCACTAAGGTGGTTAAAGAAAGTTTGGAGTCTCAATTGGTTTATCTTGAAGATGCTAAACTTACAGATTTTCATAACCACATACAATCATTAACCAAAAAAGGAATTGCTCATGGTGAGTCGGACGAGACCATAGGGCTAGAGCCGCGGTGGAGATATGCTCGAAGTTTAGCAAAAAACATAAATAAAAACTACAACGAGGATGATAAAAATTGGAGTAACTTAAAACAAGCTTTAGCTAAATATTTTGAAGACTTGAAAAAAGCAGATATAAAAGACCAGTGGGTATTGGATTATGGCAAAGGAAAAACACATTCAATTGCACTGAGGTGGTTTTTATTATTGATGGCATTTCCGCTATTTATGTTGGGATGTTTTCACCATTTAATACCATATTTATTTGTTAAAAGATTTACCGAAAAAACTTTTAAGCGTAGAGTGTTTTGGAGCGGCATAAAAATGCTGATGGGTTATGTTGTTTTTGCACTCTTTAATATCGCTTTATGCTTTACTATAAACAGCATTTTTGATTTAGTTCATTCAGGGATTTTATGGGCTTACGTTATCCTAATCACTCCTTTTATAGGTTTAGTAACCTACTGGTATGTTAACTTTTTTAAAGATACTTTGAGCATAGCAAGGATTACTGAAAATGAGTTTAAAATAAAATTAAGTGAAAGAGAAAACTGCGAGCAATTAATTAGCAATATAATCAACTAGTTAAATTGCCTTACGACTACAAGAAATTGATTGAGATCAATTTTTTAGTAATCATTCTTTAAAGTCAGCGTACAGTAAATACTGCTTCCGTATGGTTTTAAACTGGTCTAATTTTGGTTGCCATCTAGCCCTTATCAATGCTTCAGACTCACCATTAATAATTTGCCTTTTAAAACTACTATCTCCCGCTAAAAGGTTAATAAAATTATTTGACAAGAAAAATTTTTCTTTTAAGTCAAGAACTTTGTAAAACTCAATAAACCAACTTAATTGAATTTGCTTTTGATTCTGCAAAACACTTAATCCTTGCTCAACAAAATTAACTCCTTTGCACTTTACTCCATTTAATTTAGGGTTTTTAGATCCGAAATTTGGAATAGGAGTAAATGAAAATTCAGAATTAAAGCTAGGATGGCCAATAATCTGAAATGGCCAGTTAGTTCCGCGCCCTACGCTCACAACTGTACCCTCAAAAAAACAAAGCGAAGGGTATAAATACACGGATAACATATTTGGTAAATTTGGAGATGGTTTAATAGGCAAACGATAAAATTTCGAATGGTCCCAGCCCGAACATTTAATTACAGTTAAATTACATTGAATGGAGTTTGGTAGCCAATGTTCTCCATTTATCATTCTTGCATATTCACCTATTGTCATTCCATGCACAATAGGCACAGGATGCATACCGACAAACGATTTATACTTGGGGTTTAAAACTGGACCGTCTACATAAAACCCATTTGGATTTGGTCTGTCTAGCACAATTAATTTTACATTATTCCTTGCACAAGCCTCCATTACAAAGTGGAGTGTTGAAATGTAAGTGTAAAATCTTGCTCCTACATCTTGAATATCAAAAATCAAAAAATCAAGACCATCTAAATCCTCAGCTGTCGGTTTTTTATGTCTACCATATAACGATACGATTGGCAAACCACTTTTAATGTCGGTATTTGAATTGACCTTTTCTCCAGCATCTGCCTCTCCTCTAAAGCCATGCTCAGGAGAAAATATTTTAACTAATTCAACTTCCAAACTTAGTAAAGTATCCACTAAATGGGACTGACCTACTCTACTGCTTAGATTACCTACTAATCCAACTTTTTTATCTAAAATCATTGGTAAATACTCGTCTAATCGTTCAGAGCCAACTGAAACATCATCATTACAAAAAACAGAACTTGAAATTTGTGAACCTGCTGAAAAGGACAATAAAAGTAAAATCAAAGATGAAAAGAAATAACGCATTTTAAAGTTTAAAATAAAAAAAATAGGTTTATATGCTTAATTTTACATCAAAACCTATCAAATTGGATACCGAATTTTTTATTGCAAAGAAAATGTTTGGCTCAAAAGATTCGAAGCAGCGAATTTCTAAACCAATAGTTAACATTTCGTTAATCAGTATTATTTTGGGTTTGGCTGTAATGATTATTACGGTTTCAATTGTCACAGGGTTTCAAAATAAGATCAGAGAAAAGGTGATTGGTTTTGGATCGCACATCCAAATCACTAATATGGAAGACAATACTTCCATGGAATCGTCACCACTATTAATTGATACCAATCTTGTTTTAGACTTAAAAGCCAATGCTCATGTAAAACATATTCAACATTTTGCTTTAAAACCAGCTATTCTACAAAGTAAAAAAAACCAGACAACAATTGCTGCAGGAGAAAATATTGATACGGTTAGTAACCGAGATATTCTTGGGGTACTTTTCAAAGGAATCGATCAATCGTATGACTTAAATTTCTTTAAAGACAAGATGGTTTCCGGCGAGGTTATTGACTTTCAGTCTGATGACCCAAAAGTGCTTATCTCTACTAAAATTGCAGAACTGCTTCAATATAAAATTGGTGATCAAATAAGTGCCTATTTTATTCTAAACAATACACCAAAAAAAAGATCATTCAAAGTGTCAGGAATTTATGAAACAGGTTTAGAAGAATTTGACAAAAAAATAATTTTCACAAATATTACGTCCTTACAATCAATCAGTAATTGGGGTGTCAGCTCAGCACTAACTGTAGAGGACACTTGTATTAATGATCAATATGTAATAAAAGGTTTAAGCTTTGGAAATTACTCTGCATATAATGTCATGTGGGATGGGCTAGCAACACAAAGAAAAATCTATTTAATTAGTGGCCGAAAAAACCAAACAATAAAATTCGAAACCTCAGGAGTGGATAAATTTCAAAGTGAACAAAACCAACTTTGGGATAGCAGCATAGCAAAAATAATAATTGATTCCGCATGTGGTTGCACACAGCAATTACTTGCTAAAAAGCCTGTCATTTTTATTTCTGAAAATGAAATAAAAATGCCCTTTGGGAAAATAGAAATAATAAACGGATTAGGAACTGGCAAGAATTATATAGGAGGTTATGAGGTTTTAATAAATAAATGGCAAGATCTTGAAAAAATGGATAGCATTATTTACAATAATATCCCTTTTGAACTAAAAACAACTAAAATTACAGATTTATACACGGAAATTTTTGCTTGGTTAAATTTTTTAGACATGAACATAGCTGTCATCATTTTGATGATGCTGATAGTATCACTTATCAATATGGTAACCTCTTTACTTGTGTTGATTATTGAAAAAACAAACTTCATAGGAATTTTGAAAGCCATTGGCGCTACGAACTTTTCTATTCGTAAAATATTTATTTTTAACGCATTAATACTTTTAACTCGAGGTCTCATCTGGGGAAATTTACTGGGAGTTATTTTTATATTGCTTCAGCATAATTTTAACATCTTCCCTTTGAATCCAGAAATATATTATTTAGACGCCGTTCCAGTAAGCTTTAATTTTTGGAATATATTGTTAATAAACGGCCTAACCATAATTACTTGTTTTCTAGTTCTCATTATCCCGAGCTATTTAATCACTAAAATAAAAGCAATAAAGGCCATAAAATTCAATTAAGACTTACTAATTAAAAAATCAAATTACAGTCAGAAATTATTTTAATTGATTATTTTTGTGGACGAAAATTATACATCATTTAGCATGGCAGAAATAGAAATCAGGCTCCCGAAAATGGGTGAAAGTGTAACAGAAGCAACAATTACTAACTGGTTAAAAGAAGTTGGTGACACTGTAGAACAAGATGAGCCGTTGGTTGAAGTGGCTACAGACAAAGTTGACAACGAATTGCCGTCTGAATCTGAAGGTGTTTTAACAAAAATTTTATTTGAAAAAGATGATGTTGCTCAAGTGGGTGATGTTATTGCTATCATTTCTACTGACGGTGCTGCCGCCCCTGAACCTTCTTCAAGAGAAAAAGCTGCTCCAACTGCTGTCAATGAGTCTGAACCGAAAGTGGTAGCAGCTGCTTCAGCACAAGAAGAATCTGATTTGGTTGACAAAACTGGACCAAGCGGAAAGTTTTATTCTCCTTTAGTAAGAAGTATCGCTTCTAAAGAAGGTATTTCAATGGATCAATTAGAAGGCATATCAGGAAGTGGTGAAAAAGGAAGGGTGACGAAAAAAGATATTTTGGCCTTTATTGAAAACGGGTCTCCAGCATCAGTCAGACCAGTAGATAACGATACCAGCAAATCAGTACAAAGTGTGGTATCAAACCCGACAAAAAAACAATCTGTAAGTACAAGCATTACCCCAGCCAATGTACCAGCAATGGAAGGTGATGAAATAATCGAGATGGACAGAATGCGAAAATTGATCGCAGACCATATGGTGATGTCAAAACACGTGTCGCCACATGTCACCTCTTTTGTTGAAGCTGATGTTACCAATATCGTTATGTGGAGAAATAAAGTGAAAAGCACATTTGAAAAACAAGAAGGTGAAAAAATCACTTATACTCCAATTTTCATGGAAGCGGTAATAAAAGCTATTAAAGACTTCCCTATGGTAAACGTAGCAGTAGATGGCGATAATATCGTAAAACGCAAAGACATTAATTTAGGCATGGCAACAGCACTTCCAAGTGGAAACTTAATAGTGCCTGTTATAAAAAAAGCAGATAATTTAAACTTGGTTGGTTTAACAAAACAAGTTAATAATTTAGCTGTAAAAGCAAGAGCAAATAAGCTGGCATCTGATGATATTTCAGGAGGAACATATACCGTGACAAATGTTGGAACTTTTGGAAATGTGATGGGCACACCAATCATTAACCAACCTCAGGTTGCAATTCTTGCCTTAGGGGCTATCCGTAAGGTTCCAGCAGTAATAGAAACACCACAGGGTGATACGGTAGGTATTCGACATAAGATGTTTCTATCTCATTCTTATGACCATAGAGTTGTTGATGGAGCCTTAGGTGGAATGTTCGTTAAAAGGGTAGCTGAATACCTTGAGCAATTTGATTTAAACCGAGAATTGTAAAAAATTCGTTGTTGATATCTTGAGCCTCTTCCAATTTTGGGAGGGGCTTTGTTGTATAATTTAGCAGAATAATTCACTAACATGAAACTATTCTGCATACAAATTAACGCATTTCAAACAGCAACTTTTGTTGGTATGCATAGTGGTTCAAGGAGTTTCACTTTTACTCAAGCCCTATGAAAAAATTTAAGCTACTTGTAATTTTACTAGGCTGCTTTACTCTAATCGGACAAAACACCGCCGAAGCCCAAGCTTTGCCTGAAAAACAAATTAAAAAATTGGTCAAAAAAGGAAGGAAAGCGGCAAGAGATTTAGAGTATTGGAAAGCAAAAACTTACTTTGATAAAGCTACCGCTGGCGGCTCACGAGAGGCTCAACATTGGTTTGAAGCAGGAGCGGTTTATTATGACTCGAAAGTGGAACGAGAAAAAGCTTTGGAGTTTTTTGATGAAGCACTAGCCCTTTCATTTACTGACACCATTCCAGAGTTATTGTATTACACTGCAAATACCTACCACTACATTGGGGAGTACGAAAAGGCAATAAAATACTATAATCTGTTTAGAGAAGAAATTGATAATAAAACAACAGCCCCTAACATTGAGGAAGAAGTGTTGAGGAAAATTGAGATTTGTAATAACGGAATTGATTTGAGAGACCAAAAAGCTTTGCGCTTTGTAGAGATTTCAAACATGGGCGAAAATATCAACACTAACTCTTCCGATTATTCCTCTGTTTTGACTAAAGAAGAGGATATTATTTTGTTTTGCTCTAGAAGACCATATTCAAACAAAAAAAGTATTGATGGTGAATATTATGAAGACATATACTATTCAACCAAATCAGGTGAGGATTGGGGAAAATCAAAAGTTATTGACAAATCTTCGGGCTATATTAATAAAGAGATAAACGGTGGAAAAAGTCATGAAGCACCTATTTCCCTGTCTCCTGATGGAAACACACTTTTCATATACAAAGAAAATAGTATTTGGAAAAGTAAACGAAGTAATTCAGGTGAATGGGGAATCCCCGTAAAAATGAATAAAAACACTAATATTGGTAAATCTAATCATAGTTTATTTATAACCGCAGATGAGCAAGAAATGTACATTGTTGCTGCAGGTGCAAAAGGAAGTTTAGGAGGGAGAGATATCTACGTATCAAGAGCAAACTCTGATGGTTCATGGGGAGCACCAACAAATGTAGGTCCTCAAATTAATACAGAATATGATGAAGACGCTCCTTTTATGTCATCAGATGGAAAGTCGTTTTATTTTGCTTCAAAAGGCCATAATACAATGGGAGGGTACGATATATTTAAAATTGAAAGAGATGAATATGGTACTTGGGGAGATCCTATTAATGTTGGAGCACCAATTAATTCAAATGGGAATGACATATTTTACATTGAAAACGCTGAAGGGTCTATAGGCTATTTTTCTTCAATGCGTCCTGGCACTTATGGACAATTAGACATTTATTCTGCAAACTTTGAATGCGAGAACATTCCAACAACAAATGTCAAAGGATATACAATTTATGCTGAATCTCATACCCCTGTCAATGGCATTATTAAGATAACCAATAAAGAAACTGGCGAGGAAATGGGCACCTATAACATTGACCCAGTTTCTGGAAAATATAATATGGTGTTGCCACCAGATGCAACCTATCTTTTAGAACTAGTTGTTGCACAAAAAGGCTATATGCTTGAAAGAGCTCATACTGAAGAATTTTATGTTCCAAAACAATGTGATGCCTATAATCTGTTTCAAGAAATTACCATCAGTGATGTAAAAAACAACAATGGTGATATTATGGCCCAAAAAGCAAATTTTAAAAATGCATTATTTGATATTGAGTCTGCCGTAAAAGAAAAGTATGAAATGGATGATATTAGCACCAACAGTACTTATGCCGATTCAACATCAGGAATTAAAGGAACAATTGCGCACAACGGAGTTGTAAATGCTAGTAATATTGAAATTAGCTTACTTAATTTAGATAATGAAATAATAAGAGTCACCAAAACGGATATGTATGGTAATTTCGCATTTGAGAAAATAAATCCAAAAGACGACTATATAGTTGTTGTAAATGAGGAAGATGCCCTAAGAAGTTATAGAAATGCAGTCGGAAACAACTTAACCCAAGAATCTCCAATACAAGGTTTCATTCAAAGCTACAACAATAGTGATGAAAAAGCTAAACCAAGAACAAGCTTGTATATTGCAGATGACAATAATGAAATAGTTAGCAACACAATGACTGACAATAATGGTTACTTTTCAATGAGTAACGACCCAGATGATGCAATGGAAGTTGCTCAAATTAACAAAAATACTACCATGAGTTATAATATGGACATTCCAACAGAAGAAGTGTTATTTTCTGCTTACTTAGTAAACTTAGATCCTGAAACAAGTGATGTTGTGTATTCAGAATTTGTAGATATGGTTGATTTAAAAGAAATTGTTAAAGCAAGTGATTTAATAGTCTCTAATGTAAAACCTGATGAAACTACTGGAGAAACAGGTACAACAACAACTTCACAAACTGAAACAGGTACAACAACTTCACAAACTGAAACAGGTACAACTGATCCACAAACTGGGCCTGATGTAAATACGCAGACTCAGACAGATATAGCTTCCTCTGAATTTGAAAATTTATATTTCGATTTTGATAAATATTTTTTAAGGTCGAAAAGTAAAAATGTTCTTGAGAATATTTACGAATATTTAAGAGACCATCCAAATGCAACATTAAGATTAGACGGTCATACAGACTGGATAGGAACTGAAGAGTATAATACTACATTATCACAAGTCCGAACATTGGTAGCATACAAATACCTAATAGAAAAAGGTATTGCACCAAATAGGTTAGACAATGCTTGGTTTGGAGAAACTAAACCAGCTGTTCCTAATACTTCTGCAGCCAATCGTCAATTAAATAGAAGAGTTGAAATTAAATTAGATATTCCTGAAATGTCAGCTTTATACATTCAACTGTAAATGAACTTAAATTTAAAAAAACCAATTGTATTTTTTGACCTTGAGGCCACTGGACTGAATGTTACCAAGGATAGAATTGTTGAAATTGGAATAGTTAAGGTGAATCCAGACGGTTCAGAAGAACGGTTAGTTCAAATCATTAACCCTCAAATTAACATTCCACAAGAAGTTATAGACATTCATGGAATTACTAATGAAATGGTTATTGATAAACCATCATTCGAGGATTTTTCAGAAGAATTAATTCGATTTATCGGTGAAGCAGACCTAGCTGGTTATAATTCAAACAAATTTGACATTCCCTTACTACTTGAAGAATTTGTAAGAGCAGGAGCCGATTTTTCAATGGATGACAGAAAATGTGTAGATGTTCAGAACATTTTTCATAAAATGGAAAAGAGAACGCTAGAAGCGGCATACCAATTTTACTGTCAAAAAACGATTGAAAATGCGCACAGTGCCGAAGCTGACATTGTTGCAACATACGAGGTGCTAAAAGCGCAATTGGATAGATATTCTGATCTTGAAAATGATATCGATTTTTTAGCTGAATTTAGTGTTTATTCTAAAAATAAAATAGCTGATTTTAGTGGGAGATTAGCCTACAATAAAGAGGGAGAAGTCATCTACAATTTTGGTAAACATCAAAACAAAACAGTAGCAGAAATACTAAAACGTGAGCCTGGCTATCATTCTTGGATGATAAATAATGATTTCCCTCACTACACAAAAAAGGTATTGCGTGAAACTGTAGCAAAACTCCAAGCGAAACACAAAGAAAAAAAAACTGCTAGTTTTGACGAAAAGCTAACAGCGCTAAAATCAAAATTTCCCGGACGATAAATTCTCCATGCCTAGATTAAAAGTTATTTTTGTAATTGAACAATAGTAATTTTTCTCTATGAAAATAATTTGTATTGGCCGAAATTACGCCAAACATGCGGCAGAAATGAATGCTGACTTACCAAGCTCTCCTGTTTTTTTTATGAAACCGGATTCAGCAATCAATAGGTTTGACTATATGTTTATTCCAAACTTTACAAATAATCTTCACTACGAAGTTGAACTCGTAGTTAAAATCTGTAAGGTTGGAAAACATATTGATTTAAAATTTGCAAATAAGTATTACGAGGAAATAGGCCTCGGTATTGATTTTACAGCCCGAGATAAACAAGCTGAATGCAAAGAAAAAAGATTACCATGGGAGATTGCAAAAGGGTTTGATAATAGCGCTTTGATTTCTAACTCATTTATTCACAAATCTGAACTAGACTTAGAGTCTATAAATTTCAGACTTGAAAAAAATAAGACGATAGTTCAAACAGGAGTCAGTAATGATATGATTTTTACAATTGATTCTATCATTTCGTATATTTCTCAATTTATGACCTTAAAAACGGGCGATTTAATTTTTACAGGCACACCAGAGGGCGTTGGCCCTGTTACAATAGGTGATGAGCTCCAAGGGTATATTGGGGATGAGCAAATGTTTACGCTAAGAATTAAATAATTGGAAAACAAAAAAAAACATATTCTAATTTTACCAAAATGGTATCCCAATCAAAATGATGTTCAATTGGGTATTTTTATCCAAAACCAAGCTATTCTCTTATCCTCTCACTATCAAATTACAGTTCTATTTGTAATGGGATTAGAAGATTGTCCAGAACCATATGTAACTAAAATATCCAAAGACAAGGGTATAAATGAAATCAGCGTGTTCTTTCGCAAAAAAACTGGAATTACAAGATTTACTAATCTTGCCAAATACAGAAAGGCGCAAAACATAGGACATAATCTTATATCAGACCCCATAGATGCAGTGCACATTCAAGTTCCTATTCGTCCAGCTATGCTAGCAAGAAGATTGTTATCAAAAGAAAAGATTCCATACATTGTGACGGAGCATTGGTCTGGTCATCTGAATGGTCAATTTGAAAACAAATCATTCATCTACAAATACTTTTATAAAAAAATTATAAACGGTGCATCAGAAGTCACTGTAGTCAGTCAATCTTTAAAAAAACAAATTGATAAGAGATTTAATAAGAACGTGAGGGTTGTTCCAAACTACATTTGCTCTGTAAGTGTTCCAGTTCAAAAAAAAGAACATTCAACAACACAAGTAATTACGGTTTGTGACTTTAACAATAAAACTAAAAATATAATAGGATTACTTCAAGCCTTCCGTTCAGTTATTATGTTTGACAAGCCTGTACATTTAACAATTATTGGCAGTGGGCCTGATCAAAGTTTGATTGAGGACTACATAAAAAAGAATGAATTAACAAATCATGTTACATTATTAGGTCGTTTAGAGCAAAAAGAAGTTCATGAACTTTTACCTAGCTTCCATTTTTACATTTGTAATTCGAATGTTGAGACGTTTGGTATGACAGTGGCAGAGGCAATCTTATCAGGTTTACCTGTCATTTGCACAAAATGCGGTGGACCAGAGCAATTTGTTAATCATCAAAATGGAATTCTCATTCCTGTAAATGACTCAATTGCTCTGAAAAACGCCATGCAAGAAATGATTTTAAATTATAGAAATTTCAATAGTGAATCAAATCAGAACGCCATTAAAACACAATTTGGTCAAACAGCAATAGTCAATAAGTGGAAAGCGATCTACGAATCTACCGTATACGAATAGTTTGTCCTATATGGAGAGTTGATGTAGATTTTATATGATTTAATGAACACAATCTACTAACCGAAGTCCTGTTTTTTTGAGCAATTGCTCCTAAGGTATCTCCACTTCTTACCTTATGGTATTTTTTACTTCCAGCAGTTGTATTGTTCTTTCCTGAGGATTTAGTAGTACTCTGACGAGAATGCTCAAAAACACCGCTATGAACAAACAAGTTGGGGTCAGTTACAATACCTTTTTTAAAGTCAAAAACAAGCTCTGGATCTATTGGCTGGTCATAAAACCTAATTTCAAAATGCAAATGGGAACCCGAGGAACGCCCAGTATTCCCGCCTAAACCAATAGGGTCACCAGCTTTAACTAAACTATTTGGCTCTACTAAAAGCTTTGATAGGTGAGCATAATACGTTTCTAATCCATTAAAATGCCTTGCAATAATTAAATTTCCAAAACCATTTTGGTGATATTTTCCGTATCGAATCACACCGTCAAAAGCTGCATACACGGTATCTCCTGTTTCTAAGTCCAAATCAGTTCCGTTGTGATTTCTACCATACCGTATTCCAAAATGAGAGGTAACTACTGCATTTTTTACTGGAATTACAGCTCTATCGTGAATAGAATCAAGTACGCAAAGCCACAAAGTATCTTTAAGTAAATGAACTGGATTTTCGTTATAGGTAATAGTGACATTATTTTTCCAAAACGACTTAAATTCCATTGTGGAATCTTCAGATAAAAGGTGGTGAATGTGATCATTCATAATTCCGTCAAAGTCTGATGCTCCTCCAAAATCTCCTCCAGTTTCAAAATCACCCCCAATTTCTTCAGCCATCTGCTTTTGAAATTTCAGATCTAATGAATCTTCAACTTCTTGGGCAGTTTGTGCGAACGCATGGTGCACAGAGAAAGCGATCAAGAAAACGAAAAATAACTTCATACCAAAAATTATAAGGTGCAAATGTACAAAATTTCTCTACAATGCCTCAAAAAAACACTCAAACAACTAATATACATTCACTTAAATTAAATTCTATTTATTTAGGTTAAATATTTTATTATATACAATACAATCGATTATTTTTGTTACAGTTTAAATTATCATGCGAATAGATATCCTTACCGTTTTACCGGAGCTTTTAACTGGCCCTTTTAATCATTCAATTTTACTTAGGGCACAAGAAAAGGGAAAAGCGTCTGTCCATTTACATAATATCAGAGACTATTCAACTCACAGGCAAAAAAGCGTAGATGATTACCAATATGGTGGCGGAGCAGGAATGGTAATGACAATTCAACCTATTGCAAATTGCATCAATAAACTAAAAACCGAAAGAGATTATGATGAGATTATTTATATGACGCCAGATGGCGATTTATTTGATCAAAAAACAGCAAATCAATTATCACTTGGTGAGAATCTAATAATTATCTGCGGTCATTATAAAGGTGTAGACCAAAGAGTTAGGGATTTATTTGTAACTAAAGAAATTTCTGTAGGCAGCTACGTATTATCAGGAGGAGAATTGGGAGCTGCAATAGTTTCTGATGCCGTAATAAGATTAATACCAGGTGTTTTAAACAATGAAACATCTGCTTTGACAGATTCTTTTCAAGATAATTTATTGGCTCCTCCAGTTTATACGCGTCCTCGAATTTATGAGGGTCATGAAGTACCACCAATTTTATTGTCGGGTGATGATAAAAAAATTGAACAGTGGCGAATGGATCAAGCATTTGAGAATACAAAAAAGAGGAGACCAGACTTATTGGATTAAACTATTTTACAGCAGTGCGGATCCTGAATCGTAAGTCAATTGCAAAAAACAAAATCTAAAGCAAGATTATATTCAGATAGTTATCAAGGCTTCTTCATCTTCATCTTCATCTTCATCTCCATCTTCTGGCCCCGCCTAGGAACCAAAGAGGGGACGACATGAGTGCCATCCCCTGCGAGCGCGGACACCGGTCTGTGCGGCAAATCTTTCGGCGATAATACCAGCAACTCCAAGCCGCATTACGGGCCGGTGCGGCCTGTTTACATAGGACGCAAGATTTAAAAGCAACTTCGTTTCTTTGTTGCGTTCACATGGCAACTGTTCCGATCACATGTCGACGCCCCCTCTGCACCCATCGCTGATTGAGGTTAATGTGTGCGATATCGCGAGCACGCAAAACGGAAAGTGCCAGGACGGCCCAAGTGGTAGCGATGCTCGACAAACTAG
>JBGCGA010000034.1:0-3195 GCA_045110285.1 Crocinitomicaceae bacterium | reverse complement strand
TGGTTTTACAAAGTCAATGGTTTAATGTCGCCATTAGGCGTTACCAACATATACTCTTTATTGGGTTTGTCTGGTTTTGGAGCTTCCTTTTTTACTTTAGTGACCCGCACTACAATTTGGTACATGACTTGAATTACAGGCTCAATAATGGTAGGATTGAGCACAAAATCAAATTCTTTATCTAAAATAGGTTGGTAAAATAAGGTATTGCTTTTTTGTGCTTGACGAACATTTCCATTGCGTTTTAATTTAAGCGAAGAGCTGCTATAGGCTTGGTACGACTTATACATTTCGGTAGGTAAAACCACTTTGTATTTATCAGCCAATTGCTTTTCGTAAGAATCGAAATTAACAGTTAAAATACTTTCATAGCGTTTCATTTTTTCGTTCAGTACTTGCTTTGCACGCTCTAATAAACTGTCTTTAATGGCGTCAATATTATTCGAAAAATAATCTACCCGAACCAAGTCATAAATTTCGGCATTCGCTAAGGAGGCAATAATCTCATTCAGCAAATTGGGATCGGTATATTTAATGTGAATGTTTTTTTTGACCTCAAAGCCAGTTGGTATTTCGTTATAGGTTTTTTTACTGAAAATTTTGCGCTCAACAGCATATTCGTATACCGGCACAAAAGAAATCATATCTACATATGCTTCAACGGATTTTAGACCTTTAACAACAGATAGCCCTTTATTGACACGTTCATCAATTAATTCATTTACTTCTTTGGCGGTTTTGCCAGTTTGGCTCAAGTTAAATATGGCGACATAAGAGTCGGCTTTTACGTTCGCCATGCCTTTAACGGTTATGTAAAGGTCGTTGCTGTTTGGGTAGTTTACAGAGATGTTGTTTTCGGCGTATCGGGTGATGTTTTGGTAATTGATGTTGCCGGAAACTTGGGCATGAGCAATTGTTGTTATCAGTGAAATTGTTAGGAATGATAGGATTAATTTTTTCATGATTTTTGGTTATTAGTTATTGGTTAGGGGTTATTAGTTATTAGTTATTAGTTTGAAGTTAATAGTTATTGGTTTAGGGTACCAGGTTTCGGGTTATTGGTTAGGGGTTATTAGTTTGGGCTATCAGGTTTCCGGTATCGGGTTACTAGTTATTGGTTATTGGTTATTTACTAAATGCTATTACCTGAAACCTCAACAACCTGACACTCCATCTGTTGAACTAACAAGACATAAGTATTACAGACAGGCTCATATTAAGCAGTCATATTAATTGTTTAATTCCTAAATTGATGTAAACCGATCATTAAGCAGCATTGGCTAACCTCTATAAGCTAAAGGCAAAAAGCTAGTTGCTATATGCCAATCCCTACCTTGGCGGCGGCGGTGGCTCAGGGAGTTTTTTAATTTTTTTGAAAAGGAGTCTTTTGAAATCGTCTTCAGCCTTAAATACTGCGGCGGCTTTCTTTTTGCCAATTTTTGTAGAAAATAATTTGAGGTACTTTAACTTGGTTTCAGCCTCTTGCTTTTCTAACATCAGGTATTTTTCCGTTAATTTATATTGTTCCTCGTCCGACAAAACCTCTGAATTTTTAAGCGCGCGTTTGATTTGTCGTTCCTTTGCTTTTATTGTTTTTGATTCTTTTTCGTAAGTTTCGTAAACAGTCCAAAAGGCATCCGATTCATTTTCCGATAATTCTAACTTCTCAATAATGAAGGCCTTTTTATCTTTTTCAATATTTGTTCTAATGGCTTCAGAACTTTGTGCCATAGAAATTGAACTGAGCAGAACTGCTAGTGTAATGGTGTAAAACTGTTTCATTATATATCGTTTATGTAATTATAAATTTCGTCTTCTATTTCTTCAAAAAGTATGTCTTCTTCAGCCAATACCTCTTCTTCATAATCTGAATTAGCATCTACTAAATAATCCACCAAATCGTCTTCATCTAAATAGGCTAACAATACTTCTTGAGGAGTTTCTTCACTCGCCAATTCATTCGTTGCATTTGTACCTACTGGCCATGCAAAAAACAAAGCTAAACTGGCGGCTACTGCTCCAACCCACAGTAAAACTTGCTTAGTATTTGACCGCTTCTCTGGCTTTTTGACCAACTTCACTATTTTGAGATTAGATTCTTTAAAATCAATCTCTTTTTCGTTTTTTAAAACGTTTTCAAATCGATTTAAAACTAATTCGTTCAGAAGTCCTTCGGTGTCATCCTCTAATTCAATCAGTTGCCAAAGGTCATTTGAAAAATTGACAAAAAATCCGTTAGGCACAGCAGGTAATTGCGCTTTCTTTAATTGATTTAATATGGAATTTTCTGCTTTCATTAGTACTATGACTTCAATTTATTAAAAAGGTTTAAATGGCTTTAATATATGATTCGATTTTTTTAACGGCTATGTGATAATTCGCTTTTAATCCACCAACAGAAGTACCAAGTAAATCTGAAATCTCACTAAATTTTAAATCGTCGAAATATTTGAGTTGAAAAACCTGTGCTTGCTTTTCAGGCAAAGTGGTAATGGCTGCCATTAAAATATCGGATATTTCTTGACTTGAAAAATCTTTACCCTCTACCGATAGACCATTTTCAATAATTGGATCGTCTATATCACTTGCTATGTGCTTTGATTCTTTTTTAAGAAAAGTAATGGTTTCGTTATAAGCAATTCTATAAATCCAGGAATAAAGCGCAGATTCCCCCTTAAATTTAGGTAAACCGCGCCAAGTTTTAATAAAAACATTTTGTAGAATATCCTCAGAGTCATTATGATTTTTGACCATGCGACGAATTTGCCAGTATACCCTTTCTTTAAAAGTGTCCACTATTTTTTTGAACCCAATTTCGTTGTTAGATTCATATCCATCCCATAAAACCTGATCCAGTTTATTTAACATGCTTTTAGTCTGTCCACAACACTCAACGTCTGCATTGCATGTAAAGAATAAATTACTTATTTATATTACATGCTATCGTTTTTCACTTCCAAAGCCTAGTCTTAGAAACTCCCGATTATACCTCCGCTCTTTTAAGACAAATAGATGCCCTGTTTTTTATTTCCTAGCTAATGCTTTTTCAGCCGCTTCAATCACATTTGGAGTATTGATTTTATATTTTGTCAATAACTCTTCGCCTTTTCCACTTTGTCCAAATACATCATTTACTGCAACCATTTCTAAAGGTGTTGGTTGCTTTCTTGCTAATAATTGCGAGATAGAATCACC
>JBGCGA010000033.1:0-22620 GCA_045110285.1 Crocinitomicaceae bacterium | reverse complement strand
CAAAGGTCAATACTATCTTATATAAGCACCTTTATTCCTATAGATTATATTTTACCAATTAAACTTAAAATCGCTTAAAACGCAGTTAATAAGTCTAATGTTTTATCTATTTTTAGGGTTATTAGACGAACTGGCGTTAGCCACCATTGAATGAAGAACATACTATTTATATTTCTTTTATCTACACTATTTTCATACAGCCAAGGAACAAGAGGAACTGTTGAAATGATAGAAACTTCATTGCAGATTACAGGTAACTGGTGTGATATACGAGCTGTATTATTAAACAAAGACAGCACTATAATTGTACTACAAATGTCATGTGCATCAAGACTAGCTAAACGAGCACATTATGCTATTTTAGATCTAAATACATTGAAGTTTATTGGAGAGTTTAAGTCTGAGAAGTGGTCATATATTAGGAATTCATACTTCTACAATGATAGTCTTGTTTACATAAAAAACGGAGGTTCTAGAAATACAATTTACAATTTAAACAACAATACTGTGGAAAGTAATCTGAAACTAGATGACTTTCCAAATGGGATATATAGAAGGGCTAGTTGGTTCCCACAGTATGATCATATTGAAGATATTGTACTAAGAAAGGGAAAGGCAGTATATACTTTTAAACTAATTCATCATAATTTATTTTGGGGTAAAAACGCTTGGAATTACACCCTTGAAAAGCCTGTCCAAATTCATTCTAGAAAATATGATCCATGTAAAAGAATCATCACACCCAAATTTGTGCACGGAATAGATAGCTTAAACTTATTTGTGAAAAAAAACATCTCATACCCTGAATGGGAAAAAGAGAATAAAATTTCAGGCACTATATACGTTGATTGCTTTTTTGATACGGGAGGTAAAATTAGTGATCTAAAAGTTACAAACTCTGTTTATGGATCGAAAAATTTTGAAAATGAAGCTGTAAGGGTTGTTCGATTATTGCACGATTGGATACCAGGGACCATAAATGACGAACCAACTGGAATGAGATGCTCAATTCCCATTACTTTTAGGTTAAAAGAATAAAAACGTTTGCCAACAATAAGTGAAAATTACAGCAAAGCTGTGTGGCATAAATGCCTAATTTTGCTCAAACGTTAGCTTTAATAAAAACACACCGAATTTATGATTAAGAAAATGCCATTGATATTTATTTTGGTCTTATATTTAGTAAGTTGCACGGGAAAGTCTAATAAAAACAATCAAGAAATAAATTTGAAAGATTTTATGATACCTGATACGGCGTTTAAGAAGTTTGAGTTTAAATATTCGGTGAATAATATTGAAAAATATAGGATATCGATTTCATACGCAAATGAACTTGACGGGAATAAAGTAATATTAAATAGGGTATATCATGACTCCCTGGACAGGGTATTTAAAACTAGAAAATATGAGGTAAATAAATCATACCTTAAGATACTAGAGGCAAATAATTTTTTCTATTCTAATGGTCTGAAAGAAAAAAAGAAGGTTGTACTTACAGGTGATGAAGTAGTTTATAGCTTAACAGGTGTAACAAAATCTGGAATGGAATACGAGATACCTTCATCAAAAATGAGAAAAGAATGGACTACTATCGACACTATGTACTTTGATAGTTTTAGGTACAATGGGATAGGGAGTGATAAATGTATTGTTTTTGAAGGTACTAGATATATGAAAGAATATGCACTAATTGAAGGTCAATATCAAAAAACTGGAAGTTTTAAATTCAAAACTAAAAAAGTCTTTAGTAAAACAATTGGATTAGTAAGTGCTTCGAATAGTAATTTTGGAAATATTAGTAAGTTAGAATTTGTAAAAATTATAGAATAAACTATAGCTAACAACAGGTAAAACATACTGCTAACGCAGTTCGCCATAAATGGCTAATTTTACACAGCCCTTATAAGCAAGCTGAAAAAAACGTAACCCTAACAAAAATTAGAATTTTAGAATAAAGATTAATGAACAAATTACTGCTATCACTTACAGGAATTTTATTTATTGTATCCTGTAAACAAAAACCAAATTCAGGAAAAGAAATTGTAGACAATCAATCAATAAAGGACAGTCTAACTTTAGAAATCAAAAACTTAAATAAAAACTATTTTAACGGATTGGGAGTTGCAATAGTTGATTCCACAGGAATTTTATACGAAAAAGGAATTGGATTTGCTGACATTAAATCAAACAGACCTTATACTATAAATACAGTTCAACCAATAGCTTCAGTCTCTAAAACATTTATTGGAATTGCATTATTGAAGGCTCAAGAAAAAGGTCTTTTAAATTTAGACGATCCAATAAATAAATATCTTCCATTTGAAGTGATGAACCCTACCTTCAAAAATGAACCAGTTACCATAAGACAGCTATCCACCCATACTTCAACAATTATTGATACAGAAAATTATATGGATAGGGCTTATATATTAAAAGACAAAATAGATAGTACATCAATCAAAATTGAAAACATCCCGCAAAGTTTTAACCCAAATGACACCAAAATTCCTCTATCGAAATTTTTAGAAAATTATTTATCTGAAAAAGGAAAATGGTATAAAAAAGACGCTTTTAATGAAAATAAACCAGGAGAATCATTTGAGTATACAAATGTGGGAGCCTCATTAGCTGCATATATTATTGAGGTTGTTGCCAATCAATCATATGCCGAATTTACAACCGAGTATATTCTTAAACCTTTAAAAATGGATAATTCAGGTTGGAGTTATGATGCTATCAATTTTGATAATGTTTCAACACTTTATTCTAGCCCAAAATTGGAAGTCCCCTATTATTCATTAATTACATATCCTGATGGTGGATTTTTAACCAGCGTGAATGATTTAGCAAAATATTTACACGAAATAATGAAAGGATATTTAGGAAATGGAACGCTACTTTCTAAAGCCAGTTATAAAGAACTCTTTAAAGAACAATTAAAGGCAGAAAATTTTGCTGAGAGAGATGCAAATCATCCATATAAAGACGAATATAATATTGGAATATTTATGGGCTTTTCAGGAACAGGCAATATTGGGCACACAGGTGGTGACCCAGGTGTATCGTCATTAATGTTTTTTAATCCAAAAGATAAAACAGGAAGAATTCTACTAGTAAATACGAATATTGAAAACCAAGAAGGAATTAATGCTTACTATGGCATTTTCAATAAATTAGAAGATTTTAGAACAAAATTAAGATAAAGCCAGCGTAAAACAATGCATATAAAAAATAGTCGAAGTGGCAATAAGTTCGAGTGTTTTGACTCGTATAAAAGTTTGTGTCTAACGGGAAGCTTCGTGCTTCGAAATCGACTACTTTTCATATACTAACAGTAATAGGTAATAAAGTAAAAGTAATATGAATCTAAATTGTGCGAATTGTAACACAGAAATCAAATCGGAGAACATTAATATCTCAACTGATTTAGCTAAGTGCGAAAAATGTGGCTCAATTCATAAAGTAAGTGATTTAACAAAATCTTTAAAAAAGAAGGATTTTACCCCTCCAAATGGATCCAAAATAATAATGGAAAAAGGAATGGATGGGAAGATTGAAATGACATACCCTAGTAAAGGTTTTTCGCTGTCTTTAGTTCCTCAAATACTATTTGCCATATTCTGGCTTGGATTCATTTCCTTCTGGACTTGGGGAGCCTCACAGGGAAGCATAATTTTCGCAATGTTTTCTATCCCATTTTGGCTTGTAGGATTGAGTATGATTGCAGGAATAATAAATTCTGCAAATGAGATTCAAACTATATTTTTAGATAGGCATAAACTAATTATTAAACGACAAAGACCAATTAGGCCAAAAATATTTGAAACAGACTTAAAAGACATCCAATCAATTAAAATGAAAGAGATGAAAATGAACCCCTTTACTATGTTTGGTAACTTTAGCTCCATGATAAAAATGCAACGATCTTTTGGATCTCCAGTTGAATTGCCGGCAGTAGTTACTGGACGAAAAACTGAATACTTTTTTGATGATGCCAATGATGCAGAACAAGAATGGGTGACGAGTATTTTAAGTAGCTTAGTAAAACGAATGAAAAGATAAAACCACCTACAACACAATAAGCAAAATTTACAGCGCAACTGTTCGCCATAAATGGCTAATTTTACCCAAACGCTAAAACAAATTTGAATTATGACTTATAAAGGAGTGGTACTTTTCGGATTGGTATTAATGTTTACCTGTTGCTCAAAGAAAATAAATTCCTACCAAGCGATTGTGATTGAACAAGGTATAGATTGCGGAAGCTCATATATTATAAAGTTCGACGATAATGTTCCTAGCTTGCCAGCTAACAATTCTGAGAATGTATTTTACGAAATAAATCTACCCGAAGAATTGAAAGTAAAAGGAAAAAAAATTAATGTTAAATTTAGGGAACCCACAGATAAAGAAATTATGGTTTGCACAACTTTAGGTCAGGGATATCCCCAAATATTTATAGAGTCAGCAGAATAAGGAATACTTTAATTGTACTACACTGGATAAAATTTGGTTGACCGTATGGTTGTAGTTTGGTCAATTTATCAATAATAACGCAAATAACAATTTCAAATAACCGTAAAAACATACAACTTACAAAAAAAGACCTCAATGAATTTTGACATATTTGAGCCAAATAAAGACCTTGCTCCGTTAATAAAATGTTATTGGAATTTAGAAAGTCCGAAGGAGAAAACCCCTCAAAAAAACACCATAGTGCCGGATGGTAGCATGAAAATGATTTTCCACTATGGCGACCCATACTTACACCACACTGAGGATGAGAAAATTATTGAATTAGAAAGAAGTTTGCTGATCGGCCAATTAACCAAACCGTTTATTGTAGAGCCTGCGGGTGAAACAAAAACATTTTTTGTCTGTTTTCATCCCAATGGATTTTTGCCATTTGCTCCCTACCCTATAAAAGAAATGGAAAACAAAGCCATTCCATTGGCTAATGTTTTTGGAGCGGACGGAGCAGAATTAGGCCAAAAAATATTAGAACCCAATACCCCAGAAAGTAGAATTGAAATTGTAGAATCTTTTTTATTAGATAGATTAAAAAACTCAACAGTAGCTGACCGTATTATTAACTCAACAGTCGACACCATTTTAACGGCTAATGGTTAATTATCGGTAGATCTTATTTCGCAGCAAAACAATATTAGTCGGCGCCAACTGGCACGCAAATTTTCATCTGATGTTGGAATAAGCCCCAAACAACTCTCTAAAACCATCCGACTTCAAGCCACATTAAAAATACTTCTTGACGGTAATATTACCAATTTAACTGAATTGGCATACGAAAACGAATACTACGATCAAGCGCACTTTATTAAAGAATTTAAAGCGTTTACAGGCCTTACTCCGAAAGAATTTTATGGCGATCATTTAAAAATGTCATTGATTTTTGACACTAAAAAATAGCCTTGTCCCATTTTTACAATTTTAAAGTTTTGATACTCCCCACCTTTGTATCGAACAAAAAAACAAGTAAAAATGAAAAATTTAAACCCAGTAAATTGGTTTGACATCCATGTATCAAACTTAGAAAGAGCAAAAGAGTTTTATGAAACAGTGTTCAACGTAAAGTTAACAGACTTTCCGCTTGAGTGGGGCAAACAATCAGCCTTTCCATTCGATCCAACCGGCGCGAATTCTTCAGGTGCATTGGTTGAAAAAACTGAGATGGTGCCTAGTGAAAGTAATACTATTATTTATTTTGAGTCGGAAGATTGTGTAACTGAACAAGCAAAAGTTGAAGCCGCCGGAGGTATTATCATTCGCCCAAAAATGGCTATTGGAGAATTTGGCTTCATAGCCCTAATGAAGGACACGGAAGGAAATACAATTGGTCTACATTCCAGAAAATAAGCTAAGGAATTGAGTTAAAAATATTGTACATTTACAATGCGTCTGATTTTTTGCCGGGCGCATTTTTTTTGACTCAAAAGTATAGCTATGGAAATTAATAAAGTGAATTTAAAATCGAAGCTAGCAACTTTTAATGAGCATTGGACACCAAAAATAGTAGGAGAATTAAATCATCAATTTGTTAAAATTGCCAAGGTTAAAGGAGAATTTGTTATGCATAAGCACGACAATGAAGATGAGCTGTTTTACGTGATTGATGGCACATTATTTATTGAATTAACTGACAAAACCATAGAATTAAACGCTGGCGAATTTGTTATTATTCCGAAGGGCGTTCCCCACAAGCCTTTTGCGCCTGATGAAGTTAGCATAATGTTGTTTGAACCTAAATCGACATTAAACACAGGGAATGCTAATAGCGATTTAACAGTTTCAGATTTAGAAAAAATTTAAAAATAATGTCGGGTGTACCATTTTCATTTCGGCAATAATATTTAATTTTATAGTCCAGAAATTTGCCAAATAATAAACCATGAATCGAACAATTATTTTTGCCTTTGTTGTTTTAATTTTATCCGCTTGTGATAATTCAACCACCGGTGAGTATGAGCTAAGTGAAGAGCTAAAACAAAAGGCTCTCGCGAAAAAGAAGGCATTGTTAGAAGGTGATACTTTAAAAATTGAACAACCGCTAGAAAACAAATTTTTAGAGAATGAAAGCCAGAAAAACAGTCCTAAGTGGCTGCTAAAGCAGGTATTTAAAGCAGCTAAATCTGGTGACTTTTCAATTTTGTCGAAATTGTGCGATCCAATTGGTGAACTAGATACTGAAACGCAAAGACTGTGTGACGTGGAAAATACACCGCCTGCTGCTCAAAAAGATTTTGTAAAGTATTTTGAGAATGGCAAAATTTCGAGTGATGCTATGATAAATGGTGATTCTGCGACTGTTCAAATTTTATTTGGGTACGAGAATAACGCCAGTGCCTTAATCAACTTTGTTAAAAGAGATGGCACATGGTATATGTCAAGTTTTGACTAAATGTTAGTCAAAAATTACTTTTAATGTATGCTCATGATCACTGCCCTGTAATTTTATAAAATAGAGCCCTTTGGCACAATTTGAAGGTAAAGTAAATTGAACACTTCCTGAATTATTCATTTTTTGAGTAAGAATTAATTCACCAGAAACGCTGTGCAGAGCCATATCGGAATATTTGTAGCGATCTAGCAAGATGATATTTACCATTCGTTCTCCCACCCTATAATAATATGGTTTACGAAACTCTATTTCCGATTTGGTAGCAGGTGTGATATAAGGGAAGGACTTAGTTTTTTGTAACTGATTATTATAATAATATTTTACAGTCCATAAACCGTGTTTACTCTCAGGTGGAACCGGGATAGAGCTATTGCAGTAGTGGTACCACCAGTCTTGCGCTAAATAATTAATAGTTTCAGTAAAGTACAAATCCCCATTGGGTTCATACCATTCTACTGCCGTTTCATCTCCTATTTTTAAGCCATATTGTAAACACCAAAATGTAAAAAATGGGTCATTAACATTAAAGGTGTCCTTTTGCCCTAATCTTTCTCTTAACGAGTACCATGTAAAAGGTACAAAATTTTCTACAGAATCATAATTCACCAATCCGCATTCCCATACAGCAAAACTTGTATCATATACAGGAGGAGAATTCCACAATGTTGAACCGGAATCGCATGGAATTCCCCATGGATCAATGGTAGGGTCGGTGATTAAGCCCGGATTCCACAATTCGTAATGTAAATGTGGATCAGTAGAATTACCAGAACTGCCTACTTGAGCTATGGCTTGGCCAGCAATTACAAAATCACCAGTTTGAACTGTTACTGAATTTTTCTTTAGGTGCGCATAGTATGAATAGGTATTGGTGCTAGCATGATAAATTTCAATGTAATTACCTAAGCTTAGCGCAACATTACCAGCTGTTTCTCTATCATACAAACTGTCAATAAAATAAGTAATTTGTCCGTCGGCACTTGCTAGCACATTCACACCACTATCCATTTGCGTAAACCCTCTAATTGTAAAGTCAGTGCCTTGATGACCATCATAAGTTTTAGTTCCGCATTGGTGATCGTTTAAAAATCCATCTTGGACAAGAACAGTTCCGTCTTGCAGATGCCAATCGGGATAATTTACAATAATGTAATCTTGCCCTACTACACCATCAATTGGTATTGTAAGGTTTTGACTGTAAGCATTGGTGACAATCAAAATAAGTAAAAAAATAGTAAGCAACTTTTTCATAAATATTTGCAAGTGCACAATTTAATTATAGTCGCAAACTTACGGATTATAAGTAGGAAGTATGTGATAGTTGAGTGAGCTGCTAAATATTTGAATGAAGTGCATTAAGGATAGGAGTGGCATCCTTTTTACTTTATTTAGTAAAAAGATATAGCGGATAGCCTGACTTAAGCTCAGGAACGAGCGCCTAGGGAATGCCCAAAAAAACATTCTGGACACAATTTTCTATCGACAATCACTTGAAATGCTATTGATGGACAGATAAATTCAAGAAAACAATCGGTATAAATTCTTGAGGTTACTACCGATAAATCCTTAAATTAGCGGCTTAAAATACGTTTGAAATGCCAGTAAATTTTGTTGAAGAATTAAGATGGAGGGGGATGTTGCAGGACATTATGCCCGGAACTGAAGAACTATTAGCTAAAGAAGTGGTGACAGGATATATCGGTTTTGACCCAACTGCTGATTCGCTTCATATCGGTTCGTTAATTCCTATTATGATGTTAAAGCACATGCAACGTGCAGGACACAAACCTATTGCTTTAGTAGGTGGTGCAACGGGAATGGTTGGCGATCCTTCAGGGAAATCTGACGAACGGAATCTATTGGACGAAGACACTCTAAATAAAAATATTGCAGGTGTGCAAAGCGTATTAAGTCGATTTTTAGACTTTGATGATTCGGAAAATGGTGCTAAGCTGGTAAATAATTATGATTGGATGAAAAACTTTTCGTTTATTGAATTTATTAGAGATGTAGGGAAGCACATTACTGTAAACTATATGAGCGCCAAAGATTCGGTTAAAAAACGGATTGAAACGGGAATTTCCTTCACGGAATTTAGTTACCAACTTTTGCAGGGTTACGACTTTTTACATTTATACCAAGCCGAGGGTTGCAAATTACAAATGGGTGGAAGCGACCAATGGGGTAATATTACAACTGGTTCAGAACTTGTACGCAGAATTGGCAAAGGAGAAGGATTTGCTTTTACTTGCCCGTTAATGACCAAAGCAGATGGTACTAAATTTGGCAAAACTGAGAGCGGTGCAGTTTGGTTAACTGCCGATAAAACCAGCCCATACCAATTTTACCAATTTTGGCTAAATGCAACTGACGAAGATGCTCCGAAATACATTAGAACCTTTACATTTTTAACTCAAGAAGACATTTTAGCAATTGAAGCAGAACATGCTGAAGCGCCTCATTTAAGAGTTTTACAAAGAAAGCTAGCACAAGAAGTCACCAAAATGGTGCACGGACAAGAGGCGCTAGATTCTGCTGAAAAAACGACAGGAATTCTATTTAACAAAAAAGCAACAATCGACGATTTAAAAGAGTTGTCGGTTCAGGATATGTTAGATGGTTTTAGTGGTGTACCCCAAGCAACTGTGAGCAGGTCGGACATTGAAAATGGGCTTGGTATTATTGATGCATTATCTGCCAAAACAGGCTTTCTAAAGTCGAATGGTGAGGCGAGACGGGAATTGAAAGGCAATGCCATTTCAGTGAATAAAGCGAAGGTAAAAGAGGACTATACTTTATCGGCTGATGATTTGATCAACGGTAAATTTGTATTATTAGGAAAGGGTAAAAAAAATAATTACCTGATTATTGCAGAATAAAAAAAGAAGACATGAAAAAAGGCGTTTGGGTAATATTATTAGCGGTTGGAATTATTAGTTGTAGTGGATCAAAAATTATTGGTTATTCATACACCGAAGGTGGCATGATGGGATCCGTTAAAACAACAATTACTGCTGATTCTCTCAGTTTTTTAAGGTATTCTGAAGGACAAAAATCATACGAAGCGCAAACAAGCAATGCTGAAAGTTGGGCTTTGGTGCACAGCATGGGCAAACATATTGACTATAAAGGAATGGATACATTAAAAGCGCCGTCAATGGGACGCGCGACTGATGCTGCCCCATTCGCCAATTTTGAAATTATTACTAAAGATAGTGTCTATACCTCCGCCAGCTTTGACGGCGGAAAACCACCTGTTTCATTGGCTGCAATTGTACTTCAAATGAGTAAAATTAGCACGAGCGAAACTTCTAAAAAATAAAAAATGTCAGACCACCGAAAACTTAAATTACAAGAGCTAGGTCGGCTGAATATAGAAGGGTATAAAGCTGAAGAAAAATCGCCATTAATTGTGGTGCTGGACAATATTAGAAGTTTAAATAATATCGGGTCAGTTTTTAGAAGTTCAGATGCTTTTAGAATTGAAAAGATTTATTTGTGTGGCATTACCGCTACTCCACCTCACCGCGACATTCATAAAACTGCCATTGGTGCTACCGAATCTGTTGACTGGGAACATGCTGAAGATACTTTAGAAGTAATGGCCAAATTGCATTCTGAAAATGTCTATTGTATTTCCATTGAACAGACAGAAAACAGTGTCATGCTTGATGATTTTAAGCCTGTAAAAGGTCAAAAATATGCCATAATTATGGGCAATGAAGTAGACGGTGTGCAGCAATCGGTCATTGATAAAAGTGATTCGGTTATTGAAATACCCCAAATTGGCACCAAACATTCTTTAAATATTTCAGTCTGCACAGGTGTTGTTTTGTGGGACTTTTTTTCTAAAATTAAGAATTTATAGCCTAAAATGAAAGTGGCCTTTAGTTCGGTATATTCCTACAATCGATTGCCTAATGGGCATAGATTTCCAATGGAAAAATACGATTTACTACCTCAGCAATTATTACTCGAAGGTACTTTAATAGAATCTGACTTTTTTGCTCCTGGTTTTTTAAGTGAAGAAGAAATTTTAAGAACTCACGATTTAGATTATTGGACCCGCTTGAAAACCGGAACACTTTCAACAAAAGAAATTAGGGCAATGGGATTTCCTTTCCACGAATCGTTAATTGAAAGAGGGCGATTTATTTCGAAAGGAACGCTGGAATGCGCCTATCATTCGCTTGAAAATGGCATAGCTTTAAATATTGCAGGAGGGACACACCATGCTTACGCCAACAGAGGCGAAGGATTTTGTATTTTTAATGACTTTGCAATTTCTGCTAATGAGTTGTTGCATTATAAAATTGTGAAACAAATTTTAGTGATCGATTTGGACGTTCACCAAGGCAATGGTACTGCCAAAATATTTGAAAACCGACCAGAAGTATTTACGTTTAGCATGCATGGCACAAATAACTACCCGCTCAAAAAAGAAGTGTCTGATCTAGACGTTGGAGTGTCTGATAAAATTGAAGACGAAGCCTATTTAGAGACACTTACAGAGCATCTGGAACCAATTATAGATAAAGTTAAGCCAGACATCATTTTCTACCTTAGCGGCGTAGATATTTTAGCGACCGATAAACTTGGTAGATTAGGTATTACACTTAACGGCTGTAAAAAACGTGATGAATTAGTTTTTGAGGCTTGCAAGAAAAGACAAATTCCGGTAGCTGTGAGCATGGGCGGAGGCTATTCCGTTCACATCAAAGATATTATTGAAGCACATGCCAATACTTTTAGAATGGCAAAAGCTATTTTTGAATAATTACCAAACCATTCGACTAATTTTCACGTGTTTAATAGCAAGACACCAAAATCTTATTCACTATGAAAATAATTTTACTATTCATTTCAATCCTCTCATTCGGTTCAAATCTACTAGCTCAAAACAATACTTTTCCAACTGATAATGCAATTTGGACAAATCAAATGCGAACCTATTATTTAGACAATGATGGGATACCAGTTTTCACCACAGAATGGATTACTAAATATTGCGTATCCGGCATTGATACAACAATTAATGCCATAAATTATACTGAAGTTGACATTTGTACGGCCCTAAACTCTACCTACCATGGTGCAATTCGTGAAGATGCCGGGCAAATATTTTTTGTTCCTGTCGACTCAACCAGTGAATTTCTATTATACGACTTTACTTTAAATGTAGGTGAATCAGCATACGTACTTATACAGCTACCTTGGGGCCAACCTCATGAATACATCATGGATTCGGTGCAAGTCGACTATGTTGATACGATTATTGTAAATAATTCACCAAGAAGGGTGATAAATGCGGGAGAGTACAGCTGGATTGAAGGCATTGGAGCAACATCAGGACTATTCATGGAGCCATATAGTAATGTCTCGAATTACTTTATTGACTTAATTTGTGTGAGTACGGATGACACTATCGTTTATGATTATGGGAACTTAAATAGCGGCCCACTTGCGCAGGGTATTCCTGGTAATTGTGATTTAGCGTTAACAATTGATGAAACTGATATAGCATCCGCCATTTCAGTATACCCAAGCCCAACAACTGGTTCAATAGCGGTTGAAATAAAGGGTGATAATCAGATTAAAACAATTAGACTTATTAACAGTATTGGTCAAGAAATTTCAACGATAACTAATTTAAGTAGTGGCATCACTGAATTTGATATAGCCGGACCAACAGGCATCTATTTTATAGAAATTTACACTGAAGACAATCAAAAAACAGTTCAAAAGATTATTAAACACTAAACTAGGGTATTCCCTTGCGCTGCACTGAGCGTAGTCGAGGTGTATCGTAAACAGGTTCGGAGGGTTCTAAAATCACAAAAAAAAGTTGTATACAATAATTAAAGAAAGACGTCAGTTCGAGTGACCCGACAGTTTTGTCGGGATTTATCGAGAACAGGTTCGAAGGCAATTAACTTTTAACATCCTCTGCAATGGCATCCAAATCTTGCTCCAACATACACCCAAAATGCTTTTTAGGGCAAGCTTGATGGCCGATTTTTGAACAAGGCCGGCATTTTAAATGATTCACTTCATGGATACTAAAGTCAGTTTCATTTTTGGGCATGTAGGGATACATTCCCAGATCTGGAACTGTGTTGCCCCAAATTGAAATAATTGGTTTATTAAAAGCTGCTGCAATATGCATAAGCCCAGTGTCGTGGCTAATTACTTTTTGCGCTTGTTTTACAATACTAGCCGATTGATTTAGAGATAGTTTTCCGCAAAAGTCAATTGTGTTTTTGCAAGCCTGCGAGATTTCTTTAGCTGCATTGACGTCAGATTCTCCACCTAAAAGCACCACTGCTTGATCGATTTTACCAACTACCTCAATAATTGATTTTACTGGCAGCTGTTTAGTGGCAAACTGAGCCCCAATAGCAAACGCAATAAATTGATCTGGCACATTAACAGATGCTAAATTGACTTCATCTTCTTTTGGTATAAAAAAATCAAGACCTTGGTGATCGTTTTTTACACCGAGTGGTTTCGCTGCAGAAAAATACCGATCGACAATATGCACTTTCGGCATTTTATTGATTTTAAACTGTGTGAGTAAAAACTTACGGATATTCAATTTAGGAAAACTTGAATTTTTAGCAGATAGCGCAAACTTAATTCGCTTTGTTCTGAGATTATGATGCAAATCAATTACAAAATCATACTCCTCGTTTTTAAGTGCCGTCAAAACAGGTGCAACTTTGTTTTTTATCGTATAAACCTTTTCTATATTCGGATTGTTATTTACAATTTCTTTGTAGGACTCCTTTGTCAAATAATGAATCTCAACATCATCTAACTGACTCTTAAGTGCTCGTACTACGGGTGATGTTAAAACTATATCACCTATTGAACTAAAACGAACAATTAGTACTTTTTTCACTTAATTTTTTAACAAAAATGACATTATTCTATCCAATATAGATATGGGATTCGAGCTTGAACACCTCTTGTATTTTCAAGCTGCTTTACAAATTGGTACATTTCTAATAATTTTAGTTCATATCCCGATTTCGCATCAGTTTTAACCTGTCCCAAGCTTTTTAAAGTTTCTACCAATTGGTCGTTTTTATTGGTAGTCATTACTCTTGTTTCAATTTGATCTTCAGCTAAGTTAATTAATGTCGCTGCGTGTGCCACCGCTTCATCTAAGCCTCCAAACTCATCAACTAAACCAATGTTAATTGCGTCTGCTCCTGCCCACACGCGCCCCTGGCCTATGCTGTCAATTTCTGCAGTTGTTTTATTTCGGCCTGCTCCTACCTTCGAAATAAAATCATCATAAATATCATCTACCCCATTCTGAATTATTTTTAACTCATCATCAGTCAGTCTTTTATTTAAAGACAATACGCTATGCGCATTGGTTTGAACATGGTCGAAAGTGACACCAATTTTTTCTTTCATAAAATCACCAGTGTATGGAATAATTCCAAAAACACCTATTGATCCGGTAATGGTATTTTCTTGTGCGAAAATTCTATCTGCACCACAACTCACATAATATCCACCAGAAGCAGCTACATCACCCATTGAAACTACAACAGGTTTAACTGCTTTTGCTAATTCCACTTCTCTCCAAATCAAATCACTCGCTAAAGCACTTCCGCCTGGAGAATTCACTCTTAATACAATGGCTTTTATAGTCGAATCCTTTCTTGCTTGTCTAACTAACTCAGATGCTGAACTGCCACCAATTTGACCAGGGCCTCCTTTGCCATCAACAATTTCACCTTCTAGCGAAATTATAGCGATATCCGCCTCAGCATTATGTGCTGGAAATTTGTCGACATACTTTTTAAATGAAAACAGTTTTAGCTCATCTTTAGCTAGTAATTTTGATTTTTCTTTCAATAGTGTTTCAATTTCATCATAATATTTAACACCATCCACTAATTTTAAATTAACAGCATCTTGCGGAGTTCTAGTTAAAACTGAATCTACAATTCTATTCATTTCTAATTCCGAAACACCTCTACTTGCTTCAACTGCTTTTGTAATTTCAGCCCACAAAGCATCTATATATTTTTGAGTTTGAAGTCTATTAGCTTCACTCATTTCAGTATACATTAAAGGTTCAACAGCACTTTTAAATTTATTGTTTGAACCACGTATAATTTGCATATCTACTCCTAACATATCTAAAGTTCCTTTTAAGAACGGAATTTCAGTCCCAAGTCCTGTTACACCAAACATACCAGTTGGGTAAATGTAAACTTCATCCGCTACCGAACTTAGATAGTAAGATTTATTTCCATAGTTCTCATGGTAGGCAACAATAAATTTTCCTGAAGTTTTAAAGTCTACTAAGGCTTCTCGGATATCTTTTAAGATCCCCATTCCACAATTAACTTGCGCAACATTCAAATAAATACCTTCAACTCTATCATCCGTTTTGGCAGTTTCTATCGCACTTAAAATATCCACTAAGCCTACCTGCTCAACTATTTCAAATGTTGTTTTGTCTAGATAAGAAAAAGACACATCTCCAATTTTTTGATTTAGTTCCATGTGTAGAACAGAATTGTTTCCAATATATTCTGGTTTTGGAGAGAATGCCCCTATCATGGTAGTGATAATGATAAAAAATATGCCTAGTAAAATAACACCAGCTAATAAACTGGCGAAAAATGTTTTCCAAAATGTCATAATGTAATGCTATTGCTTCGGTACAAATGTAGTGGAAATTTAGAACTGCCCGTTAAATGCAGAATAACAACTGAAAAGATTTAAGAAAAGTTTTACTTTATGCTTCGTGCTGTTTTAATTTGTTCGTAAGCAGCTTGAATTTTCTGAAATTTCTCTTTCGCACTTTGCTGGTAGTTTTCACCCATATTCATTACCTTATCGGGGTGATAAATAACGGCTAATTTTCTATAGGCTTTCTTAATTTGAGCTTCAGATGCTTCCGGTGTAATTTCAAGAATTTTATAAGCTTGACTTAAACTAGTAGTTGATGACGATCTCCTTCTATATTGTTGCTGATTCGATCGCCTTTCATATTGCTCTCTTCCATTTTGTTGCTGTCCAGAATAATGAAAACTATGCATTGATAGAAGTGAATCGACAGTGATGCGATTTAACCTCAGGCCCTGTCCTATCTTATATACATCTACTAGTTCTCCTTCAGTTAATTCTCTATCAGCCACAGCCGCGCCAATGATAAGATGCAAAATCTGCCGCTTTTCAGAGCTATCAAGTGCGTCGTTTAACTTAACACATATTTTACTAATAGATAAATCTTTTTCTGTGTAGTCTTTAAATTTTAAGAGATACTTTTTGGCCTCTGCTTCTGAAAAATTATGGTTTAAAAAGCGCTTGACAAAATTCAATTCTGACTTTAATATTTTTTTGTCTTTAGTTAGAATAACTGAAAGCAAGGCTAAAATTTCGTGTGTATAATTGAGTTTATCGTTGTTTTTTTGAGCTGCATTAAGCGCATAAGTGTTGTAAATAAGTATGGCAAAAAAACTCATAAATAAAGCTCCAACAACGCTTTTCCACATTATTAAAGCAATCACAAAAGTTATTGCAGATACCGAAAAACCATTAAGCTTGAGCATTGACTTCATCAACTGACAAAAATATCCAATAATTCGTTAACCGTTCTATGCTAAAGCAATCTATTTGATGATTATATCAATATAGAATTGAAAACAGGAAAAATGCCCGTTTTTTGGAGCAATTTCTGAAACAATAATTATTCAAAGCACGTATACCCTGTACTATTTTTATTAGTTTTGCTCACGTATGACAATTGAACAATTCATCATAGATCTTTTAAAGCGACACAATTGTGTTGTCGTGCCTAATTTTGGCGGATTTATAGCAAATTATCAACCAGCTGTAATTGATGAAATTAGTAAAACCATTACGCCGCCTTCAAAACAGCTTATATTCAATAGTAACCTCCTGAAAAACGACGGATTATTAGCAAATTATATTGTTGATAAAAAAGCGATTACTTATCCAGAATCACTTATTGAAATTGAAAATAAAGCCAATGAATGGAAAGCTGCCCTGAATGAAAACAAACGCTTGGCATTTGGTGAAATTGGCTTTTTATACGAACAAGATGGAGCCATTGTTTTTGAGCAAAACAGAGAAACTAATCTTTGGTTAAAAGCTTATGGCTTATCAAGCATACAATTTGTGGCTGCTCATTCTGTTGCTGAAGAAAAAAAGGCAACCGTAATAGTTTCACCTGCTGAAATAAAGGAATCTAAAGAGGCAAAGACTGCTTTACAATTTTCGAAATCAGAAAGTCCTGAAATTGAATTATCAGAAAATGAAAATATTGAAGAGATAAAAGGTGAAGTTGACTCAAAAATAATCCCTCTAGTTCAAGAGAAAAAATCTAAGCGAAAATGGGGTTATATAGCCGTAGCTTGTGCTATTCCTTTTCTATTTTACACTTATTGGATTCCAATGGAAACCAATTTTTTAGAAACAGGTAACATTAAACTATCAGACTTTAACCCGTTTAGTAGGAATAAAGTTGTAGCAACATACAAACACAGAAATCAAGAATTAACAACCGAAGCCATTGCTCAATCTAAAACGATTAAGGAAAGAGTGGCGGCCCTATCTGGTGAAGTGGAAGTGTATGCGTATGAATTTGGTGAAAGCACATATATTCCTGTCAAAGTTGAAAAACCAATAGATGAACTCCCAGATAATACAGAGATAAATGTTGCTGAAGCGATACAAGCACCCATTCAATTGATTACGGGTTGCTTTTCGGTTGAAAGCAACGCTAATAATTTAGTGGCCGAATTACAGTCAATGGGCTATCAAGCTTATGTTCTTGACAAAAACAAAGGTCTTTACCGTGTTGCTGTTAAAGGTTTTCAAGATATGAAAACAGCAAAAATTGCTAAGCGAGATTTAAAATCAAAGAATTATTCTTCTTGGATATTGAAGAAATAATTAACTCCAATTACCTTTATTTTTAGCCATCCACCAAGGTTTAATGCAGTTTGGCATCTTTTTGGTTCGTATTCTTCTATTGAATTTGTATTTTTAGCCTCAATCAAAACCAAATTATGAAGAATATATTTTTAGCAGCAAGTTTTTTTGTCGCTTCACTAAGCTTAACAGCCCAAACAGAGTACTCTACCAATAAAAAAGGTAGCGAATATAAATTTGAAAAAATTGCACATTTAGATGCTACTCCGGTTCTTTCGCAAGGATATACGGGAACATGTTGGAGTTTTTCAACACTTTCTTTTTTCGAATCTGAATTGAAAAGAATGGGAAAAGGTGACCACGTTTTATCGCAAATGTGGATTGCACGTTTTGCCTACTTAGGAAAAGCCATGAATTACATTAGAATGAATGGCAAAGCTAACTTTGATGAAGGCGGAGCCTTTGTTGATATTCCTTGGGTCATAAAAAAGTATGGTATTGTTCCTATGGAAGCCTATACGGGGTTAAATTACGGAACTGAAAAACATACCCATGCTGAACTGTCAGAGGTACTGAAAGGTGCTATGGAAGGTGTTTTAAAAAGAATGAATGGATTAAGAAAAGATGAAGGACTAAGTAGTGCATGGATAAAAGCCATTGATGGTATATTGAATGCCTATTTAGGAGATGTGCCAAGCGACATTACTGAAATGAAATTTGATGTGAAAGGAAAAAAAATGAATCCAATAGAATATCGTGATGAATTAGGAATGAACATGGATGATTATGTATCAGTTACTTCTTTTTCTCATCACCCATTTTATACTAAAAACCCAATTATGGTGCCAGATAACTGGACCATGGCATCAAGTTATAATGTACCATTAGATGAGTTTTGGCAAATTGCAGAGGAATCGTTAAAAAACGGCTATACTTTTGCTTGGGGTAGTGATGTTTCCGAGAAATACTTTAATTACAGAGCTGGTTTAGCATTGGTACCTAAAGATAAATCTTCAATTTTTGTTTCAGGAAAAGACAATAAAAACTTTTCAGACGGTGGATCTGATAAAAAAGCATCATGCTTTGAACAGCCAACCGAAGAAGAAGTGATTACTCAAGAAAGCCGTCAAAAAGGATACGATAATAAAACAACCACTGACGACCATGGAATGCATGCCGTAGGTTTATATAAAGACCAAAAAGGAACGAAGTATTTATTAATTAAAAACTCATGGGGAAAAAGTAATGACTGTGATGGTTATTTCTATGCATCTGAGGCTTTCTTTAAATACAAAACAATCAATATTTTCATGCATAAAGATGCTATTTCGAAATCAATGAAAAAGAAATTAGGGATTAAGTAAAACTTAACTTTAAGAACTAAAAATGCCCAACAGCTTTTGTTGGGCATTTTTTTTGAGCGGGAATTTATTACCTATTTCTAAAAATCATAATTCCTGTTCCCATCATAAACATCCAACCTTGAGATGGTCTTACACCAATTTCGGCTCTAAAAAACATTGAATTATAAGCCTGGTAAGCCTCTAGAGTTTCTGGAGTGGCATTTCGGGCTTTATTCGGATTCATATAAATAGCAAATCCACCTTTGGCTCCAATCCCAATTCCTTGCCCCACTTTATTGATTCTGTGCACAGGTGCAACCAATACATCCGCATAAATTCTTGTCAAGCCACTGGTTACCCCTTTTTTTCCATCAACTACCGAAAGTACAGCTGCTTGCGTAGAAAATTCTAAGCCACCAAAAACTCCGGTCATAAATAGAGGTTGTGTGGGAGACCAACTATCAACTTCAAATGAACTCTTGTGGCCATACAAGCCTCCTCGGACTTTATATTTCCGCATATACTGTGCTTTAGACTCTAAATATGTAGCACTGGTTGACCTTGTAGTAGTTTCAGTTGTTTTACCTGTGCCAGAATTATAAGTTGTACGTGAACTATTAGAATCAGACCATTTTAATACAATTTTTACATCTTTTGTTTTTGTGCTTTTACCAAACGTAAAACTTCCACCTAAATCCCAATCATGGCTGGCAAATTCCGCAAAATTTATTGGAGAATATACTAAACTACCAAAGACTGAAATTCTATCTGTCAGTCCCCAGAGAGCATCAGCTCCAAGTCCAACACTAATATCCGTATTTTTACCAAAATTCCCCACTGCAGAAAGGGATATAATTTTATCGGCAACATAATCGGGGTTATCCAATAATTTAGCAAATTGATATGTTTTTTCAGATTGTGTAAAAGCACTAAATGAAAATACCATTAGCGCTATAAAAGAATATAAAGTTTTCATACATTTTGTTTTGCACAAATGTATTGATGGATAGACGGAAGCACAATACGCAAAAAAGCGTATAAATTAAAATTGAATGTTTAATTCCGTTCCAATTGAACTACTGCTCCATGTAGATTTGCTCTTTAATCCTTCAACCCTTTCAGATATGTTATTTAATCCATATCCTTTTTTAACCGTCTTAAAGTCGAATCCGTTGCCATCATCTTTTAAATGCATTGAATTTTCGGATAGCTTCACTGTTACATTCTGTGCACTTGCATACTTCATAGAATTAGTCATAAATTCTTGAGCAATTCGATACAGATTCAAGGCTTTTGCTGGCGGTAAATTTATTTTTTTGTCTTTGCACACAATATCAATTCCAATATTTTTATCATCAAATATTCTGTGAGCAAAATCTGATATTTTTGACGATAACTCTCCTAAATCCAATGACGATTTATGAATAGACCAAATAGTATCCCGAAGTTGGGCATTTGCAGATTTTGAAATATCTGATATTTTCTCAAGATCGGCTTTAAAATTCGGATCTTTCTGTTGAAAGGCTTGTACATCCACTTTTGAGGTAATTAAGGTTAAATCAGCACCCAAATTGTCATGTAAATCTCGAGCTATTCTACCCCTCTCACTTTCAATATTTTGTAAAGACTTCAGTTCTAACTTTTGCTCCGATATTTTTTTTCGGTGACGAATAAACATCACAAGAAATAATAATAAGCCAACAGCTGTTGTTGCCACTACCAACCACAATTGGGCATTTTTTTTATTTAATTTTTCCTGTTCTAAAGCCAATTCTTTCTGATCAGTTTCGTATTTAACTTGCATATCAGCTATGGAATTGTTTGTCTCTTCATTATAAATGGAATCAGTCAAAGAAACATATAAATCAAAAAAAGAATCTGCGGCTTCATAATCACCCTTTAAGTTTTCTAATCTAACCATTGATTTATAGACAATTTGTAATTGAGAAAATGATCCTGTTTCCTCAGCAATTTGCAAACTACGATTCATGTATACTTCAGCACTATCACTATTTTTCTCAGTCAAAAAGCATTCTGAAATATTCATGTTAATGGTACATAAACCTTCAGCATAATTCAAATCCGAAAAAATATTTAATGCCTTTTGATAAAATTGCCTCCCCTCAGTAGGTCTATTATCCAACCTTGCATTTAAACCAAGAGTTTGATATGATAATCCTAACTTTTTTGGATTCTGTTCTGATTGAATTAACTGGTTTGCTTCCCGTAATTTTACCTCAGCGTCTTTATAGCGTTTCAAATTTTGGAGCGCATGACCTTCATTACTTAAAGCTGTTGTATAACCGATTTCATCATTTACATCTTTGGCAACTGCTTTTGCTTTTCTGTAATAATCAAGAGCAAGTTCAAACATTTTATTACTATCATAAATATTTCCAATACATGCAAGCGTTTGGCCTGCATAGGCATCTGCACCCTCACTTTGAAAAATAGCTAAGGCACGTAAATTGTAATTTAATGCAACATCATTATTTCCACGTTTATACTCAGCAAGTCCCATTTTATTTAATGATGCTCCAACTTGTAAACTATCGCCTTCAGGTATTTCGATTTCTAACACCCGTTGATTTAAAATAATTACGGAATCAAAATTACCTATCGTCAAATAAGGAATACTCCAATCGCTTAATGTTCTTGATATTAAATTTTCATTTCCGGTCTCCAAGGCTGCTTCGTAACTCATTTTGCCATACATTACGCTTGCATCAAGATCAGAAAATGATAAGTAGAAGCAGAGATCACTCAAAGTTTTTGCTTTTTCTTCGTTAGGCTGCGTAGGGAAGACTCTTATTAAACTATCCGTATTGATTTGTGCACTTAAAGTTTGAGTTGTACAGACAAATAAAAGGAGGAGCGGTTTTATTACTTTAATCATATTATACCAGTATTTTTTCCTTTTTGAATGGCCTCAATTTTATTGTGAACTTTCATTTTTCTATAAATATTTTCAACATGTTTTCGAACCGTACCATTGCTTATAAACAAGCGATCGGAAATCTGATCGTAAGTTAAACCTTGAGCAATATGTTTCAATATTTCTTCTTCTCTTTTAGTTAACTTAAAATCTGCTTCAACCGATTGAGTTGACACTCCATTTCGGATTAAAGATAGAGACTTTCGAGCAATTAACGGACTCATAGGCGCTCCTCCTTCTAAAGCTTCAAAAATGGCTCGGTGAACCATGGCAGGGCTTTCATCTTTTAATAAATAACCGCTTGCACCAGCCATGATGGCATCAAAAATGTTTTGCTCATCATCAAACACAGTACTCATTATTATTTTAATGTTTGGATACAATTGAGATACTTTTTCAGTTGCTTGAATACCATTCATTTCTGGCATATTGATATCCATAATAATGACATCAATCTGATGATTTTGCTGCAATAACTTCAACAATTCTCGGCCATTATT
>JBGCGA010000032.1:0-5059 GCA_045110285.1 Crocinitomicaceae bacterium | reverse complement strand
ATCACAATCGGAAAATCCTGCCCAAAACTAAAACTTGTTGGATACTGTGCAGAGCCATGATACTTTTCTGACAGTTCGGGAACTCTCTCTTCAACATATGTTTTCATTTCGTTTACAGTAATTTTATTGTCTTGCCCATTACCAGTGAGCCATTTAACATCACCTTCTAAAACTTCTAATAATGCATAAGTAAATAGGCCATGTTTTAAATCGCCAGATTCATTAGCATACTCAACATCTTGCGAAGCAGTTAAAAAGAAGGTGCCAGTATTTCTAGCCAGCTGAGCAATGGCCTTTTCTCGGCTATCTGCTCCTCGGCTAGCCAATACATTTAGTGCACCTCCAGAATGACAAGCGTCTAAAACAAACAGTTGTTTTTGAGCAGATATTTGGCGTGAAAAATCAAGTAATTCAGTAGCAGACACCCCTTCTTGTTTTAAAATGCTTTCTCCAAAGAAGCTGGTGACATTGTGAGCCATTATGTAGAAGTCGGATTGTGTTGCCTCAGAAGCGCTGCTCATTACACCGTGTCCAGCATAATAGAATACAAACACATCTTCTGGTCCAACTTTTTCTATTAGTTCTTTAAACATTGATTCAATTTCCGCTTTGGTGGCTTTGCTATCTTCAAGCGAATAGGTATGCACTTTATTAAAGAGAGTGGTACCACCTTTCGATACCGCTTTTGAAAAATCTTGAGCATCTTTTACAGCATAGCTTAAATTGTAATTGCTATTCTTATAACTATTAATTCCAATTGAAAATATATAAAGGTCTGTTTTTGCTGCTTCACCATCAAACATAACCTGCAAAGTAATCGGGTCCGATTCAATTTTTTTCTTACTTGTAGCAATGGCTTTTAAATTATTAATGCCATCAATCAGTTCTACTTCAAAAGTTTTGGCGTATTCCTTCGTGCCTCTAAAAACCAAATCTTTTTCAGTGCTTTCACTGTCAATTAATTTTCCATTATTGTATATTTTAATTTCCGAAATGCCATCACCGTTTTCTACAATGGCTACATCAATTAAAAACGAGGCCGATTTACTAGTTATTGTTGAATCGTTTTTGAGAATGGCTGTTCGCTTTTTATTTCTTGTAATCTGAAAGGCCAACTCTGGTCTGTTTTTGATTAGAGAGTTGAAATTTTCGCCAGAATCGTTCATTATCTCTCCTTTCATTACCCTTTTAGCAAGGCCGGGTGTATAGTATTTGTCGAAAAGTGATCCTAGAGATACCACTTCCATACCTGAAACATAATTCACTAAATTTAAAGCTGCTTTTGACCCGTCAAAATGCCCGCTTGGAGTTGTCACTAACCAATCGTTTTGGTTAATTTGCATATAGGTATATAGCTGTTTTTTTGAATAATAATCCCAAACAATTACTTCACCTTTGGCACCTCTGGTAATCATAAAACGACCATCAGTTGTAATTTTTATATCTGTAATGGCACTAATGTGTCCACTCAATTGCGATACTAATTCGCCTGTTTTAATGTCCCAAAATTTGACTTTTCTATCACCATCTCCCGATATAATTTGTTGTTGATCTTTTGAAAAATTCACCGCATAAACTGGCGCACCTTTATGATTGAATTTTGCTAATTGCATGCCAGTTAAAGTATGCCATAATTTTATTTTCCCATCCCAACTTGCAGTTAGTACCTGCTGTCCATCTTCCGAAAAAACAATATCAGAAATAGGCTCTGAATGGCCAACAAGCGTCCTGAATTTCGATTTAGTATCGGTTTCCCAAAAAATAACATCTTGTGATAAGTCTCCAGTAACCAAGTAAAGGTCATTTTTCGAATACCGCACAGTATAAGGCGAGGTTTTGTCGAGTTCTATATACGACAGCATTTCTTTTTTATTAATGTCCCAAGTTCGAACTGTTCCATCCCAACTGGCAGAAAGCAATATGTTTGGATCATTTGAAAATTGCAGGTCAAAAATCATTTCTTGATGTCCTCTGATGATATGCACTAGTTGATAAGTTTCCGTGTCATAAATTCTAATTATTCTGTCGCCACCAGCAACTGCAAGCCATTTTCCATCTTTGCTATAGTCTTGGCAAAAGGCTGCTTTTTTTGAATCAGATAGCATCATCTTTTGCTTGCCTGTTTTAATATCTAAAACCAGGGCTGATGTATCTACTTTTCCTAGGGTTATTTCAGTGCTATTTGGTCGGACAGCTAAAGTTGATTTAAAAGAAATGAACTGCAGAATATTTACGTCAATCCAAACTGAATAATCAAATGTCAATCCATCCGATCGCTCTTTATTTAAGTAGCCCTTAAAGTTCTTTACTACCTTTTGGTTGGTAATCGACCATAAATCCACACTGTTTTCCTTACCCGGTAGTGCATATTTTCCGTCTGTCATTTTAACTCTAAAATATTTTAAGTCTTTGTTCTTAGTCGTTAAAATTTCTTTGCCTGATGATAAATTATAAATTTTAAATTGGTCGCTAAAACTTAGCAATAGAAATTTATTATCTGCGCTTAATACAATACTTTTTGGTGTTTTTTCAAGGGTTGTAATTTTTTGAATCCTTTTTCCGTTTTTAATTTGCCAATATTGTCCTACTCCTTTATTTGAAATGGAAAATACATACTTAGAGTCATCTGAAATAGAGATTTGGGTTTTGCATCCATCACATTTTAGTCCTGTTGAAGTGGTTACCGTATGCAATGAATCGCCTGTTTGTCCGTCAAAAACTGTAGCGAAAAGCCTTGAAGAACCCACGACAATATATTTGTCGTCTGAACTAAAGCTCATTGTAAAAGCCTTTTTAAAAGGCATGGTAAATAAGGTGTCAAGTGTGATTAAACTAATACAACCAATTGTGTTTTCACTAAATTTCGATAGCGCTCGTTCGCCGTTATAGCTTACTGTTTTAGAATCGTTAAATGATGAGTAGTCTTTTTTGAAATTGCCAATTAATTGGCCTGTAAAGGTATCCCAAACCGAGTATTGATCGCGCTTATCGAAAATAATGACCTTGCTACCATCACCGTTAAACATGGCATTGCTTATGTCATACTTTATGGGCGGAAAATCATGGATAATTTGACCAGATTCAACGTCTGTCAATTTTACTGAATTATCGTTTGATACAGATAGGAGTGATTTGTTATCTGACGAAAAATGCAATCCTAAAATACTTTTGTAATGGTGCTGTAGTACCCTGATTTCTTTACCGGTTTTAGCATCCCATATAATAATAGACCTATCTATACTTCCAGTAGCAATATACTTTCCGTCAGATGAGATGGCACTTGTTGAAATGGTTTTTGAATGCCCTGTTTGAATGATGGCCTCGATTTCGGAGTCGCTTGTAGTTTGGCAAATAGCATAGCTACCTACTACATAAAAAATAATAAGAACTAAAAATCGAAGCATTTGGTAGGGAAATTTATACTATAAATATAATAAAACCATCCGTTTTAGCTGGATGGTTTCAATATTTGATATTTACTATGGTTTAGCTATTCAGTATTTCCTTCACAATTGTCGAAATCATTTTACCATCTGCTTTACCGTTTAATTGACCCATAATTGGTCCCATTACTTTACCCATGTCCTGAGGCCCTGATGCGCCCATTTGCGTTAACTTTTCAGATATAATCGCCCTTACTTCGTCTTCGCTCATTAATTTAGGCATATATGCTTCAATTACTTTTGCTTCAAATAATTCATCTTCTGCTAAATCAGCACGGTCTTCTTTAATGTAAAGATCATAAGTGTCCATTCTTTGTTTGTAAAGCTTCATTACAATTTTGCTAGCCACTTCATCACTTACTTCTGTACCTGATCCGCTAGTTGCCTCTAATAAAATTTTCGCCTTTATATCTCTTAATGCGGTTAGTTTTTTAGAATCTCTAGCCTTCATGGCTGTTTTTATATCGTTACTGATTTGTTCTGTTAAGCTCATTGTTATTTAGTTTTATGCAAAGATAGTGAATAATAAATGCTATTTAAAAAATGAGTTTCCACTTACTATTGACCAACATATTACAAAGCAGCTTCAGCATAAGATTTCCAATTTTTATGATAATGAAAGGGTACTTGTACCCATTCTTTCATTGGCCTGTTTTTGCCAGAAGGATCAAACAATTTAGAACCGTCCAAACTCAATGCTTCGTTATGTGAATCGCCAGTTAATTTAAAAACCATGTCATTTTCAAAAAAGCAAATGAATGCCTTTTTATTGATTTTAAAACATGGTTTACCAAACATTTGACTTTGTTCTTCACCAGTTAGTTTTTTACCAATTTCCGCGAACAATTCTTCCGCTTCTATCATAGTCACTCATTTCTAAATTGATTCTGCAAATTCTAAAAACACTTTTTTGTGGCGTTCAAGATCCATATTGGCGGATAATGCCACCCTTGCAATATAATCTTTGTCGCCTTCTTTGGTGGTGCCTTGAGTTGAAGTAGCAGGAATTGTCCAATAACACCCTTGTAGCTGACCATAACTAACACAATACTTACTTTCATTCGGTATTTTCGTAATCATCAAATTAATCAATTTGTGATTCAATTCTCTTTTGTATGTTTCCTTTTCTTCTGCCGTATTTCCTTTTGTTGGAAGATCTAACGAAAAAACGGAAGGTGTAAATCCTTCATGAGCTAATTCTTCTGATACAAAATTTATTTTTGAAGCCGGAAGTGTTTCTTTAATATAGTTAACGAATTCTCTTGTATTTATATAGGCATCAGCAATTCTTTGATTCATTGATGGTAATTGCTTTGCTAATATCTCGTACTGAAGTGTTGTTGCCTCATTGTCGCAAATGGCTAGGTGAAGTTCTATTTTCTCCATTAGTGCTTCTGCTTTTTTATTGCCTACACAGTAGCCAGCAGTGCACTGACCACCACTCGGAAATTTCGAACCGCTGGCATATGAAATTGTTCTAACCGTCGACAGTATTTCGCCTTCTCCTAAAAAATGAATATTCGGACAAAATGTTTGATCTAAAATGAAAACTGGATCTACAGCAATGTTGCCTTCGGCTGTCTTTCGCTCAGCGCTCAATGCCTCTTTTAATTTTA
>JBGCGA010000031.1:0-45899 GCA_045110285.1 Crocinitomicaceae bacterium | reverse complement strand
ATTTCAAGAACATAGTGTTTATTCATTTAATGGGTTTGACACTTGGAAAGAAAATAAATTAGGAGAAATAGGTAAACTTTGGCCTGATTTTGAAACAAATTTGGAATTTAAATTTCAAGTTGATACCCTAGACGGAAAAATCAGATTTCTTGATGGAAAAAGAAAAGGTGAAATCGCTGGTATATGCGATTCCAATTATTACGAAATCAAAGATGGAAGAACTAAATTTAAAGACAGAAATGCCGAAGAAAATATTCGAGCTGCTTTTGGTTTATATCACATTCAATATTTTTTCGAGCTCCTTAATCGGCTTCGATTAGCGCCTATTATTTGCTATGCAGGCGAACAAGAATTCAATGGAAATAATTATGACTTGGTGTTTTGTACTTGGGGAGAAGCTGAACCCCACCAAGACCATGATCAATACCTACTTTGGATCAATCAAGAAACAGGTTTTTTGGATTATTCGGAATACTCGGTGCGAGAACCTTACGCAAAGCCTATCGGATATAAGCGAATAGGTGGAAATATTCAATACCTTGACTACCGAGAAATTGATGATGTTTGGATTCCTCACTATCAGATAGTTTACCCTTTCAAAAAAAGGACAGAACAGGACAAATTCATTCATAATTTGAAAATCTCAAACTTTCAATTTGACAATTTTGATGTAGAAGAAGTGAAAGCAAAAGTCAATTAAATATTTGAGCAAAATTGAGCGATAGTTGAATTTATCTGCAAATCGGCTCCTTCTAATGATCTCTATTTTTATCAAAAATCAATCACTTAAATATAAAATCATGAAAATAGTAAGCTTACTATTCATTACAACAATAATAATTATGGGAAATGCAACTGCACAAAGCCAAAACTCCTACAACGGAGGAAATGAAACCAAAAGAATTATTGACAATAAAAAATTCCGTCTTTTGTATGATGAAGTTGTTATTGACGCTTCAGTTGAAGAAGTCTGGAATAAGGTAGCTGGAAATTTCGCACAAGGCGAACCAATTGGAGAAAGCCTCAACTCAATTAAATGCTTAACTGGAGATCTTGTAACGGGACTCGGAGCAGAAAGGTATCTTAACATTGATTTTAACGGAAAACCTATTGAGGTAAAGGAGCGTATTATAGACTTTCAAGAGTGCGGAGATCACAGGGAATTTACCTATGATGTTTACGAATCTAAAGGAGGCCCCGTGAACATTAAAAGTTACAATACATGGTCCGTGAGAAAAGGTAAAGATGGAAAAACGTACTTAGGTAACCTTTTTATTTTTCGGGCTAAATTTAATTTATTGACAGGTTTGGTAGGAAATATATTCAAGAAATCAGGTGCTTTAAGAGGAGGCCTTTTAAGTTATAAGCATTTCATAGAAACAGGTGTGAGAAAAGAATCAGCTGAAAAGTTAAACAAATTATATCCGAGATAATTTGAAAGCGCTAAATGACTAGCAAGACTATATGTAAAACCTACTTAGGGTTAACTTTTATAATCGACCTCAGTTGGGTTTTCTGAGTGACTTTATTGCTAAACAGCTAAAAAAAAATGTAATAGAGCGGGAGTAGTTAGATACAAACACTTTTTAGAAACAGGATAAAAGAAAGTGTCAGCTGAAAAACTTCTTGAAATGGACACCCGATTAGTGGAAGGAAATTATATTGTGTAAATGTAAAAACGGTTCAAGTAATAACTTGAACCGTTTTTAGTTTTTAATAATTAACTTAGCAATGATTATGATTTTATGCAGTGAAATCTGTTACACAAAATCACTTGGCCTTTATTTGAATTAGATGAGAGTAAGTAATGAGAAAACATTATCATTTCAAAGGATTGAATTTTACATAATGCTTCTTTTTCTGCAATCTTGTATGATAAACAAAAATTATGCTGGGCACTACAAAGATACAAGTGATTCTCGGTCCCACTGTTTTGAAACAATTACTATTTATAAAGATAGCTCAGCTGTTATGACTTGGTGGACGGATATTCGAATGACAAATAAAGGGAGCTGGAGTATTTCAAACGATACCTTAAAATTTATTGATTCGAGCTACAGAAAATTGAATAAAATATTTGTACACAAAAACGGAAAATTAATGGCCACAGATAACCAAAACGTTTACAAAAAAAAGCTTCGGACAAAAGATGCTGATGGAAGAGTTTATGGGAAATTCAGTAATTGGTTCGGATATTTTAGGTTTGGAAGATACCAGCCTTCTCAAAGGCGTATGTCTAAAAATTCTATCATTGAAAAAGGGTAGTCAACGATATATATTTTACATGATGGACTTACTCTGTTTAAAAATAAATGTCAACCTAAAAAAATAGAATTTAGAGTCACGCAATTAGCCACAAACAGCAATGATAAAAATGAAGAAAAAAGCACTAGTAATTTTTCTATTATTACCATTCGTGGTTTTTACTCAACAATCCGTGAAGGGAAAGGTGACCGCAGGAGATTCTGTTCAATTAATAATTAGTTCCGTTACACCAACAGATTTCCCTGTGATTGAAGTCCTGTTTAGAGCCGAAAATCTCAAACAATATCCTTATTGGGGTCTGGAAAAATCAGATTTAATAGTAGCTGAGAAAGACTATTCTTGTGAAGTGTTGACCTTGACGCATTTCTCGGAAAAGGAGCCAATTAATATTTCCATTGTAGTCGATCATTCTGGATCAATGTTGGGCAGTTTTACTGATTATTTAGCCTTTTATGACAACGATACCGTTAAATTGTTTGAGGCACAGATGGCAGGCACACTTCCTGAAATTACAACCCCTTTGGACTATGCAATTGAGGCGGTCAAAAAGTTTTTAAAAAATTTTAAATCCGGGAAAGATAGAGTAGGGCTGTTTGCTTTTGATAATACTGTTGATATTCAGGTAAAGCCATCTTACGATATCAAAAGTTTACCCGCCATTTTAGACACTCTGAAGCCTACAGGTTCTACTGCATTTTTTGATGCCGTTTATTTGGCCACCGAGGGATTAACAGAGCTCGAAGGCATAAATGTGGTAATAGCGTTAACTGACGGTACGGATAATTCCTCTCAGAAGCAATCAAGTGATATTATAACCCTGTCGAGAGAAAAAAACATTCCTATCTATTGTATTGGTTTGGGTGATGCCATGTCTGATACTCTGCAGTTGCTTGCCGATTCCACTAATGGATATTATGCTTACACAAAAAAATCATCTGCATTGGACTCTATTTACACAGTTTTAAAAAAAAAAATATTGGCATACTATTTAATGACTTACCAATCTGAAAATTGGGCTTCGTTGGATAATAACAGGGAATTAACCATTAGCTTTAATCAAAATGATATATATACTGTCGGCAATCGACAAAAGTTTGACCTGCCAAACAATGTTGCTGCATATTTAAAAGAGCGAGAAGAAAAAATACGCCGTGAATACCAATATTTAGTTGGTGGAGTGATAGCAGGAAGTGTATTGTTTTTAGGATTAGGTGTTTTTATCATTAGGCGTAAAAAGCGTAAAAAATTAACTCTTCTTAAATTATATCCTAATCCTGGAAATGGGAATTGCTCGGTTGATGTGCAGTTAGATTCAAATGGAACAGCAGATTTAATTGTAAACGACTTTAAGGGCTCAACGGTATTTCAGCAAACCATCAATCAGTCAGGGAACCATTCTATTGATTTTTCACATTTACCCCCAGGGAGTTACATATTGTATTTAAAAATAGGAGATATTCAGTCGAATGTAAAGCGATACATCAAGATGTAATGTTTTGATTTTGAAGTGTAATCTATTGCAGTTGATAATTAATACATCACTGAAATTTTAGCACCCGTCCCGTAATGGCATTGTACGCTTCCACTTTATTAATTTTTGTTTTAAAATCAATATTTACAGTCTTTTGTTGACTTACAAAACCACTAAATAGTTTATACAGGTCTCCTTCGGGCCCATCTTCATGTTCAATTTGTCCAAACAGTTTAATAGTTATCAATTCGCCATCTGTCTCTACTAGCTGCCCAACCGATCTAGTGAGACTAATACTTGAGTCTGAAATAGGCGTTTCACAGTGAATCTTTAGCTCAATTGGAGAATAGGTATTATATGTCATGTTGATAGAAGAGTCCGAAATGACTACCTGATCAATATTAACTTTATCCATTTTGACTTTAAGAGCTGTATAATAATCGTCAGCCATTGCTCTTATTTTATTGTTTGAATGCCCATAAATAATATTTGAGAACCGGTAAACGGTGTTTAAATCAGCTCCTATCGGGTTACATTTATTATGATCTAGTTTTACAGCCTTATATAAACTATCCTCAAGGGTTTTGTGATACGCCATAAACTTACCAGAATCGTACCAATCCACTATAAATTTATGAATATAAATGTCTCTTTTTTCCCGCCAAATTGGGTTTTGTAAAATGTAATAGCTCAATGGATCGTAAAAATTGTAATACCGTTCTGGCGAATGTGCCCACATAAATGTTGGGTCCCATAGCACTGGATAATATTTTTTTTGATTGCGATCAAATACAATAACTTGGTTATGCGTTTGGTCTATATGTTCAGTATTAATGACAGTTAACGCGGCATAGTATTTTAAATACTCTTCTATGATGACGTGCTTTTCAATTAGCGAAAAACGGTCTTCTAGTTGTAAAGTATCTGAATTGAGTACTTGAATTAATGAAGTCAATTTACTGGAAGCTGCTTTACTTGCTTTTTTGCCATTCCAGTATTCCGCATTTTTCCATACTCTTACAGATTTAGAGTGACCGCTGTCATCTCTGATATAATCACCCTTGTACAGGGTTATTTTTTCATTACCCAAATTATTATTGATGGCATAACTTCTCCCAGGTTGCTCAATCATTTCCATTAAGCCATAATTCTGTCCATTGATGCGAAGAAAAACCATTTCATTTTTGAGTGTTTTTGCACCTGTTATTTTTCCTACCCAAGTTCCAATATGGTCATTTGTAAATTGAAAAGTTTTTGGATTTAAAAAATTCATTTCACTAATGGTGCCAAATGGCGAATCATCTTTATCAAAATAAACCCGCAGTGACTTTTTTGGTCCGCCCCAATGTAATTTCAGATGTCCTCTTGTTCTCAGTTTTGCTTTATAAGTTTCTCCGTTATGCTCAAATAATATTTTCTGTTTTTTTCTGCCACTTGCAGGAAGGTCTGCTGTTAAGGCTTCCCAATTTTCATGTGTTATGGTAATGTGATAGACCGGAATACCTGTCGGGATATCATTGTTTGGTACTCTGTTTTCAACTGCACATAGCATGGCCATGGCATTAATTTTAATCGAGTCTTTAATTCCAAACTTAAATATACTCAGTCCAAATACTGTGCATAGTAGCAAAACAAGAACAATAATTATTTTTTTCATCCCTGTGCTATATTTTGTTTTCTACTCAACAGATTAAAAGAAGCATATGCCATTGCTGCTAAAACTGGAAAAATTGTATATCCAAATCCTAAAAGCACACACAATAAAGCAATAATACCAGTTGAAATTTTACGTGTAAAAAAGTAAAAACCAACTACTAAAAGTGCCGACAAACCTATTTTTGAAGGAAATGATGACATACTAATTAGAACAAGTACCGCAATGATTAAAAGGGTTAGCTGCAAATACGCTTTAGAATCCCAAACCAGTTTATACTTTCTACTTTCTGATTTTTTGATTAAAAAAGTAAAAAGAGTACACCAAAACAGCGTGACTATAATAAGCCACAAATCGTAAACTAGATGCCCAATGTCGTAATATTGAAGACCATTAAATATTTCCATAATTTAAACTGTCGTACTTTTCAAAACGGATGAAGTGTCAAAAATAGTTAATTTAGATCTTCTGTCATTGATAGAGTAATGTTTTTAGCAGATCAAGTTAGTTCTCTAGCGTTTTTTCTGTAAAATGTGCTAACTTATCATACATTAACAGAGATTTAATGAAAATTCATTTTCTAATACCGTTTCTTCTTTTATCCTTACTAAGCTTCTCTCAATGGGATTGCTACTACCGAATTGATTCAATTATTCAAACGAATGACAGTGTTGATTTAGATTTGTATTTTTATAATAATATTGAAACACATAACTGTCAAACAGAAATACTAGAATTGTATTTTTTAGGCCAAATGTATTTTTTTCAAAACAAAATTGATAGTCTTGAAGTTATTTGTGATAGCTTGATTGCAATGGTTGATTCAGAAGATAAAACAATGTATACCGAAAGACGATTTACAGGTTTTTTGTGCATGTTATTGGTAGAAGAATTTCGCTGGCAAAAAAACAAAGAAAAGTTTATGGAATGGCGAACTAAGTTTACAAGCATGATCAGTTTTTATAAATGTGGTAATAGTCTTTTTAGCATCATTTATAAAGCACGTGCCTATATGCGCACAAGGTTCAAAAGAGCAGGCGATATGGAAGGCTTGAATGAATTCGAAAAGAGAAGAAAAAAAAGAAATAACAAATTCAGAAATATTAGAAGATGTAGTCCGAGGTATTTTTACTACAAATAATTATTGCATTCAAACCAAATAGATTATTGCACAACAATATCATATCCACTAAAATGCACATGCAACAAACCAATTCTTTAAAAATTATTAAGCAGCTAGGTTTCACAGTTACTAATTATATAGAGGACCAAGAAAGTAAAGCATATCTAGCTTGCCAGTACAATTTAAATGGTTTAAAAATAATTGGTCGAACTGCTAAAATGACACCTAAAAAAATAGGACAATTTGTTACTTTTTGGAAGCGCAGTGATAAAGGCCCAATTATGCCATTTGAAGAATCCGACCAATTTGATTTTTTAATAATAACTGTTAGGTCTGCTGACTATTTGGGGCAGTTTATTTTTCCACAATCTGTTTTAATTAAAAAAGGCATTGTTACTAATATAACTAAAGAAGGTAAAAGAGCTTTTAGGGTTTATCCACCGTGGGACAAGCCCGTCAGCAAACAGGCCATTGCAAGCCAAAAGTGGCAGGTTAAGTATTTTTATGAAATTAATGACAAGACCAATAAAAATGATGTCGAACAACTTTTAAAGCAAAGAGATTGAGAAGCTCAGAAGATGAGTGAGTTTTTATCAATAAAACAGATTTTAAGTCTTGTCTATTGAAAAACAGTAATCTTTTGTTAGATTTAGGGCAGACAGGATACATTCATGTTCTGAAAATTTATATGATTATGAAATTCCTATTAGGTTTTAGCTTATCAGTGGCTTTGTTTTCTTGTTCTCTTTCTAAAAATACACCTCAAACAAAACTGCTTAACAATACTACGTTTTTGTTGACAGAAATTTCGACAGATAAGACCTATGGCTATTCTGAAAAAAATCCTGTTGAGGTAGGTGGAGTGGATAAAAGTGAGGGACCAAATAATGAGCGTAGATATTTAAATGGATTGGCAGGACCCAACGGAGAAAAAATATCGTATTACAGAGCAGGAAGCTGCTGTGCTTTAAAAAGTGAAAATGGATTTATGGGAATGGCATTACTTGACAATTATCAAGTAACATACAAAGGTTCGCCAGACACTGTTTCGATTTATCTTAATATGTACGATTATGGGCCGCTCAAAGCTCCTGTTGGTTTCACAATTAAAAATTAATAGCTGCTATGAAGACCCATCAACTTGTTATAACCTTGTTTTGTTTCGTATTTGTTTCCTGCACATACAATTATCACATTACCATTAAAGCTGACAAAACGGCCCATGTTAAGTTGGTAATTGATTATGGAGAAGATGAAGATGACGGCATTTATGTTGAAAGTGAGGACTTTGAAGAAGATTATACTGAAGCGTATGGCAATAGAGCAGATACATTGAGGCTTCGGTACAATTCCTCTTTAATTTCTAACTTAACATTTAATGATGAACAAACTGAAATAGAGTATGATATTGCAAATGTAGACTCTTTGCTTCCGTATATAGATCCCTTTGAATTTATGTTTGTAAATGGCACATTACAGATGGAACCGAACAAACTCAGTTATAGAAACGGCTATGATAAAAATTATACTGAAGAGGTAGATAGTTTAGCTGGACTAGGACCAATTTTACTCAATTTTAAACTTGAATTTGAGCAAGAAGTAAAAAAAGTAAAAACTAACTTAGAGGGAGTAACTGAATCGAATGCCCATATTGTTTTGATAAAAAGTAGTTATACAGACCTGTTATCAGAGCATAAAAAGAATAAGCTTGATATAAAATTAAAATAGGATTTTTACAGAATGATCACTTTCTTTAGATCTGAATCTCCTGATTCATTTGTAAATTCTAGCAAATAAAGGCCTGATTTTAGGTGAGTAAAATTCAGCAAGTCACTTTTTGATTGACGTTTTTCAATCAGTTCGCCAGCCATATTGTAAACTTTAATTGTTGTATTGGATTGTCCACTATTGCTGCTAAAGTGAAAACAACCAGAGCTAGGATTAGGGAAGAGATTGACAGAAAAATCATTTGGTTCAAATTTCAGAGCAGTTAGTGCTTTCGACCGCTCGTATAATTCAGTTAAGCCCGTTACAAAATAGACAGAATTATCTAACCGAAATGAAGAACAACCTCTAACGGGGCCAACCGGAATGTTCTGTAATTTTTGCCAGGTTCGGCTTAAAATGTTAAACTGGTAAAAATCAGATTTAAAAATTTGATTTTCATCCATTCCAGATCCAACTATGGCGCTATGCCCGTTAGATTCTGCTTTTCCCCAAGCAATGTTTCCTCCAGGATAGTTAGGTGCTTTTGCCCATTGCTTCAATTTAGGATCAAATGTATACCAGTCGTTCAAAAAGCCCTCTGTTGTAAAAGTTTTAAAGCCTGTTCCAGCCATTCCAAATCCAGCTGCTGAACACGCCACTGCTTCTCGTCGTGGTTCACCAATAAGGTTTTCCAATTGATTCCATTTATCAGTCAATGGTTCGTATTCCCAAAAATCATTGTACACTGTATCAGCATCTGTTCCGCAACCAAAATATCCCATACCGGCTATGGTAAAACCGATAGCACCCCAACGAATGCCTCCAGTAAAATTATTTTTCTGAGTCCAGGAATCTGATGCTGCGTCATAACACCACACTTCTGCTAGGCCATTACCACTTTTGCTATAACCTCCTATTATATAGGCTTTATTTTCAATTGTAAAAACAGTGCTATATTGCCTAGCTTCAGAGGGGAAACTTGATTTCTTTATCCACAAATTACTTCTAGGGTCATACTGATAAAGTGAGTTGCTTTGTGCAAAATTTCCAGTATTTCCTGTCACGCAATAGCCAAACGATTGAAGGCTAAATGCAATTCCATCATCTCTGCCTAATGCAGGATATGGGGCTTTCATTTCCCATATCTGAGCATTCAGCCAAAAAGATGACAATAGGAATAGGAAAAGCAAAGTTTTCATATACAAATGAACGAAAATAAGAGTCTAAATATTCTATGAAGTGTCATATTATTTTTCAACATTCCTAAACCTTACTAGTGTTGAGTTAGACCTTTAAATTAACAAGTTTTGGTGTAAAACAATTTACAATTACAGTCAAAGATCTGAGTGTTGTCACTTACATTTATACACTGGTTTTTTCCAGTGAAACTAAAATTAAATGATATGACAGAAGAGGCAATTCACGAAGAAATTAAAACATTAAAAGAAAAGTTAACAGGTGATTTATTTGCAGATGGCGATACGCAACAAGCTATTTATGAGTTAAAAAAGCAACTTAAACCAGAAATTGAATTACAGCCAGAATTAGACGATTATGACGACGAAGATGGCTGTCTGTATTGTGGGAGCTAAGAATTTACATTCTATTTATGAAGCATTTTATCGCCAGATAAAGTGCTTTTTTTTTGCTATTTTTAATCCTGATTTAAGTGAAACGCTTTTTCAATAATAGCGACGAAAAATGAATTACTTTAACCAATTTTCGGAGCGATTAAATTTTAGAAAGTTAACAAAAGCTGATATTCCACAGTGGATTCAATTTTTTAAAAATAATGATCGACTAAAATATTTGGGAATGGATTTGACAGTTGCAGACGAAGTACATGCCGAAGATTGGATTCGAGCCCAATTTCTTAGATATGAAAAATCAGGTTTAGGGCAGCTAGCCATGGAAGTAAAGGGAACAGCCGAACTGGTGGGGCTTGGAGGAATTATTGAAAGACAATTGTTGTGTAAAAAAGAGTACGAAATTGCATATTCGGTTATTCCAAAATACTGGGGCAATGGTTATGCCACTGAATTGGCGAAAACCATGATGAGATATGGAGAATTGAATATTGACACGAATCGGTTTATTTCAATCATTGAGAAATCTAATGCTGAATCCGCTAATGTGGCAATGAAAAATGGAATGAAAATTATGTTTGATACTCAGTATTTGGGAATGGATGTCAATGTATTTGGAAAAGAATTTTAAAAAATAATGAGATGGGAAATAACAAACTAATTGTTGAAGAAAAGCAAGCTGATTTAGGAAATTTTATGGTTGGTAGACTGCTACCTTTTCGGAAAAAGAGGCAGGTTGGCCCGTTTACATTTATTGATCATATGGGACCAGCTAAATTAGGGAATGGCAATTATGTAGATGTAGACCAGCATCCACACATAGGTTTAAGTACGTTAACTTATTTGTTTGAAGGCGAGATAGAACACAAAGATAGTATAGGGTCTCACCAAGTTATTTCGCCAGGTGATGTGGGATTTATGACCGCTGGTTCAGGTGTAACTCATACTGAAAGAACTCCTGAAGATAGGAGAGGAACAGAAGAATTCACAATGCACGGTTACCAGATTTGGGTGGCATTGCCAAAGCGCAAAGCGGAGATGGATCCTGAGTTTAAATTTTACAGTAGTTCTGAAATTCCAAAATGGACAGAAAATGGATTAACCATAAAATTAGTGGCCGGAAATGCCTTTGGAAGATCGGCTCCTTTATAAGGTCATTCTCCATTATTTATGGTTGATATTTATGCCGAAACAGCTAAAACAGTCGACTTAAGAGATAAAATTAAGGGAGAAGTAGCTTTTGTTATTGTAAAGGGTCAAATTACAAGTCAGGGACAAGTAGTAGAAGCTGGGCAAATGCTTGTTAGTAAAACTGATCAAGAGTGTGAAATTTGCATGGATTCCCATACTCAAATATTATTGTTTGGTGGAGAGCCACTAGAAGATGACTGCTATTTATTATGGAATTTTGTTTCACACAGCAGAGAAAGGTTACAAACTGCAAAGATAGATTGGATTAATAAACAATTTCCAAATGTGAAAGGAGATGAAACTTATATTCCATTTCCAAATATTAAGAAGAAACAATAAATATCTATCCTGAAAGGCTACAGTGACTTAAAAAGTATACCTCAGCGCTCCAAATGCTCCTGCTCTAAATCCTGATCCTCCAAAACCAAACATGGGGCGACTATCAATGCTAATTAGTAGCGGAATGTCTACTTCATTTAAATCGAATTCAATACCAATTTGACCGCCTACACCCAATCTAAATCCGTTTCCAATTCCAACTTGAGCGCCAGGCCCTATGTACCAATTTAAACCGCTTGTAATATTTTTTACCCAATGGTAAATACCAGAAGCAATTAATTCTGATCCATTGCCATAACCCCTCGCACCAAAATCTAATTCAAGCCTATTGCCTTCACCAATTCCTTTTTGAAACGTTATTTCACCGCCATAACCTAGGTTACCAGAACCTCCTCTTAATCCAATTGCATTAGAATTAACTTGACTATAACTACAGCTCAATAAGCTAATAATAAATAAAGTACTAAATATTTTTTTCATCTTTCTAAGGTTTCTACAAATATAGAATTTTGAACTTGTAATTATAGTAAAATAATGTCGATAATAATAAAAATTAATCAATTGTTTCGGTTGATCAATAAACATATTTATAGTCAATAGTAATGCTCTATATTCTTTATATTTTGTACTTTAACTGAACTATTTGTAATTTTTTAACGTTAAGAACAACCTATTTCATGAATATGCTAAAGTTTGTGCCTTTATTGCTTTTTTTATGCCTTTATGGCTGCATTGCACCTGTTAATTCAGCATTTGAAAGTGCTAGAATGTTAAATAAGGGCGATTTTGAAATACAAGGTAATTCTTCTGTTTATTTGAATTCTGAACCTTATGTTAATGATTTCTCAAATATTAATAATAATTTCGGAGGCGCTTTAACAATTGGCGTATCCAGAAAATACAATTTAAAACTCAGGTATGAAGGCATCATTGTAATCGATAATTTCTATCAATTCTTTGACAATACCATTACGACCCCAAAAATTGTAAACTTTGTTGAAATAGGAAATAAAATAAATATCATTGATCAAAAAGTAGCTTTTTCAATTCCATTAGGGCTTTATATAGCAGGTGGAGATGTGGCAGTCATGTTAAAGCCACGCGTTATTTTCTCCCCATATTCGAGTCAGCATTTTCAATTAAACATTATACCTAGAATGCATATAGGTGTTGGCAGTAGTATTCAAGTTTTTCCTGCTATAAACATTGGCTTAGGGTTAAGTCAGAACCTTAATAAGTGGGCCATACGACCAGAGATTGGGTATGATGGTCATTTCACCGGAGGAATTGGGTATTCCTATTTTTTTTCGAGAAACAATAGTCGCCAATAAACTAAAATGCCTCTCCAATTGTAATATAAAATTGAAAGCCTTCTTGACTGCGAGCCACATCTAATCTCAGATGATTTAGTTGTTTTTTACTAAGTTGAAATCTCAAACCTGCACCATACCCAATTTTCTGAGGTTGTTTGAATAGTTCCGAAGTAGAGGGCGAGACTGTGCCTGATGAGGCAAAAGCCACTCCTCTAAATCGCTTGTATATTGGAAATCGGTATTCTACTTGAAGCAGTGCCATGTTTTTATCAATAAAGCGCCTATCGTTAAACCCACGTCCTCGCTTGCCTGAGGATAAATAGAAGTAATTAAAGTAGGGGAGATTGCCGGCACTGTTACCTAAAAACAAGTTGCTTACAATAACTTGATTTTCGAAAATGGTTTGATACCATGTAGCATCAATACTAATTGTACTGTAGTTGTAGGATGATCCTGTTAAAGCGCCAGAATGCTCGGTGTTTAAATTAACCAATACGCCTTTTCTTGGATAGAAAATATCATCTCTACTATCAAATGATGTTGCAATTCCTACTGTACTAATTGTCCCTCCACCAATACCAACTGGGTTTTCATTTGCTAAAAGCGGTCCTATATTTGGAATATCAAATACATCCAGTCGGTATTGAAAGCCTGCCAAAACTTTATCGTTAAATCGATACAGCAATGAGGAAATGAGACGAGGAAAATTGGCGTCATATGTTTCTAAATCGTTTTCTAAACTTTTAGCGCCAATGCCGTAGTAGTTGTAAAAGTAACGGTAGTAGCCCAGTTCACCGCCCAATTTCCAATTATCTTTAAAATACAGTTCGTAGGGTACAAAAAGTAAAAACTGCTTTTTCAAGGTATAAGCCAATCCAAGCTGAACTTGCGATTTTCGCCAAGCTTTATTCTTTCCTGCATTAAAAACGGTCATTCCCAAAGCACCAAAGGCTAAATTTGTTTCAGGCAAGTAAAAAACTAAGGGAAATCCTGTAATGCTAAAATCATCTTTTGGATTGTATTTCACCTCTGTTGAATCTTCCTGAGCGTAGGCATGACTGCAACAAAAGCAAAAAACAAATAGTAGGTTCTTCATTAATTTTAATTACTAACTACTAAGCTAAAGAATTTAGAATAACCTAAAGTGTTTTCAATAGATCAATTGTGGCAGCAGGACTTGTTGACTTAAAAACGTAACTTCCAGCAACCAGCGCATCTGCTCCCGCAGCAATTAATTTGGCTCCAGTTATGTTATTTACACCACCATCCACTTCAATTAGTGTTTTTGCGCCTGATGCGACTATCATAGCTTTTAACCTGGCTACTTTATCTACTGCTTTTTCAATAAACTTTTGTCCACCAAAACCAGGATTTACGGACATGATTAGTACTAAGTCTAAATCATTGATTACTTCCTCTAAAACACTTACTGGCGTATGCGGATTTAGAGCTACGCCAGCTTTCATTCCTTCAGCTTTTATCGCCTGAATGGTCCTGTGCAAGTGCGGACATACTTCGTAGTGCACAGTAAGCCAGTCTGCTCCAGCTTTCTTAAAGTCTGAAATATATTGGTCTGGATTGGCAATCATTAAGTGCACGTCCATTGGTTTGGTAGCATGTTTTGACATAGCGGCCATCACAGGCAATCCAAATGAAATATTTGGGACAAAAACACCGTCCATAATATCAATGTGGAACCAATCTGCATTCGATTGATTAATCATTTCAACTTCTGCCTGTAAATTGGCAAAGTCGGATGCTAGCATTGAAGGTGATATAATGGCCATTATATATTATTTTAAGAGTGTAATAATTTGTTCAGCTAATTCTTCTCCAATTCTTGTTTGCGCTTCAACTGTGGCAGCACCTATATGTGGCGTACTAGCAATTTGTTCATGGGCCAAAATATCCGCTCTAGGGGCAGGCTCATTTTCGAAAACATCTAAAGCAGCTGCTCTTATTTTCCCTGAATTAATTCCTGCAATCAGGTCATTTTCTTCAATAACACCTCCTCTGGCCGCATTTACTAGAATTACACCAGTTTTCATTTTTTCTATTTCACTTTTGGCAATAACAGCACTTCCATCTGCTTGTTTTGGAACATGTAAGGAAATATAATCTAATTCAGGCAATGCAGCATTTAAATCATTTACTGAGTTCAATGATATTTTCATTTCATTTCCGTTGATAGTTAACGGAATTTCAAATGTGTTTACTTTTCTATCAATTGGCAAAACAGTCATGCCACATCCTAAGCAATAGCTGGCTAAGGCTTGTCCAATTCTTCCAAATCCAACAATACCAATTGTTTTTCCTTTAAGTTCTTGCCCTTTGGCATACTTTTTTTTCAAGGCTTTAAACTCAACATTACCGGTTGAAGGCATCACTCTATTGGAATGAAAAATTCCCCTTGAAAGAGAAAATAAATTACCCATCACCAATTCTGCTACCGACTGTGATGAAGCACCAGGTGTATTAATAACATATAGGCCTTTTGAACGGGCATAATCTACATCAATATTGTCCATTCCAACGCCACCTCTGCCAATTAGCTTTAATTCCGGACAAGCATCAATTAGTGCTTTGCGGACAGTGGTAGCACTCCTTACCAGTATACCAACAATATTTTGCTTGTTTATTTCAGTTACTAACTCGTCTTGCGGAATATTATTTGTTAAAACGGTAAATCCTCCTTTTTCTAAAGCAATTACTCCCTCAGGTGAAATGCCGTCGTTTGCTAAAATTTTCATGTATTTTTTTATCTGATATGGTTTGCTGTAAATTCTTTCATCACGCCTACTAAGTGCTCTACTGATGACAATGGCAGAGCGTTGTACATTGATGCTCTAAAGCCTCCTGCCGAACGGTGTCCTTTTAAACCAACAATGTCTGCTTTTTTCCATGCCTCATTAAAAGCTTCAGTTAAATTCTCGTCTGTTAATACAAATGTCACGTTCATATTTGATCTGCAATCTAATTGTACATTTCCAAGAAATAAAGGGTTGATATCAATTTCGTTGTACAATAAATCAGCTTTTGCTTGGTTGACTTTTTCAATAGCTGAAACACCTCCATTTTTCATTAAATGCCTTAAATTAAGCATTGATACATAAATTGAAAATACAGGTGGTGTGTTAAACATACTGTCTTTATCGAAATGAGTCTGTAAGTTTAAATAAGTTGGCATTTTTACAGTCGACTGGCCTAAAATAGATTCCTTAACTATAAATAATGTAGCACCTGCTGGGCCTAAATTCTTTTGCGCACCTGCATAAATGATATCAAAATCAGAGACATTGATTTCTTTTGAAAAAATATCAGACGACATATCACAAACAACTGGTAAATCTGTATCTAATTTATCCTTAAACTGTGTGCCATAAATGGTATTGTTCGAAGTGTAATGCACAAAATCATAGTCTCCTTCAATTTTACCAGCAGGGACACTTTTGTATCCATCAGCTTTTGAACTTGCTACAACATCAACTTCTAAACCAGCGTTTACTGCTTCTTTTATGGCTTTTGTACTCCAAACACCTGTGTCTATATAAGCGGCTTTTTTATATTTTCCAGCCATATTCATTGCTGAAATTAAAAAACCAAGACTAGCTCCCCCTTGTAAAAACATCACTGCATACCCTTCAGGCACATTCAGTGCTTTTTTAACCAAATCAATAGCTTCTTCCATTACGGCTACAAAATCAGGGCTTCGGTGTGAAACTTCCAGAATAGATAAACCATTAAAATTTAAAACTGCCTTAGAAGCTTCTTCGAAAACTTCTTGAGGTAAGATGCATGGTCCTGCACCAAAATTGTGTTGTTTAGACATACTTTGCGTTTAATATTAAAATGCAATTGCAAATATGGCAAATATTATGTCACTTGCCAATATCATTTCTTCACATTTAGTGAATAGTTTATCAACATTCTTTTTCTTTTCAAAGGATTGTTTATTTTCGTGGAAATAATTGATATGACAGATTTATTATTCATCAATTGGACTATGGATCCACGGGTAATTTCAAGTTTAAATACCCCGCGTTGGTATGGCTTAATGTGGGGGCTAGGTTTTTACTTAGGTTTTACAATATTAAATCGAATTTATAAGAATGAAAAAGTTCCTGAGCCTTGGATGGATAAAACGTTTATATATGTTTTGCTAGGTGGTGTATTAGGAGCGAGATTGGGCCATTGCTTGTTTTACGAACCATGGGATTATTTGAGTAATCCGATTGAAATTTTATACATCTGGCAAGGAGGCCTAGCCAGTCATGGTGGTGCTTTAGGAATTATTATAGCGGCTTTGTTATTGAACAGAAATGTTACAAAAACCGGCGTGCTGTGGATTTTGGATAGGTTAGTGGTCCCTACTGCTTTAGCTGCTTTTTTAATCCGACTAGGCAATCTATTTAATCACGAAATTTTGGGAAAAGTGACTGAATCTCCGATAGGTTTTAAATTTTTGAGAGATGGTGCTTCTGATAGATTGGTCATAGATGCAACCGGAACAACAGGTTTGACAAATGATAATTATTCCGACAAACTCAATGCGGCTTATAATACAGTTGCTGCTAATCCAAATAAATATGCCGATTTATTTGCGGCTATTCCTGCACGGTATCCTGCACAGTTAATTGAAGCGATTTGTTACCTTGTATTTTTCGGTATTCTCATGTGGTTTTATTGGAAAACCAATGCTGGACAAATTAAAGGTTTTTTGCTGGGAATATTTTTTGTGCTAGTATTTGGAGCAAGATTTTTTATTGAATTTATTAAAGAAAACCAAGCTGGAATTGACAAAGACTTAGAAGGACTAAATATGGGGCAATATCTGAGTATTCCACTAGTGATTATTGGACTTTATCTAATTTCTAAAGGCATTAAATCTTTTAAAGCTGGAAAGGTAGACTATTAAAAAAGTTGAAAATCAAAACAATTGGTATTTCTGGGGATTGATCTCGGTAGTTTGATAGTGAGAGAGAATCGATTATTTAAATTAAACCCACTTGAAAATTCAGACTTGAAATAAGAAAATAGATAATGAATGCCTATTTTTTGATTTTCATATCCCAGGCCAACCAAAAACTCATTGGTTGCTCCACCAAAAACGCATTTTATTTTCTTGTAACCTGCATTTATTCTAACGTTTAAGTAGTCTAACCCCTGGTTAATAGCAATGCCAACAACTGGTGTAACTGTCAGTCCAGTTAGCCTCTTAATATAAAATTGGTAGCCAAACATTGATTTTACCCTAACGGATTCACTTCGTTTTTTAAACTCATATGCAGATATGGATAGGAATAACCTATCAGAATAAAGGACTAACCCGCCGTCTAATGAAAAAAAACTAGTGTCAAATTCTGGAAAATAATCATCACGATCTGCAGTGTAGTAACCCGCAAATCCTATACTTAAAGCCAATTTTTCGGAGATATTTGATTGATAGCTGTATGCTGCGCCGTACTTCGAAATAGAGTAGGATTCGAATCGTTTTGTGCCTAATAGTATTCCCGCACCGCTATTACCCTTAGGTAAATGAGTTTGGTAACTTGAATTCAGAATAAAATAATCGTATTCGGCAACGTATAAATTTGTATGAATTGCACCATTCTCCATAGTGCCGGTAAAGGCAGGATTTGCTTGTCCTGGAGCCGTTCCAATATTATATTTCGACCCCAACTGACAATGTGCCAATGCAGCAGATAGCAGAAATACAATTAGTCCCAGTAAATTCTTCATTTTACTTATGAAATATCAAACGACAAAATTAAACTAATACCCTCAAAGTTTTAGGCTGAACGGAAATTTTAAATTCGCTGCTATCACTTTTCATGGGCTCACCATCAATATGAAAAGACAGTGGCGTTTTACCATTTACTTTCAAACGAATACTATTGTGGAAATTAATGGCTGTATGATGCTTGGAACGGTCAATTTTCTTAGTGAAAAATCGACTGAGCATAATGGGCACAGACCAAATCTTAAATTTGTCAATTAAAATTAATTCAAACTGACCATCTTGCATTTCGGAGTAAGGTGAAATAGCAAATCCATTTCCGTATTCAGATGAATTTGAGATGCAAGCTAGTAAACTTTGTTTTTCAATCGAAAATTGCTCACCCGATATGGTAAATGTAGGAGATTTGTATTTTTGGTAGTATTGCGTAATTAATTTAGCATAGCTGCGCAACCCTCTTTTATGGTATTTTTCAAATGCTTCGGCAATATGTGCATCAAAACCAAACCCGCAAACTCCAATAAACGGAATGTCGTTGCAAAGCCCAGTATCAATAGTTTCAATTTTAAATGCATTAATGCGCTCAATGGCTTTTTTTATATTTCTCGGAATTTTGAGGTGACGAGCTATCCCATTTCCCGATCCTACTGGAATAATTCCTAAAGCACAATTCGATTGTCTTAAAGACGCACCAATTTCACTCACTGTGCCGTCTCCACCAATGGCTACTATAGCGTCATACATGTTTTTTTCTTCAGCAGCAATGGTAGCGCCATGCTTTTTGTGTTTAGTATACTGAATGGCATAGGCAAACTTTTCATGGTTAATTGAACCATCTATCATTTTTGGCAAAACTTCTTTTTTACCAATGCCTGATACCGGGTTTATAATAAATAATAACTTTATCTTCTTATTCATTATTTCGCTTTCAAATTATTGTTTATCATTCCGTTATGATAGGTTTGAATATAAGCTAATAGTTTGTTTTTTAACAGTTTTACAAGTTCTGGTTTTGATTTTATTAATGTGTGATTTAAAGTTTTGTCATTAATTTGATACATTCTAGTCACTTTTCCATTTTGAAAAACCATAAAATATCCTTCGCCATACACTAAGTATTTACCTCTAAGTTCTGTCACTGTAAATCCAGCTTTTGTCGAAAAAACACTTTCTCCAAAACTGTAAAACGGGTCAGTATAACCCACATATTCTAATATGGTTGGCATGATATCAATTTGTCCTACAATTTTGTTTGATTGTCCTGTAAATTTTTTATCATTTGGGTGGAATAACACCAGTGGAATTGACATCACTCCCCTTTCATTAAAGTAAAGCGGGTTGCTTGAAGCAGGGGTATGATCGGCGGTAATGACAAACAATGTGTTCTGATACCAATCTGTTCTTTTTGCGGCGGCAAAAAATTGTTTTAATGCAAAATCAGAATACTTGACAGCATCATGCATTTTAGTTGGCCCTTCGTTAAACTGGGGTTGCAATTGTAAGGGAATACTATACGGAGGATGAGATGATAAGGTGAAGATAGTGCCCAAAAAAGGTTTTTTTAATTGACTCATTTTATTGACAGACCACGGTAAAAATAAATGATCATATATTCCCCAAGTGCCGTCAAAATGCTCGTCATTAGCATATTCATTTCTTCCTTCGTAATGATCAAATTTAACTTTAGCAGCAAACCCATCAAAATTCATAGAACCATTGGTAGCACCATGATAAAAACTAGAGCTATAATTCATTTTTTTTAGGGCTGATGGAAGCGATTCTATTTGATTTGTGGAATAGGTAGAAGTTATAAACTCCGCAGGCATTAATTTTGGAATGGAAGAAATAACTGATGGCACTGCGTCTATCGATTTTTTTCCGTTTGCAAAGCAATTATTAAAAACTAAACTTTCATGAATGAGACTATCTAAAAAAGGAGTATATGCCAAGGAGTCTCCATTAATTGCTGAAATGTATTCAACAGAAAAGCTTTCCAACATGATAATTACAATATTAGGCTGTTTTTTATGTTGTTTTACGCGATATTGTTTGATTGGGTTAAACCAGTTTACAATAGTGGTAGAATCGTGATAATTTTTCGTGGTTAATGTTTTTTTTCCAGCCGATTTTAAAATTGTAAAAGTTGAATTTAAAACTAATGGTGCGTTTTGATCGGCAGTATACTGCGAAGCTCTAATTGGTGAGATTGGACGAAGACCCCATCCTCGACCAATACTAATAATTGTCGCGGATATTAATACAAACATTATAATTTGAGTAGTCCATTTCGATTCTGAAGTGACAGTTTTTACTAGCTTATTATAGACCCAATTGGCAGTAAAAAGCAGTACGATAAGTAAAATTAACAAATACCAATAATCTCTTATAAACGAAGGGATTTGATTAGTGAAATCACTTCCGTAGGATAACATTTTGAAGGTTGAAAAGTTACTTCTAGTACTCGTGAACTTAAAGTACTCAATATCTGCAATATTAATGAGTAAAGTAGGGGTAAGCAGTAAAAAGTAAGTAATTTTTAGTAATTGGAAATGCCATTTTTTTGTGCGCCAGAATTGAGGTATTATTTCTACAACTAATAGTGGTAAAAATACAATAGCGGTGGTTATGCAATCAAACCAAAAGCCTAAAATAAAATCGAAAAAACTAGCGCCAGTAAATTGCGTTTTATTAAACAGAAAAAAGAAAATTCTTGCCGTTGTAAAAACAAGCACCATCAGGAAAAATTTCTTAATAAAATTTAAAATATAAGTTGGCATTCGTCTGTAAACAAGTGTTTTTCGGGCTAAAACAATAATATGTAAATCGAATTGTTGATAAACACTATAATACTAGCCATTATTTTGAAGAGTAAAAGTATTAAATTTGACATATATAACTTGAATTATGATTAATAAGTTTTTCTTTATCGGCACAATTGCTGCCACATTGGTTGCCTGCAAAACAGACACTACAGAATCGACAAACAATTTTGATGCTGAGGAATTAGCAAAGTTGAAAACAGAAAATAGACTATTGCAAACGCAATTAAATGAAAAAGATTCGTCTTTGAATGAATCTATTTTATTGTTTAATGAAATTGAAGAAAACTTAGCAAAGATTAATTTGAAAGAGAATGAAATTCGATTTAAATCAAAAGACATTGAATTGGCCGAAGACGGTAAACAATGGATTTTACAGGAAATTCAAAATATAAACTATTTGCGTGAAGCTAACCAAAAGAAAATAAAATCGCTAAATGCACAGCTAAAAAAGAGTGGCAATAATATTTCTGAATTAGAAAAACTAATGTCTGGTTTGCAATCTAAGATTGAAATTCAGGATGAAGAAATAGAATTGTTGAGAACAGAGCTATCGGATTTAGATAGGGAGTATGTCGAATTACTTGAAGCTTATCAAGAGTCTACCAGCTTAGCGGCTGAAACAATTGTAGAATTAAACACTGCATATTATGCTTATGGTTCTTTTGAAGAACTAGAAACTAATGGTGTTTTAGTAAAAGAAGGTGGTTTTATTGGGATTGGTAAAAAAACTGAATTAGACGATAATTTTAACGAAGAGTATTTTACAAAAGTTGACATCACAAAAACTAATGAAATAAAGATTAGTGGTGGTAAAAAAGTGAAACTAATTTCAGATCATCCATCAAATTCGTATAAAATAGAAAGTAGTGGAACAAATCACTTGCTAACCATTAAAGATGGCAGAAAATTCTGGAAAGTTTCGAAGTATTTAGTGGCGGTAACGGATTAATTTACTGCTAATTTTTGGCAAGCAGATAGGAAATTGAAAAGGAGTTTTACTGAATGATTACTTCATAATCATTGGTACTGTTGCCTTCAATAATAATAGTTTTTGTACCAGATAGAGAGTCAGAAGTTCCTTCTAAATTTAATAGAACAACTTCAACCTCTCCAACAATGCATTGTGTCTCACTTTCCTCAAAAAGACCTGAAAGGTCAAAATGTGAAACTCCTTCAAAATCTGTTTGAACTATATTTTCGTCGAAGCTTTTTGGAATCCCCAATTGGCCATCTAATATTAGTGCAACATTAGCATATTCAACAATATTATTGGATGTATCTTTTATTGCTATGTCAACCAAAGTCCAATACCTCCCTTTGTCGCAACAAGAATATGTTAAACTGAACAATAGGAGTATGTTAAAGATTTTAAGATAGGACTTGGTCATTTCCTATTATGCTATTTTAAATTCATTTTTTAGACGAAAAAGTTATGAATAGGTTGCCTAATAATATACCTGTAAAAAAAAGCCCTGACGATAAATGTCAGGGCTTTCAAGTTATATTAAAATCAAATTAAGCGTTCACTGAAGTTTTGGGAGCTGCTGCCATAATTTCGGCATTGGCATTGTCTTCAAACTGCTTAAAGTTTTCTACAAATTGTTTCGCTAAGTGATTTGCTTTGGCATCATATGATGCTTTATCAGCCCAAGTATTTTTTGGGTGAAGCATTTCTGTAGGAACATTTTCACATTCGTTTGGCATAGCTAAGCCAAATACATCATGCTCAGTAAACTCCACATTATTTAGTTTTCCCTCTAACGCTGCAGTAATCATAGCACGAGTATAACGTAGTTTAATTCGGTCACCTGTTCCATATTCTCCGCCTGACCAGCCAGTATTCACTAACCAAACTTTTACATTGCTTTTCTCCATTCTTTCTCCTAACATTTCCGCGTATTTTGTTGGATGCAATGGTAGGAAAGGGGCTCCAAAACCTGCAGAAAATACAGTTGTTGGCTCAGTAATTCCTGCTTCAGTACCTGCAACCTTAGCTGTATAGCCTGAAATAAAGTGGTACATAGCTTGCCCAGGAGTTAACAATGATATTGGAGGTAAAACACCAAAAGCATCAGCAGTTAAAAAGAAAATATTTTTTGGAGTTCCACCTTTTGAAGGCACCATTATGTTATCTATATGATGAATAGGGTAAGATACTCTTGTATTTTGTGTGATTGAAATATCGGTATAATCCGGTGTTCTAGAATCTTCTTTAAAACCAATATTTTCCAAAATTGCACCAAATTTTATTGCATTGTATATTTGTGGTTCATGCTCTTCGGTTAAATCAATTGTTTTGGCGTAACATCCACCTTCAAAGTTAAATACACCATTGTCTGACCAGCCGTGCTCGTCATCACCAATTAAGCGTCTGTTTTCATCAGATGACAAGGTCGTTTTTCCAGTTCCTGATAAACCAAAAAATACAGCTGTATCACCGTCTTGTCCTACATTGGCAGAACAATGCATTGACAATACATTCTTTTCATGAGGTAAAACAAAGTTTAATACTGAGAATATTCCTTTTTTGATTTCACCAGTATAACCAGTTCCACCAATAATTATCATTTTGTCAGTGAAGTTTATTACAGCAAAATTGTGTTGTCTTGTACCATCAATCTCAGGATCAGCCATAAATTCAGGGGCACAAACTACATGCCACTCTGGATCAAAATTCTCTATTTCAAAGTCAGTTGGACGAAGAAACATATTATGCGCAAACATGTTTGACCATGGGAATTCTGTAACCACTCTTATGTTTAATCGATAATCGTTATCAGCACATGCATACGCGTCTCTGACATATAAATCCTTATCACTTAAATAAGCCTTCATACGGTTGTATAAAGCGTCAAATTTATCAGCGTCAAATCTTTTATTGATGTCTCCCCACCAAACTGCGTCTTCTGTCTTGGAGTCAGATACTATAAATCTGTCTTGAGGTGATCGTCCAGTGAACTCGCCAGTTTCAATTGCAATAGCACCAGTGTCTGTTAATACACCTTGTCCTAAAATTACAATGTCTTCTGTTAATTCTGCTGGGGTTAAGTTCCAAAAAGTAGATCCTACATTTTCTAATCCTATTTGTTTTAAGGAGGCATTATCAGCCTTTTTTCCGTAAACACTCATAAATTTTTGTTTCAAGCAATAGCTTATGTTTAGGCTAACAAAATTAAGGTAAACTATTCAGTAAAATGTTAAAATCAGATTTATTTTGCGACAATCTATCAACAATATTTGTTGATTTCTTTTTTTACATAGCTCATAGCTTTTCGCTACAAATTTTACAATATATGGCATTAGAATCATGTCCTTCGGCAGAGCAACTACTGCAAGAGCGTGAACTGATTTGCTCATTCGAATTTGATTTGATGAGCTCTGAAGTTACAATGCCTGTTGGTACGGCTAAAATAGCGTAACCCATAATCATCACAAGGGATGCAATAAATTGACCTATGGGAGTAATTGGAGCAATATCACCATAGCCAACAGTTGTGACAGTAATGATGGCCCAGTAGATACTACGAGGAATACTGGTAAAGCCTGCATCAGCACTTTCAACTAAGTACATGATGGTTCCCAAGATTGTTGATAATGTTAACATAGCCATTAAAAAAACCAAAATTCTGTGGCGAGAGGCTTTAAGTGCGTCGCCTAACTGCTTAGATTCTTTTACAAACCTGGCTAATTTTAATATTCTAAATATTCTTAATAGCCGAACTGCTCTAATAACCATTAACGATTCTGAGCCTGTAACAAATAAACCTAAATATGTAGGAAGAATTGACAATAAGTCAATAATTCCATAGAAACTAAAAATGTATTTTGCTGGACGACCTATACTTACAAGTCTTGCAACGTATTCGAGTGTAAAAAAACCGGTAAAAATCCATTCAATTATATAAAAAGTGTCGTGATACTTTGCACTTAAACTTGGCACACTTTCGAGCATGACTACCAAAATACTAATGATGATTGCAATGAGTAATCCAAGATCAAATACTTTGCCTGCAAATGTGTCGGCTTCAAAAATTACCTCATGTATTTTTTTTTGCCAAGGTTTTAATTGTGCTTTTTCTGTTTTTATATGCGTTTGCCTAAGTCTCATTTTAATATTCAATCACTCCTAATTTAGTGTTTTTTGCCAATTGCATATTAATGATCGACTTAAAATCTCGATTACTGACTTGAGGTTTTAAATACTTTTTAAAAAGCTTGGCATTTTTCTTTAAAATGAAGCCTGGCGCAAAGCCATAGCCTTTGTATTGTCCCTTTTCGATACATACAAAACTAATTTCTGTTTTATTTTTACCTTTATCCGTAATAATGAAACTCTTATTGTTGAATGTTAACTTATTAACTAAGTTCATCACTTTAGTATTATAGTCTGCAACAGAGTCTTTTCCAATGCATGCCCCTGAACATCCTTTAATTGTATATTTAAAACATGCACCCGTTGAATTAAATAAGCCAACCAGTTTTTCGCACAACTCAAAGTCGGCAGCCCAACGTTCTAATTGAGCCTTTGCTGATGACATTGTAGTAAAAGTATGAATAGGCTGTTCTGTCGCCGTAACTTTTTTTAAAACTAAGTTGATATAACCCTTTCCGTCCTCATAACTATAAAGACCAATATTAAAAACTGTACTTTTCTGGGCCCTATTAAAAAGTGGTTGGTGCGCTTTAATTAATTCAGATTCTTTTAATAATGAAATGAGTTCACTTCCAGTTACTGTATAATCTATTCTAGCAATATTATCTCGCATTTGAATCGATTTTTCGGTCTTGGTGTTTTTTAGATGTTGTTCAATTCTTTTTTTTATGTGGATACTCTTGCCTATGTATATTAATTCATCCTTCTCGTCATAAAAAAAGTAAACACCTGTTTTATTAGGGATGTCATCAAAATTAGAAAGGTTTAATTTTGGGTTTAATACTTTAGGATTAATATCCTGTTTAATAAATGTTTTAAAGTCGCCGTTGCACAAGCCATGTAAATGGGCAAAAATTTCAGCAGTTGCTTTTGTGTCATCCATTGCTCTATGATGGCTGTCTAATTCAATGCCAAGATGCTTTGATAAGTTTTTTAGTCCGTAAGATTCAAGTCCTGGAATTAGGATTCGCGAAGATTGAATGGTGCACATATGCGGCAATCGGATGTCAAGCCCTAACGATTTAAATTCATTCCTAACAATAGGGTAATCGAAGCCAATATTGTGTGCAACAAATACCCTGTTTTCCAACATTTGGTAAATGTCTTTTGCTACTTCAAAAAACTTAGGTGCTTTTGCTACATGCTTATTAGTGATACCTGTTAATTTAGTAACAAACCAATCAATGTTTTTTTCAGGATTAACTAGTGATTGATAAGTGTCAATAACTTTTAATCCATCATGAATGATAATGGCTATTTCAATTACCTTACTTTCCTTAGGTGTCCCTCCTGAGGTTTCAATATCTACGACTGCGTATTCCAAAGTATTTGCAAAGGTAGTATTATTAGCGACTATTTCGCAAGCATAATGTACGCACATTTGTGCATAGTTATTTCAAACTTTTAATGAATTCTATATTATGCTTAGTTGCAAAATTTTCGGCACCCACTATTTTTGAAACCATTCTAAAATTTGGTGCCAATATAAATGTAGTGGGGTAGGATGAAAATTCAATGCCTGAGAATGGTTTTTCATAGCGGTAAATCATTCCCGGGTATTTTTTATAGGCTTGAAATTCTAATAATTTATCCATAGTCTCATCAGATAAAGCTAAAACATAAGCGTCATCTTTTATGAATTCATAAAATTCATGAAGTCCTGGCAATTCTGCAATACAAGGCGGACACCATGTTGCCCAAAAATTTAATACAATAGGTTTGTCGCCAAATTCATGAAATGAAAGAGGCTTATTGTTTATGTCATAAATAATCCATTGCTCTGGTTTCACGGCCAACTGTTTGTCCATAGTTTGTTCAAGCTTAATAGAAGTCATGAAAAACCTTTGCACAGCACCTTGAAAACTTATGCGCCATGAGGGAATAACGAGGATTAAAATGACAAATGCGAATAATATGTTCCAGATATATTTAGTCCATTTTCTTTGTTGAGTGGCCATTAAACAAAAATACATTTTAATTAATTAGCAATCTCAGGAGGCACTATTTAATCAATTTTTTTTAGGAATTATTTTTTTTCAGTTTTTATTTTGTTTAATAATTTGCTCCATTTGTTAAACAATGCTATTTTTGTAAGAAAGACTTCAATATGAAAATACGTTTCTTGATTCTTTTCATGCTGATTGTAAAGTTTTCTGTTTCTCAGGAAATTTGTAATAATGGCATTGATGATGATGGGGACGGATTAGTTGACCTGAATGACATCTCTGAGTGTTTCTGCCAAGAACAAACGATTGTTCCGAGTTCACTAATTCCAAATCCTTCATTCGAAAATAACATTTGTTGTCCTTCTCCATTTGATGATATGGTGTGTTTGAACTCATGGATTCAAGCATCAACTGCTACAACCGATCATTTCGATCTGTGTGGCTGGACACATATTGCGTGGAATTCTCCTCCCCAAGCTCCCATAACTGGCAATGGTACTGGATATGTTGGGTACTATTCTCAAAGTTTTACAAAGGAATATGCAGGAGCCTGTTTATCAGGGTCTTTGATTGCCGGTGCTTCGTATTCAATATCCTTCTATACCGCCTGGGGCCTTGGAGATCCTGCTACCGATATAGGATTGTTTGGGGCAACAAATTGCACCAGCCTTCCATGGAATGACAATGACTGTCCTAGTGCTGTAAATGGATGGCAACTTTTAAGTTCTCAAAGCGTAACGCACACAACTGACGGTGCATGGCAGCAGGTGACCTTAACATTTACGCCATCAGTTAATATTAATGCTATTAGTTTAGGTCCAACTTGCAATACGACTGGATATGGGAATTATTATCTAGATGCACTAACATTAAATGAATCGAGCTTATTTAGCGGAGTTTCTCTACAGGGTTCCTTTTGTACAGGAGATGCTGTTTTGAGCATGAATATTATTAATAGTTCGAATTATCAATGGTATAAGGACGGGATTGCTCTGCCAGGCGAAACTGACTCCTTAATAAACTTATTTAATTATCCGTTTGGAGATTATGCAATTACTTATACCAATAATGGTATTTGTCGCAGAATAGAATATGATTATACTTCTCCTCTAAATCCTAGTTTAATTGTCACTTCTGATTCTATTTGCGTTGGAGAGGAGACATTATTATTTGGTTCTGTGGATCAGTCCACTATTCCTATTGTTAATTCTTTTTTTGATTTTCAAGATGGTTCTGCGCCTCAAAATAGTTTATTTACAGCTAAGCAATTTGTATTGCCTGGTTCTTACAATTCTAAATTTGTAGTTGTGGGTAATAACGGATGCAGAGATAGTGTTGTGGCTCCAATTGATGTTTTTTCTATTCCTGAACCAGCAATTGAATTTTCCAATAATGGAACATTTTATCAGCCCGCAGAAGGAGACACCGTATTAGTATGTGGAACCGACTCTCTTTATTTTAATGATTTAACAATGGTGCTAGCACCGAGTCAAGTATCGAGTTATGAATGGGGTTTTGGCGACCTTACCACATCTTCAGTACAAAATCCCGTCAAAAAATATTCAGCCTTTGGATTTTATAAAGTTGAATTTATTGTAGAAACCAATAAAGGGTGTTCAGATACCATGGTATTTGTAATAAATTTAGTTCCTGGTTCTCAGCCAAACTTTTTATATAATGTATCGAATTGTGAAAATGATCTCATCAATTTCACAAATGCTAGTACAACTGTTTTACCTTCTACTATATCAACTTATTTGTGGAGTTTTGGTGATCAAATCCAAAGTACAATTGAAAACCCGGAACATAGCTATCAACAAGCTGGAATTTATAATGTTAAATTGCTTGTTGAAAATACGAATGGCTGTTTAGATTCAATTAGCCAGCAAATTACTATTCATCCAAACCCTACTGCTAATTTTCAGGTTTTAAATTACTGCCAAAATGAAACTATTTCTTTTACCGATTTTAGTGTAGTTTCAGGAGGTACTATTGACAATTATGATTGGCAGTTTGGAGATGGAAACAGTTCAAGTAATCAAAACACAACACATCAGTACGATTTGCCACACACTTACACCATAGAGTTAATTGTTGAGTCTGATCAGGGTTGTAAAGATACATTGGATAGTTTAATTACAATTTCCCCAGCACCAATAGCCGAATTTTATATTGAAGATGATTGCCAAAATGAATTGATTCAAGCAGTAAACAATTCGAGCATCAGTATTGGCAGCATTAGCCAAAATTGGAGCTTTGAAAATAATATAAATTCAACTTTAGAAAACCCACCTGCCGTTATTTATACCAATGCTGGTACCTACCAAGTAACATTAGTTGCTAGTTCTGAGCAAGGTTGTACAGATTCAATAAATCAAAATTTAATTATTCACCCAATTCCTGAGGCCATCATTAATGAGAGTCCATTGGAAGGTTGCAGTCCTTTTGAAGTGTCCCTTTCGCATGCCCAAGATAATAATATCAGTAATTGTATCTGGGATTTGGGAGACGGGACTGTTAAAGAAACTTGCGGGACAATTTTTCATAAGTATGATGCTGGAGTTTTTGATGTAGAATTGTTAGTTTTCTCAAGTTTCGGTTGCGAAAATTCAATTTTAATGTCTGACTTCATAAATGTAGAACAATCACCAAAAGCGTCATTCTCTTATTCTCCAGGCACTGTTACGGTAAAATTAAACGAGGTTCAATTTAAAAATGAATCAACTGGTGCATCTGATTTTGTGTGGGATTTTAATAGCGGTTTGGGAGCAAGTGTTGATGAGGATCCAAATTTTACTTTCCCTTCAATTGCAAATGTATACAGTGTAAGTTTGGCAGCTACAAGTAGCAGTGGAAACTGCACTGATATGGTGACACAAAATATTAAAATATTCGACGAATTAATTTTTTATGTTCCCAATAGTTTTACACCAAATAGGAGCGGACCGAATGATATGTTTTTACCTGTAATGACGGCGGGTTACAATCTTTATACTTATCAGTTAACAATTTATAATCGGAATGGTGAGATAGTATTTGTTTCAAAAGACCCTCAAGTTGGATGGGATGGAACCTACGTTGGAAACCAAGTACAAATGGGTGTTTACGCTTGGAAAATCGACTATCAGTTAATTACTGTTGATCAAACGGTCACTGAGTACGGAACTGTCAACGTGCTGCGTTAAAAATTTTTCACTTACTGCTTGCTAAATATAATTGTAAACGCATTATAAGTACCAGTAAACATGATGTTTGATCTGTTAAATTCTTCAAACATTTTGTAGTGGAGGGTTATACTGTTGACATTCATGTTCTTAAATTTTAAATAAAACTTTTTGGCTGAAAGATCATGCAGTTTAGATTCCTCACCAACACCAATGTATACTGTTTTTTTACTCAGGCAAAGTTTTGGTTCTACTTTTAGAATAGCAGAATTGTCCCATGATAAAGTAGGACTAAGTAAAATAAAATTAGTAAATAAATGTGGTCTGGTCATTAATAATTCTCCTACAAATAAACCACCCAATGTTTTGCCAATTATAGTACGGTTTTCTAGCGTTCTAAAGTTCTTTTCAAAAAAAGGTATCAGTTCAAATTCAATAAAATTCATAAAATTTCCTGAACCTCCTGAATACGAATACTGTTCATTTTTTTTTGCTACAAAATCTCTGTTTTTATGAGAATTAGGTAGGCCAACTACAATAGATTTTGGCACAATATTAACCCATGACTTTGAACCATACTGTACAATTCCCGCCACATGAGTAAAATCATCCTTCATATCACTGTCAAGAACATATATAATTGGAAATTTTGTAACGCTATCACTCTCATAACCTTTTGGTAGATATAGGTTGATGGCTCTAGTTTCTTTGAGTATTGTCGATTGTATTTTTATTGTTTCACCAATTTTAGTTGGTGCCACGTAATCTACTATTTTTGATTGGCTAAAGTTTGTATTATGGAACGAAAAAACTAGAACAATTATTAGCAGTAATTTGTGATGAATCATTTGGGAATATAAGTTTGATTCACAGTTATCAAATAGTGTTCCAAAACAGAATTTTTGGAAAAAAACTTTATTCTCAGCATTGTTACAACTTGTTAAACTTCTGTTTGTTGGATATGACTACTCGACTGTGAAATACTCCGCAAGATAAGTTTGTCATCAAAATCAATACTTCAAAAAAATGTCCATTTAATCATGTTTTTTTATTAATTGTCTGATGGATACCAAATGCATAAAAATTACCATTGGGACAATAAAGGTAGGTAATAAACTATATGGATTCATAAAAATTGCAATATTGGGTTGATCAAAAGCCAGTTGCTGAAGTGGACTTGGAGCACATAAAAAAGCCAGTATTATGATGTAGCATAATAGGCCTAGACTAATAATGTTCCAAAGTAAAACTACTTTACCATTTAACTTCTTTTTGTACAAACCATAAATGATGAAGGGAGTGGTCAGTCCCGCCAGAATATCAAAATTTTGTCCTGCAAAAGTCATAATTTGTGGAATCTTCTTTCCTACATACACATAATACAAGCCCATTTCTACTACAATCCTTACCAAATGGATGGCTATAACCCGTTGTTGTGGCAAGCTGTCAATAAACTGTTTTGTCCGCTTATTGTTAAAAACAAAAATTAGCATTGCCACCAGAGGAAGTACTCCATATTGCACAATTTTAGGAGGTAGGGCATTCATATGTTTAATGTAGACTCCTGAACTAGTCAATATAATTTGTAAAATTACCCAAACTAGAACTACAGCTACCAGTTTTACAGCAACAAGTTTTGATTGTGGTAGACTAGATCCCAGAGCTATCCAGTAAAACAGTATTATGCAATAAATAGCGGACGCAATAAATAAAACCGGAGCAGCTATTGGCATATGAACGAATATATCCATTGAAAATCACTTGAAATATTTAATAAATGTACTCTTTATTTATTGACTTGAGACCATTAATAGAGGCAAGGAAAGATAGCTATCAATTCAAACAAAATTGTATTTTTGTTCCAAAATTATTAGCATGAGCAGCAAAGCTAGCATTGTTAAGGGGACAAGAGATTTTTTGCCCAACACCATGGCCAAACGCCAATATATATTTAACAGCATTACAAACGTTTTTAAAACGTATGGATTTGCAGGGATTGAAACCCCCACAATGGAAAAAACCGAGACTTTAATGGGGAAGTACGGAGAAGAAGGGGATCGGTTAATATTTCGAGTGTTGAATTCAGGTGATAAATTAAAAGGGGCTGATCAAACTGCTTTGGAAAGCGGTCAATTACCAAAATTTGCCAATTCAATTTCAGATAAAGCCCTTCGTTACGATTTAACTGTGCCCTTTGCAAGATTTGTTGTACAACATCAAAACGATTTATCGTTTCCATTTAAAAGGTATCAAATTCAACCAGTTTGGCGTGCAGACCGTCCGCAAAGAGGACGGTATAGAGAGTTTTATCAATGTGATGTAGATGTAGTTGGAAGCGACTCATTGGTATACGAAGTGGAGTTGATCCAAATATTTGATCAAGTTTTAACCAATTTAGGCTTAACTGACTTTTCAATTAAATTTAATAATCGAAAAATCTTAACTGGAATTGCTGAAGTGTGTGGAGAAACCGATAAGTTGGTTGAGATGACTGTGGCACTCGATAAACTAGATAAGATAGGTGTTGATGGTGTTACAAAAGAATTGAAAGAAAGAGGGATTAGTGATGCTGCTATCGAAAAAATAAGTCCGCTATTTGATTTTGCCGGAAGCAATTCGGAAAAAATTTCAAAAATTAAAGCTTTTCTGTCTTCCTCTGAAATTGGAATGAAAGGAGTAGAAGAACTAGAATTTGTAGTAAATACTGTTGAGGAACTGGGTTTAGGAAAAGCAAAATTAGAATTTGAAGTAACACTGGCAAGGGGATTAAGCTACTACACAGGTGCTATTTTTGAAGTGCTTACCAATGAAGTGAAAATGGGAAGTATTTGCGGTGGTGGCCGATACGATAATTTGACTGAATTGTTTGGATTGTCTGGTATGTCAGGAGTTGGTGTCTCGTTTGGGGCAGATCGAATTTATGATGTGTTAGAAGAGTTAAATTTATTTCCATCACAATTATCCACATCTACCAAAGTGCTGTTTGTAAATTTTGGGGAAAATGAGCAATTGCATAGTATGAAGCTGGCAGCTAAACTGCGAAAAGATGGAATTCCAACTGAGGTTTATCCTTCTTCAGCAAAAATGAAAAAGCAAATGAAGTTTGCGGATGATAAAAATATTCCTATTGTCGTCATGATTGGAGAAAATGAAATAGCCGACCAATCTATTTCTTATAAGAACATGAGTTCAGGAGAACAGTTTAGTGCTGATTATGATGATTTTAAACAATATTTAAATACTATTTAATGCAGTGAGCATAGAACGCTAATCTCTCTCATGAAGGTGATTGCAAATTATAAATTCTATGCGGCAATGAAAAACAACTATTAAACATGAAACACATCATTGACGATCAATTTTTATCAATCGATAAATTAAAGGAATTAATCCAGTCGAATGCAACCATTGAACTCAGTTCAAACTCGGCTGCTAAGGTTAATAAGTGTAGAGCATATCTTGACAAAATTTCGGAAACTGATGCTGTTCATTATGGTATTAATACAGGTTTCGGCTCATTGTGTAATACCGTAGTTTCAAAATCGGAACTAAGCCAATTACAAAAAAATCTAGTGATTTCTCATGCCTGTGGATTGGGAAATGAGGTACCAAAAGCCATTGTTAAATTAATGATATTATTAAAGGTTCAAGGCTTGTCATATGGGCATTCAGGTGTTCAATTACTGACAGTTCAACGTTTAATCGATTTTTACAATCACGATATTATACCGGTGGTGTATCAATTGGGGTCATTGGGTGCTTCAGGCGATTTAGCACCATTGGCGCACCTGGCTTTGCCGTTATTTGGAGAAGGTGAGGTGTACTTTAAGGGGCAAAAAGTCGCCTCTGATAAAATGCTTCAAAAAATGGGTTGGGCACCCATCACCCTTCAATCAAAAGAAGGACTGGCTTTGTTAAATGGAACTCAATTTATGAGTGCTTACGGAACTTGGAATATCATTCAAGCAGAAAAACTGTCAATGGTTGGAGATATGATTGCTTGCGTTTCAATTGACGGTTTTGATGCAAGAATCAACCCGTTTAACGAAAATGTGAATGGCATTCGTAATCAAGTTGGACAGATTGTAACTGCAAAAATGATTCGTGAATTATTGGTAGGAAGCGAGATTATTGCGCAACCTAAGGAGCATGTGCAGGATCCATATAGTTTTAGATGTATTCCTCAGGTTCACGGCGCAACAAAAGATGCCATTGCCCATGCCAAAACCATATTTGAGCGTGAAATTAATGCGGTGACTGACAATCCTACCATTTTCCCTGATGAAGATGAAATTGTATCTGCTGGTAATTTCCACGGTCAACCATTGGCCATTACTTTAGACTTTTTGGCCATTGCAATGGCTGAATTAGGGAATATTTCGGAACGTAGAACCTACCAATTAATAGGCGGAGAGAGAGGATTGCCGGCATTTCTTGTTAAAAACCCAGGACTAAATTCTGGATTTATGATTCCTCAGTACACTGCTGCATCAATTGTCAGTCAAAATAAGCAGTTTGCAACACCAGCGTCTGTTGATTCTATTGAATCCTCAAACGGGCAAGAAGATCATGTGAGTATGGGGGCCAATGCCGCAACAAAATGTTTTAACATTATTGAAAACCTTAAAATGATACTCGGTATTGAGCTGTTTAATGCATCACAAGCACTGTCGTATCGTGAACCTTTGAAATCGAGTGCAACCATTCAAAACTTTGTTGATAAATTCCGTCAAAATGTACCGGTCGTGCAAGATGACAAATACATGCACCCTGAAATAAAAAAATCAATTACCTTTATTGAGAACATAAATTTTTAAAATGAGCGAAAACAAACAAGAAGTTGAGCCCTGGAATGATGAGGCTAACATGACAATTGAAGACAGAAGAGGTACATTTTTAAAAGTGCTTTGTATTTTATCGTGGGTTTATATTGGTCTTGAGTTATTTTCGGTTGTTTTTGGATACATAGGAGGCAGAGAAAAAGTGCTCGAAAGCATCAGTTTATCAGAAGATGCTAAGGCTAAAATAACAGGAAGTTCATTTTGGGATAATATAGCCAGAACGGCGGTTGAACAAAGTATTATTGTTCTCGAAAAAACAGTTGAAAACTTTGAGCAAATATATTTAGGTAATTTCCTTGCCATAGTGGTTGGCGGAATGGCAGTGTATCTGATGTATATTTTAAAAAGAAATGGTTTTTACTTGTATATTTTATACTCGGTGATTGCTCTTGGCATTTCTGCCTACTTTTTGGGCGTGTCTAGTATTCAAGGTGCTGCAATTATTTCATTGGCTTTTATTATTATGTATGCAGTTAATTTAAAAAGAATGACGGCTTAAATGAAATTGGTTGCTATCATACCTATTATAATTCTATTTTTTTCTTGTAAAAAAGATGAGGTTGAAATTGACTTTGGATATGATTATGTGCTCTTGGATTCTGGTTTAACGATAGTGTACCAAGTGCGTGATATTTTTCATGACGAGGCATTACTGCCAGCGCACGATACAAACTACTATCAAATTAAAACTGTTTTTTCAGAATCGTTTACTGATGAAGTAGGAGATGATGCTGTGAAGATTAGAAGATTTCTGCGAGAGAATGACAGCTTAGATTGGGAAATAAAAGATGTGTGGACTGTAAAAAACACAGTAACAAGAACTGAAGTAGTTGAGGAAAATAGCCGATATATAGACTTTATTTTTGCACCAACACTCACCAAAACGTGGAATGCAAACGCGCTCAATCAATTTGAAGAAAAGAGTAGTAGATTTAAGTCAGTTCATCAACCTTTCGCTGTAAATGGATTTAAATTTGATTCTGCCTGCGTGGTGTCTCATCAAGAATTTACCAGTTTTATAGGTCATAATATTGAATATGATGTATTTGCTAAAGGGATTGGGAAAATTTACAGTGTACATAAAGAGCTTAGAATTGATAACTTTGATACTCTTGATGTAAAAAAAGGATTCGAAATAGAATATCAAATGATTGATTTCTCAAAGTAGACTTGTTTTCAAGAACTTTGAATTCAATTTTCAATTAAAAAATGCATGAAAACGTATCAGTTTAAAGGATTATTACAAAATAGTAAATGGATAAGCCCGGCATTTGTTCAAACTGATGCTGATGGAAAAATTGTAAGTGTAAGCGATATAGCCTCTATTGATGCTATGCCTGTAAAGTTGAATGTTTACGCTATTCCAGGTTTTCAAAATGCCCACTCACATGCTTTTCAGTATGCCATGGCAGGTTTAACAGAAAAACATGCCATTGGAACTACAGATGACTTCTGGTCCTGGCGAGAAGCCATGTATCGATTGGCTTTGTCTGTTTCGCCAGACGATTTAGAGTCGATAGCCACTATGCTATATTCCGAAATGGTAAGGCATGGATATACCAATGTTGCTGAATTTCACTATGTGCACCATCAAAAAGATGGGAGTTATTATGAGAATCTATCTGAGATGGGCGAAAGGTTAGTCAGTGCTGCAAAAACTGCTGGCATAGGTATTACTCTAGTTCCTATTTTTTATCAAAACGGTGGATTTGGCAAACCACCATCAGAAGGTCAAAAGCGATTCATTTCTAAAGATATGGATGCCTATTTAAAATTATTAGAGGCCTCTCAACAATCAACTGAATTATATGAACATGCAAATATTGGAATTGGCATTCACTCCATGCGAGGGGTCGACCCATCTGTCATCAAACTCATAGCGGCAGAAGGACCGCAAGATTTACCCTTTCATATTCATATTTCGGAACAATTAAAAGAAATAGAAGATTCTATTCAGTATTTAGGACAAAGACCAGTAGAGTGGATGGCAAACGAAGTGGAATTGTCTGATCGATTTCACTTAGTGCATGCAACACATTTGGTAGATGATGAAACTAATGCAATAGCTGAGTCGGGAGCTAATGTGGTGCTTTGCCCAAGTACTGAAGGAAATTTAGGAGATGGTATTTTCCCCTTAAATAAATTCCAAAATTACGGCGGAAAATGGAGTATAGGAACAGATAGCCATATTGGATTAAATCCTTTTGAAGAGTTAAGAATTTTAGACTATGGACAACGATTAACCAGTCATCAGAGAAATACTTTTACTTCCAATTCTGAGGGGAATAGCGGATATTATGCCATTAATCAATCGATTTTAGCGGGCCGAAAAGCCATGGGAAACCAAACAAGTAATTATTTTAAAGTCGGTGAACCTTTAAATGCAGTTCTGATAGATGCTAACCATCCGTTAATTGGAACGGCTTCTGAAGAAAATATATTAAACACTGCAATTTATGCTTCGGATAGTTCAATGCAATATGGTACAATTTCGCACGGACAAATGCATGTTAAAGCTGGTCATCATAGCAAACAATCAGAAATCCACAGTCTTTTTTCTAAAACAATTAAAGCTTTAAATAATAGATGAAAAAGCCATGGTTAATCATTACTTTAACTGGGCTTTTAGCTGTTTCTGCATTAGTTTTAACTAACTATATAGCTAAAGAATTAAATGACTACAGATATAAAAAAGAAAGCATTGCTGAGGTTCTAAATTTCAAAGAACGTGTCATGACTTCTGCGGAATGGATACCTTTTAATGATAAAGCTTCTAGTAAGATTGCAGCTTACGATAGATTGCAACATTCTGCCGATCGACTTTATAATGCAGCGATTTATTACGGATTGTTTTTGGTTGGCTTTATTCTGATCTATAATTTGGCAATCGCTTATTTTTATTGGAAAAAGACTGAGTTTAACCAGATGTTCGGAATTTCACTCATTTTTTCCAGTTTATGTCTTATTTATGTTGCTTTACAAGCTCCTTTTCTAGAAATTGAAGCATTCAATACTAATTTGGCGTTTAAAGTGCCTGTTGATTTGGGCTTTTGGGAAAAGACTTTTGAAAAAACATTTGACGGAAAAATCTCATATTTCTATCAAAACAAATCGGTTTTTCAACTCATTAAACTGCTGTTCACGGGCGGGAATGTTTTTGTTGGAATCGCTCTACTATTGTTTAGTGTCATTTTCCCCCTTTTTAAATTATGCGCATCACTATTTGTTTTAATATGGCCTAAAAATCAGTACTCTAAAAGCTTCAGAACTTTTATTTTGTTAATTGGGAAATGGAGTATGGCAGATGTTTTTGTGGCTGGAATTTTCTTAGCTTACTTTTCCTTCTCTAATATGAATGTTGGTGTTGAAACCAATGCAGAAACGCTCATTGGCTTGTATTTCTTTTTAGCCTTTGTCATTTTATCAATCAGCTCAAGCTATTTTGTGAAAAGGGCGGAATGATTCCTACTCCAATAAAAAATCCACTCTTGGCCTCACTTCGGGGAGGAAAGCATCAAACATAGAAGCCTTAATGTTTATTTTAAAACGAATCACATAGCTAGGAATGCTGCTTCCATCTGCAAAAATTTGTCTAAAGAAATTGCCATTTTTAGTAAAGTTCAAGCTGGCTTCCCAGCAGTGCAATTGCCTAGTAATACCAATGGCCATACTTGGGTTAGGTGCAAAATCTAAATTTGTGGGGTTTTTAAAGTATTGATAGACGCCAATAACATCTGTCAAAACATTATAATTCAAACCCCAAAGTTTCCAAAGATTTGCTGAACCAGATATGCCAACAGTATGCTCAGGTGTTCTGAAATTACTGGTTGTTGTATCATTAAATCCACTACTTGTTTTTCGAGAATAATTTAAATTGTAAATGACACTAAAATTCCAGGTCGAATTTTTGAAATTTCTTAATGAATCAGACTTTTCTGGTTTAATTGAATGGCGACTGCTCACGGTAAAGTTTGCACTTCTGATATGGCCAACACCTTGGTTGGTTTTTAATGCGTATTCATTGGTAAAAGTCCTTGTGTTGGCATTCCACTGATAGGGCGAAAGTGTCCAACTCGACTGCAGACTTACTGTTTTAAAGGGAGAGGTCTGAAAACTGAATCTGATATCTGATAAATTTAAAGAGTCCGCTAAAATGTCATAATTACCACTAATATTGAATCTGTCAATAATTTTAACATTGGTAAATGTTTGATTAATGGTATCACTTTTTTTAATTCTTTTCATTTCTAAAGTGTTCCCTAAATTAAAATCAATTGTACCTGATTCACCTCGTGCGGCCTCTCGGTATAAACTGACATCAAATGGGGAATAGTAACCTGTATTACCAGCTGTGTCAATTATTATTTCTTGATGGTTTCCTAAGTCAGGACGGTAGGTAAACGAAATGTTTGGAGACATAACATGTCGTAGTTTTATTTTATTCTTGAAATTACTTTTATAATAGCCGTAAATATTTGTACTGAGCCCACCGCTAAAATTGATGTTTCTGTTGGCTGCAAATCCATTAATTTCTGTAATGTCGGTGGTATCTGTAATTGTATTCCATTCTTTGTTATAAGTTTGAAAATTCCAATTTTCTTGATAGGTAGTTCTTAAGTTAAAGGTAAACCAACCAGACTTGGGCTGCAGATTGGTTTGAATAATGGCATTTTGCCTTATACCACTCGAATTATTGTCTGACAAAAATGATAGGTCGCCAGCCGAAAAAGATGTTCTAGCAATAGAATCTGCAACTGTTACACGATTTAAGCTAGTCAAATTGTAATTGATGAAAATGTTTTCGTACCATTTTTTTCCAACGCTTGATTTTCGCAATACACCTAAATCGAAACGATTAACTGAAAAATTAAAGCTAGGCAGCTCAAAAACAAAATTGTTTGTTTGTGAGTTTTGTTGAAGTGACACTTTACCTGTCCAAGCACCTCTTAAGTCTTTCAATTTCCAAGCTTTGTTTAAGGTAACAGCTGAATTGAAATTTGTATTGAATTGGTCCACAGGAATGATTTCAATACTTTCAGCTGCATTATTATTTGACCTAAAATCAATATTTGCACTAAATTTTAAGCTTGGGTGAGCTTTGGCCGCCTGGTTATGATTCCAGAAAAGTGTAAAATTATTTGTAACAGCTTTGTCAAAAAAATAGCCACTTAAATGTGCAAAACCTACCCTAAAAGTCCCACTATGTTTATACTTTACATTATAGTTGTAGGAATTGCTAATGGCCCATCTCCCTGTCGTAAATAGTGTGGTGTTAATGTACGTTTCCCATCTTGATCCTAGTGGAATGTAATATCTTAAGTTCTCAAACCCGGTTCCAAATGGGCCAGCTAAGGCAAATGAAGGCATTTCAATTCCATGTTTTTTCTTTTCAGAGTTTGGAAGTATGGCAAATGGTGCGGCTATTGGTAAAGGAACATTTAAAATCCGCATATAGAGCGGTCCGGCTACAATTCGTTTGTCGGGAATTGCAATAGCTTTTGACAGTTGAAAGTGATAATGTGGTTTTTCATTGCTACAGGTAGTATATTTTCCATTCTTAAAGTGAATCTCCTCATTTGGCTGTCGCTTCGAGGTCTCCATATGGATGTAACCTTCTCCTTGCTGGGTTCTTACTTCTTGAATAATGGCTTTTTCCGATTTGAAATTATATTTCATCCCATCACAGGTCACATTTTCCGTTCCATCTGTAAAAGCAGGTTTTCCGACAGCATTTCCCAATGAATCCAGGGTGTATGTTGCTTGGACTTCACTCTTTTCAATGTCAATTTCAATTAAATCAGCAGTTAAATGAACTTCTTGGTATTTAACATCAGCATTGCCATACAGTCTAATGATTTGGCTTTTTAAATCAACCACTATAGAATCTGTTGCAGAATATTTAACTGGTGCATCCAGCCCAAAGTCACCTTCTCTTATAATTTGACCATACGCAGCATTTGAAATAAATACTGACATTATCAACATTATAAAGGGAATAAATCTCTGTATAGATAATGAATTGATCAATTTATGGTCTTAATTTTGTTAACAGTAAATGCAAAACTAAAATTATATTATGATGAGCGTTACATCCAAGAACAAATTCAAGCTTATTTTATTGTTTGCGTGTACAGTTATTTTTGCGCCAATTTATGCACAAAACAATTTTTATGGCGGCATTAAAACAGTAGTGATTGATCCTGGACATGGAGGACATGACCAAGGATGTCAAGGTAGTTCAGCGCTTGAAAAAGATATTGCGCTTGCTATTGCCTTAAAATTAGGTGAGTTTATAGAAAAAAGATACCCATCCATTAATTTAATATACACACGAAAAACAGATGTTTTTGTGGAACTGGATGAACGTGCACAAATTGCGAATAAAAATAAGGCAGATTTATTTATCTGCATTCACGCCAATTCAGCAGCTTCAAACGCTAAAGGGGCTGAAACCTTTGTATTAGGGCTAAATAGAACGGAATCTCAAGCCAAAGTGGCTCAAAGAGAGAATGCAACAATTCATTTGGAAGAAGATGGAGGTGAAAAGTATCGCGCCTTTGATTTGTCAGTTGATGCCATTATTGCTCGTCAATTACAATTATCAGTATTTTTAGATCACAGTATTGCCTTTGCTTCTCTAGTTCAGTCCGAAATGGAAAAGTTAGGACGGGTGAACAGGGGAGTGAAGCAAGCCGGTTTTTTAGTTCTATATAAAACGACTATGCCTAGTGTATTGATTGAAACAGGTTTTTTAACCAATAAAGAAGAAGAGAAATTTTTGTTAGATACTGCAAACCAAACTTTAATGGCGCAGTCGTTCATGAATGCATTTAACAACTATAAGGTATACTACGAGAGCGGCTACACGGCTGTTGAGCCACCTGTTGAGAAAACAGATGCTGAAAAATACACTGAAAAGTATGGGTTAACAGATGATGAAATAAAATCTGACGATATTATTTTTAAAGTGCAAATTGCTACAAATGCTACTAAAGTGGATATTGCAGATTCAAGATTTAAGGCACAGCCTGTTTGGGAGTATTTTGATGGAGGTTTTTACAAGTATACTGTTGGTGCCTTCAAAAGCTTTAAAGAGGCCAATGTTTTAAAAAATACAATGAGAGACTTGGGGTTTGAAAATGCTTTTTTAGTCGCTTTTAAGAACAATGAGAGGATTAGTTTAGAAAAAGCTATTAAATTTGCTAAAAAGGAATAATAATGAAAATATCTAAAGAATTTAAGGTTGGGGTATTGGTTTTACTAGGAATAGTGCTGTTGTACTCTGGTGTTAACTTTCTAAAAGGTAATTCAATGTTTGAAAAGGATCGGCTTTACTACGCTACCTTCACAAATTCCAATGGTATTGCCGTTGCAAATGAAGTTCAACTTAATGGATTTAAAATAGGTTTAGTTAAAACAGTTGAACTTCATCCAGATAACCCGCAAAAAATTTTGGTAACCTGGTCGGTGATTAACGACGATATTTTGATTCCAAAAGGTTCTGAAATTGGAATGATTAGTTCTGATTTACTGGGAACAAAGGCTTTGAGTTTAGTAATGAATACTGAGCCAGTAGCCATTCCAGCATATTATGAAGGGGGAGATACATTGAAGTCTTTTGTTGAAGATGATATTGCCACGCAAATAAATGAACAAATTCTGCCGCTTAAAATGAAAACAGAGCAATTAATCGGTTCTGTTGAAGGTATTATAGTTTCAATTAATGCATTTTGGGACACTTCAGCTGCTTATACTATTGACGAAAGTTTATACGAATTTCGTGAAGGGATTGCAAAATTTGGTGACTTAGCAAATAATTTGTCAAGAATGATAAATGATGAAATTTTGGTGATTGACAACGTGTTGAATAATGTAAATGATGTAACGGCTAATTTAGCTGAAAAATCAGGCCAAATAAACAAAACAATTGATAATGTACAGAGCATTTCAAGCACTTTAGCAGATACCGACATTAAAGCTGTGGTTCAAAAAACACGGAAAACTTTAGAAGAATTAAATGGCGTATTAGCACAAGTTAACAATGGTGAAGGGTCTATAGGAAAACTATTGAAAACTGATAGCCTGCACCAAGAATTATTGGAAACTAATCAATCAGTGCAAAACTTATTAGATGACATGGAAGCAAATCCTAATAAGTATGTGCATTTTTCACTTTTCGGAAGAAAAGCGAAGAACTAATTCTGGCTTGAACCCAAAAAAAGAAAAAGTATGAGTACAATCATTTTTTTGATTCTATTAATTGCAGGAAGTACGTTTTTTGCACTAAACATTCGTAAAACAGTCAGTAATATAAAGCTTGGAAGAGCTATTAATAGAACTGACAAGAAAGGTGAACGATTTAAAACAATGGCCAAAGTCGCTTTAGGGCAGTCAAAAATGGTTCGTAAACCCATTTCAGGATTTTTTCATATCATTATTTATGTTGCATTTGTCATCACGCAAATTGAATTAATTGAAATTGTAATTGATGGTATTGCTGGAACACATAGAATATTTCAACCGAGCTTAGGAGGTTTTTATACGTTTATGATTAGCCTCATAGAGGTACTGTCTGTGCTGGCCTTGCTTGCTACTTTCATTTTCTTAGCAAGAAGAAATTTACTAAAAATTCCACGTTTTCATATGGCAGAAATGACTGGCTGGCCAAAATTAGATGGTAATATCATTCTATACATGGAAATCGTATTGGTTTTTTGTATTCTTACAATGAATGGTGCAGATGAGGCTTTAGCTCTAGTTAACGAAAGCCATGCGCCTATCCAAGGTGGATTTGGTTTCACCGTGTCCAGCTTCCTGGGTGCAAATGTATTTGCCGGAATGGAAGTGTCAACCTTACATTTATTAGAAAGAATTGGGTGGTGGGGCCACATCATCATGGTATTCGCATTCCTTAATTATTTACCTTTTTCAAAGCATCTTCACATTTTATGGGCATTTCCGAATACCTTCTTTTCAAAACTTGGTGCAGTAGGAAAAATGAGTAATATGGAGGCGGTTACGAATGAAGTTAAATTGATGCTAGATCCAAATGCGGATCCATTTGCAGCACCAGCACCAGCTGCAGAAGGAGAAGTACCGCAACGTTTTGGAGCAAAAGATGTCACTGACTTAAGTTGGGTGAATATTATGAACGCCTACACCTGTACCGAGTGCGGAAGATGTTCAGAAGCTTGTCCGGCTAACGCTACAGGTAAATTGCTATCTCCTCGTAAAATAATGATGGATGTGCGCGACCGTGCAGAAGAATTAGGAGCTGGCATCAGAAAAGAAGGGAAAGATTTTAATGATGGTAAATCGTTACTAGGCGATTATATTACTGAAGAGGAATTATGGGCATGCACTAGCTGTAACGCGTGTGTTCAAGAATGTCCAGTATTAATTGATCCATTGGAAATTATTATGGATTTGAGACGATATTTGGTGATGGAAGAGTCAAAAATTCCGGCTGAGTTAGCTGGAATGAATACCAATATTGAAAATAACCAAGCACCATGGCAATTTTCGCCATCTGATCGTTTAAAATGGAAAGATGAGTGATAATAAACTAAAAAATATTGTAATCGACGGCCGGTCTATTTCACCGATTCTTCCTGAAGATGTCAAAAACTATTTAATTGATATTGACGGAACTATTTGTGATGATATTCCTAATGAGGAACCAGAAAGAATGGCAACTGCCAAATTATATCCTGACGCATTAGAAACACTTAATAAATGGTATGATCAAGGCCATATTATTACTTTTTTTACTTCAAGGTTAGAGGAACATAGAGAAGTAACGGAAAACTGGTTAAATAAACATGGTTTCAAATTCCATGGCATGATGATGGGGAAACCAAGGGGAGGAAACTACCATTGGGTAGACAATCATATTGTAAGAGCCACAAGATACGAAGGTAAATTTACAGATTTAATAGACGTTGACGCAACAATACAAGCATTCAAAAAATAAAGCATGAGCACACTTAAAGTACCTACAATGGCCGAAATGACGGCAGCCGGAGAATCACCTGACGTACTATTTTGGGTGGGTTGCGCTGGCAGTTTTGACGACAGAGCAAAAAAAATAACCAAAGCTTTTGTTAAATTACTAAATCACTGCAATGTTAAATTTGCAGTATTAGGAACCGAAGAATCTTGTACTGGCGATCCAGCTAAACGATCTGGAAATGAATTTTTGTTTCAAATGCAAGCCATGATGAACATTCAGGTTTTGGATGGTTACAAAGTTAAAAAGATTGTCACCGCATGTCCGCATTGCTTTAATACATTAAAAAATGAGTATCCAGAATTAGGAGGTAATTACGAAGTGATTCACCATACTCAACTGCTTGAGCAGCTATTTAAAGATGGCAAACTAAAAGTAGAAGGTGGAAGTTTTAAAGGAAAGAAAATTACATTCCACGATCCATGTTATTTAGGACGTGCCAATGGCGAATATGAAGCACCAAGAATGGTTCTTGAAAAATTGGATGCCGAACTGGTAGAAATGAAACGTTGTAAGTCGAAAGGCTTATGCTGTGGTGCCGGAGGTGCTCAAATGTTCAAGGAAGCTGAAAAAGGTAA